>NZ_JBRKNU010000002.1:0-419142 GCF_053010225.1 Streptococcus sp. Z556
AAAATCAAAAAAAATTTTAGTAACCAGCTTAGCAACTGCAACACTGGGACTCATTTCACTTACAGATACAACTGGAGCCTTTCCTTTTTCGGCTCAGCATGTTTCTGCTCAAGAAAAGGATGTTTCTAAAAACGGTAAGGTTGTAAAAGAGAATACAACTTCGGCGCCAAATCAAGCTGAGAAACCGAAAACACCAGCTCAAAACCCTGCTGAGAAACCAAAAACACCAGCGCCGAAACCAGAGTCAAAGCCAGCACCAAAACCAGCGCCGAAACCCGCTGAGAAACCGAAAACACCAGCTCAAAAACCTGCTGAGAAACCTAAAAATACAAGTCCTAAAGAGGATAAGTCCAAATCTACAGCTCAGTCTGGTTGGGTAGGCTCATCGTACTATGAAAATGGTACTAAAGTTACTAATAAGTGGATTTTTGATAAAAAAGCTAATTCTTATTTCTATCTAAATGCTTCGGGAAACTATGTCCAAAATGCTTGGGTAGGCAATTACTATCTTAAATCAGATGGTAAAATGGCTAAGAGTGAATGGATTTATGATAAAAATTATGGATCCTATTATTATCTAACAGCAGAAGGTAACTACGCTCGTAATACATGGGTAGGCAATTATTATCTTAAATCAGATGGTAAGATGGCTAAAGGTGAGTGGGTTTATGATAAGAACTATGGTTCATACTACTACCTAACGGCAGAAGGTAGTTATGCTCGTAATGCTTGGTCAGGCAACTACTATTTGAAATCAAATGGTAAGATGGCTAAAGGTGAGTGGATTTATGATAAGAACTATGGTTCATATTACTATCTAACATCAGAAGGTAGCTATGCTCGCAATGCTTGGTCAGGCAATTACTATTTGAAGTCAAATGGTAAGATGGCTAAGAGTGAGTGGGTTTATGATAAGAACTATGGTTCGTACTACTACTTGACTTCAGAGGGAAGTTACGCTCGTAGTACTTGGGTAGGAAATTACTATCTTAAATCAAACGGTAAGATGGCTAAAAGTGAATGGGTAGATGGTGGTCGTTACTATGTAGGAGCTAATGGATTATGGGAAACCAAATCATCAACCAATAGTGAATATTCTGCTGCTTTAGAAAAGGCAAAGAGTTATAACTCGCTATTCCATATGTCAAAAAAACGTATGTATAGACAATTAACTTCTCAATTTGATAAATTTTCAAATGATGCAGCTCAATATGCTATTGATCATCTAAAAGCTGATTATAAATATAATGCATTGTTTAATGCTAAGAACTATAGAAAATTATTTAATATGTCTAAATCTGGTCTTTTCAATCAATTGACCTCTTATATAGATGGCTTTACAGAAGAAGAAGCTAATTATGCAATTCAACATCTTGACGACTAATTATTTAGAATAACTATTTTAACACTGATTGACAAGTCAAGTGTAACAAAGTTGTTCCTCTAATTAAGAGAGTATCTTTAAAGCTGTTTGAGTGAGCTCAAACAGCTTTTTTTGCGGACTATAGCCAAGTTCAAAATAGAAGGTTCTCCTATTGTCTTTCCACTCAGAACAGAATGGATTTTCCAATTTCAAAAAGGGGTTGGAGTTTATAGGTGTGAACAAAGGCATCTATGCTATGTCCCGTTGGTTTCTCTCCCATTACTTCTGTAAATTCTTTCAGAAAGTCGTCCGATAAACGATCTAGTTTCAAATAATAGCTGGCTTCTCTAGCATACTGATAACGGTTATGGGTAGCATCTGCATAATGGTGTAGGTAATAGATATTCTGCCCATTGACCTATTTCACTTGTGTTATGGAACCACGATTCATTTTACGAGTAATAGTAGAGCAGTTTCCCCCAGTCTACGAGCAAACTCAGCAGGTTTGAGTCCTACGTTTAAATAAGCTTCAATTTCTAGTCGCTCAGCTTCAGATAAGTGCTTGTATGAGAATAATTAGTGGACATGTTCATCTTCCTTTATACTGTTTTTCGCAACTCTAGTATATCAGATGAACATGTCTTTTGTGTTGCACTTCATTTTAAAATAGGGCTTTCATAAATAGTTATTATTTGAGTGTAAAAAAATTAAGTATATGGTATACTATAGGTATAAATCATTAAAAACAACGGAGATTTTTATGAAAAAATCAAAAAAAATTTTAGTAACCAGCTTAGCAACTGCAACACTGGGACTCATTTCACTTACAGATACAACTGGAGACTTTCCTTTTTCGGCTCAGCATGTTTCTGCTCAAGAAAAGGATGCATCTAAAAATGGTAAGGTTGTAAAAGAGAATACAACTTCGGCGTCAAATCAAGCTGAGAAATCAAAAACACCAGCGCCAAAGCCCGCTGAGAAACCGAAAACGTCAGCACCAAAACCCGCTGAGAAACCGAAAACGTCAGCGCCGAAACCCGCTGAGAAACCGAAAACGCCAGCTCAAAAACCAGCTGAGAAACCTAAAAATACAAGTCCTAAAGAGGATAAGTCCAAATCTACAGCTCAGTCTGGTTGGGTAGGCTCATCGTACTATGAAAATGGTGCTAAAGTTACTAATAAGTGGATTTTTGATAAAAAAGCTAATTCTTATTTCTATCTAAACTCTTCGGGAAACTATGTCCAAAATGCTTGGGTAGGCAATTACTATCTCAAATCAGATGGAAAGATGGCCAAGAATGAATGGATTTATGATAAAAACTATGGGTCATACTATTATCTAACAGGAGAAGGCAGCTACGCTCGTAATACATGGGTAGGTAATTACTATCTCAAATCAAATGGGAAGAGAGCTAAAAATGAATGGATTTATGACAATAACTATGGGTCATACTATTATTTAACAGGAGAAGGCAGCTACGCTCGCAACACATGGGTAGGCAATTACTATCTTAAATCAGATGGTAAGATGGCTAAAGCTGAGTGGATTTATGACAATAACTATGGGTCATACTATTATTTAACAGGAGAAGGCAGCTACGCTCGCAACAAATGGGTAGGTAATTACTATCTAAAATCAGATGGTAAGATGGCCAAAAATGAATGGGTAGATGGTGGTCGTTATTATGTAGGATACGATGGTGTGTGGCAACCAAAACCAGCACCAAAACCCGCTGAGAAACCGAAAACGCCAGCACAAAAACCTGCTGAGAAACCAAAAACACCAGCACAAAAACCTGCTGAGAAACCAAAAACACCAGCATCAAAACCGACTGAAAAAGCTAAAGAAACAACTCCTAAACAGGATAAATCACAATCTAAAGTTCAGTCTGGCTGGGTAGGAAATTACTACCTCAAATCAGATGGAAAGAGAGCTAAAAATGAATGGGTAGATGGTGGTCGTTATTATGTTGATTCTGATGGAAAAAAGGTTAAAAGTGACTGGATTTATGATAAAAACTATGGATCCTATTATTATCTCACAGCAGAAGGCAGCTACGCTCGCAACAAATGGGTAGGAAATTATTATCTCAAATCAGATGGTAAGATGGCCAAGAATGAATGGGTAGATGGTGGCCGTTACTATGTTAATTCTGAAGGCAAAATGGTAAGGGGTAAATGGGTAGATGGTGGTCGTTACTATGTAGGAAACGATGGTGTGCGACAACCAAAACCAGCAGCCGGGAATCCATACTCAGCAGCTTTAAAGACAGCACAAGATTATAATAGGATTCATTTGTCAAAAAAAAGAATTTATGAGATGTTAATTTATGAAGGTTTTAATAGTGACACTGCACAATATGCTATCAATCATTTGCAAGCAGACTATAAGGCGAATGCCTTAGCTCAAGCAAGAGAATACCGAAAGAATGCCAATTTATCAAAGACAGAAATTTATGAGAGGCTAACTTCTCCTTATTTTAGAAAATTTACAAAAGAAGAAGCAGACTATGCCATTCAAAAACTAGATTTAACACCAGAAGGAAGCATTGCCCGCAATAAATGGGTAGGGGACTATTATTATAAATCAGATGGAAAGTTGGCCAAGAATGAATGGGTAGATGGTGGCCGTTACTATGTTAATTCTGAAGGCAAAATGGTAAGGGGTAAATGGGTAGATGGTGGTCGTTACTATGTAGGAAACGATGGTGTACGACAACCAAAACCAGCAGCCGGGAATCCATACTCAGCAGCTTTAAAGACAGCACAAGATTATAATAGGATTCATTTGTCAAAAAAAAGAATTTATGAGATGTTAATTTTTGAAGGTTTTAATAGTGACACTGCACAATATGCTATCAATCATTTGCAAGCAGACTATAAGGCAAATGCCTTAATTCAAGCAAGAGAATACCGAAAGAATGCCCATTTGTCAAAGACAGAAATTTATGAGAGGCTAACTTCTCCTTATTTTAGAAAATTTACAAAAGAAGAAGCAAACTATGCCATTCAACATTTAGGTGACTAATTTTTACAAATAGTGAAGCAAATGAGATGTTTTAATTTTGGCTTGTAGCCTGCAAACCTTTGCACAAAAGAGACGATTTTGTTATACTATATCTGTAAGCATTTTCAATTAAAAAGGAGAAGACGATGAGTCAAAAGATTATTGGGATTGACCTTGGTGGAACTTCTATCAAGTTTGCAATTTTAACTCAAGAGGGAGAAATCCAAGAAAAATGGTCTATTAAGACCAACATTTTGGATGAAGGAAGCCATATTGTAGATGATATGATTGAGTCTATTCAGCATCGTTTGGACTTGCTTGGATTGTCAGCGACGGATTTCCGAGGCATTGGAATGGGATCACCTGGTGTGGTTGACCGTGAAAAAGGGACTGTTATCGGTGCCTACAACCTCAACTGGAAAACCCTTCAACCAATTAAAGAAAAGATTGAAAAAGCCTTGGGGATTCCATTCTTCATCGATAATGATGCCAACGTAGCTGCTCTTGGTGAGCGCTGGATGGGGGCTGGTGAAAACCAACCAGACGTTGTCTTTATGACACTTGGTACAGGTGTTGGTGGCGGTATCGTGGCAGAAGGCAAATTGCTTCACGGTGTTGCTGGTGCAGCAGGTGAGCTTGGCCACATCACTGTTGACTTTGACCAACCAATCGCATGTACTTGTGGTAAAAAAGGCTGTCTTGAGACAGTTGCTTCTGCAACAGGGATTGTCAACTTGACTCGTCGCTATGCAGATGAATACGAAGGCGATGCGACCTTGAAACGCTTGATCGACGACGGTGAAGAAGTAACAGCAAAAACTGTTTTTGACTTGGCTAAAGAAGGGGACGACCTTGCCTTGATCGTTTACCGTAACTTCTCACGTTACTTGGGAATCGCGTGTGCCAACATCGGCTCCATCCTCAACCCTTCAACAATCGTAATCGGTGGTGGGGTGTCAGCTGCGGGAGAATTCCTTCTACAAGGTGTTCAAAAAGTCTATGACGAAAATACCTTCCCACAAGTACGCACAACAACTAAACTAGCTCTTGCAACTCTAGGAAATGACGCTGGAGTTATCGGAGCAGCATCGCTTGTATTGCAATAAGATCATAAAAGGAGAAAAACACTACTTTAAAGCCAGTGATTTTCCTCCTTTCTTTTTTTATGCTATACTAGTTAGGACAATAAATGAGGTGAGAGTAAATGACAAAAGCTGATACGATTTTTAAAGAAAATATAGAACGAATTCTTAAGGAAGGTGTCTTTTCTGAGCAGGCACGTCCTAAGTATAAGGATGGGACAGTTGCCAATTCTAAGTACGTAACGGGTGCCTTTGCGGAGTATGATTTGGCCAAATGGGAATTTCCCATCACAACCTTGCGTCCCATTGCAATCAAATCCGCTATCAAGGAAGTACTCTGGATCTACCAAGATCAGTCTAATAGCTTAGATGTTCTCAATAACAAGTACGATGTTCACTACTGGAATGACTGGGAAGTGGGAGATACGGGAACTATCGGTGAACGCTATGGGGCGGTCGTTAAGAAACATGATATCATCAATAAGATTCTCAAGCAATTGGAAGCTAATCCTTGGAACCGTCGCAATATCATCTCGCTCTGGGATTATGAGGCTTTTGAGACAACAGATGGTCTTCTTCCATGCGCCTTTCAGACTATGTTTGATGTCCGTCGCGTTGATGGGGACATCTATCTGGATGCGACCTTGACCCAGCGTTCTAACGATATGTTGGTGGCCCACCACATTAACGCTATGCAGTACGTAGCTCTTCAAATGATGATTGCCAAGCATTTTGGCTGGAAGGTTGGGAAGTTCTTCTACTTCATCAACAACCTCCATATCTATGATAATCAGTTTGAACAAGCAGAGGAATTGCTCCGTCGTGAGCCGTCAAACTGCCAACCTCGCTTGGTTTTAAATGTTCCAGATGGGACCAATTTCTTTGACATCAAAGCGGAGGACTTTGAGTTGGTTGACTATGATCCAGTCAAGCCACAGCTGAAGTTTGATTTGGCTATTTAAGAAAATAAAAAGAAGTTGAGAAATCTCAACTTCTTTTGTTGATTAATGTGATACGCGACGGCGAGCTGCTTTTTTGCGGTTTTCTTCGATGAAAGCTGCTTTTTGCTCTTCTGGCTCAATCACTTTCTTTTTAATTGCATATACTGCACCTGCAACGGCAGCGACAGTCCCTGCGACACCTGTTACAAGACCTTTAGCGAATCCTTTAGCCATGAGTCTTCCTCCTTTATCTTCCCGATCAGCCAAACTCCTTAAGTGGTAGCATTTTTCTGACCGACCTTTTTGTGATATAATAATAGTAACGAAAAAATGGGAATTTTTCAAGGAAAAAAGATGAAAACAAAAATAATTGTGATTGTTGGACCGACTGCTGTTGGGAAGACAGCCCTTGCTATTGAAGTGGCCAAGCGCTTTGGTGGAGAGGTGGTCAGTGGTGACAGTCAGCAAGTATACAGAAGGCTAGATATTGGGACGGCCAAGGCTAGCCCAGAGGAACAAGCTGAAGTTCCTCATCATTTGATTGATGTCAGAGAGGTGACCGAGTCTTACTCGGCTTTTGATTTTGTTTCAGAAGCTAAGAAGGCTATTGAGGATATTCAAAGCCGTGGTAAGCTAGCGATTATCGCGGGTGGAACCGGGCTTTATGTCCAGAGCTTGCTGGAAGGCTACCATCTAGGTGGGGAGACACCTCATGAGGAGATATTAGCTTATCGAGCTAGTTTAGAGTCTTATTCAGATGAGGAATTAGCTCATCTGGTGAAGCAAGTAGGCCTTGAGATTCCCCAGTTTAACCGTCGTCGTGCTATGCGTGCCTTGGAGATTGCCCATTTTGGTCAGGATTTGAAAAATCAGGAAACCTTGTATGAACCTCTGATCATCTGCTTGGATGATGAACGCAGTCAGCTTTATGATCGTATCAATCGCCGAGTAGATCTGATGTTTGAGGCTGGTCTTTTGGATGAAGCTAAGTGGCTTTTTGACCATTATCCAGATGTGCAGGCTGCTAAAGGCATTGGCTACAAGGAACTCTTCCCTTATTTTCGAGGAGAGCAAACTCTTGAGGAAGCAAGTGAGAATCTTAAGCAGGCTACCCGTCGTTTTGCCAAGCGCCAGCTGACCTGGTTCCGTAATCGCATGCAGGTCACCTTTTATCAGATTGGAGAGTCTGGTGTGCAAGACCGCATTTTTAGCCAGATAGAGGAGTTTTTAGATGATTGAAACGGAGAAAAAAGAGGAACGGGTCCTGCTGATTGGTGTTGAGCTGCAGGGCATGGACAATTTTGACCTCTCCATGGAAGAGTTGGCTAGTCTGGCTAAGACTGCTGGAGCAGTCGTAGTAGATAGTTACAGACAAAAACGTGAAAAATATGATTCCAAGACTTTTGTTGGCTCTGGTAAGTTGGAAGAAATTGCACTGTTGGTAGATGCGGAAGAAATTACTACTGTCATTGTCAATAATCGCTTGACTCCACGGCAAAATGTCAATCTAGAGGAAGTTCTGGGTGTCAAGGTCATTGACCGTATGCAGTTGATTTTAGATATCTTTGCCATGCGGGCTCGAAGCCATGAAGGGAAACTCCAAGTCCACCTAGCCCAGCTCAAGTATCTCTTGCCTCGCTTGGTTGGTCAGGGGATAATGCTCAGCCGTCAGGCAGGGGGAATTGGTTCCCGTGGACCTGGTGAAAGCCAGCTGGAACTGAACCGTCGTAGTGTTCGCAATCAAATCACGGATATCGAACGCCAGCTCAAGGTGGTTGAGAAAAATCGGGCGACAGTCAGAGAAAAACGCTTGGAGTCAAGCACCTTTAAGATTGGTTTGATTGGCTACACCAATGCTGGTAAATCAACTATCATGAACACCTTGACCAGCAAGACCCAGTATGAAGCAGACGAGCTGTTTGCGACCCTGGATGCGACGACAAAGAGTATCCATCTTGGGGGCAATCTTCAGGTTACCTTGACTGATACGGTTGGGTTTATCCAAGATTTGCCAACAGAATTGGTGTCCAGTTTTAAGTCAACCTTGGAAGAAAGCAAGCATGTGGATCTACTAGTTCATGTCATCGATGCCAGCAATCCTTACCACGAGGAGCATGAGAAAACAGTCCTGTCCATCATGAAAGACTTGGACATGGAGGATATTCCTCGCTTGACTCTTTATAACAAAGCGGATTTGGTGGAGGATTTCACGCCTACTCAAACGCCTTATGCCCTCATTTCTGCCAAGTCTGAGGATAGTCGTGAGCAGTTGCAAGCATTGTTTTTGGAGAAGATCAAGGAGATTTTTGAAGTCTTTACCCTGCGCGTGCCTTTTTCTAAGTCTTACAAAATTCATGATTTAGAAAGTGTAGCGATTCTGGAAGAGCGCGATTATCAAGATGACGGGGAAGTGATTACAGGCTACATTTCTGAGAAAAATAAATGGAGGTTAGAGGAATTTTATGACTGATATTAAAACCTTGGCTCTAAAATATGGAGGCTATACAAGTCTGGATAAGATCTATCTGGATCAGCTTCTAGCTGGCAAAGCAGAGCAGGAGCAGTTAGCTCTCATCACACCTCCTCCGAGTGTAGTCAATGCCTACTTTGCTGAACTCTACCAGAAAAAGAGTCCTGAAGCTGCGACGGATTATTTTTCAAAAGTCAGTCAGGAACTAAATCTCTACAATGTTGAACCAAGTTTCACCTTTGAAAATAAGCCTTTTATTCGTCTGAACCTGTCGGGTAAATCTTTTGGGTTTTGCTATGAGAGTGATGGTCTGGGGCGGATCTTCTCTGAAAATGAAGAGGAAATCTCGGATGACTTGCTTTTTGAGATTGCGCAAATTTTCCCTCATCAACTCGTCTTTGAAGAATCTGGAAAGATTTACATGAAGGATGCCGGAGAAGAGGAAGTTGTTAGTGTGGAGAGTCTCACAGCTTTGACTGATTTGGAAAGCTTAGCGGATGGTCGTAAACGTCTCAAAGGCTACAGCCAAGAGGATTTACTGCAAGAAGCTGTTGCTTTTTCTAGCAAGCGCTATTTCCGATCGGAAAATCGCACAGCCATGTTATATATTGATTAATTAGAAAGTATCGAATGGATATTCAATTTTTAGGAACGGGGGCTGGTCAGCCCTCTAAAGCCCGCAACGTTTCAAGTCTCGCCCTGAAACTCTTGGACGAGATTAACGAAGTTTGGCTCTTTGACTGTGGAGAAGGAACGCAAAATCGCATTCTGGAAACCACGATTCGACCACGGAAGGTCAGCAAAATCTTTATCACACACTTGCATGGAGACCATATCTTTGGTTTGCCAGGATTTCTCTCTAGTCGTGCCTTTCAAGCCAATGAAGAGCAGACGGATTTGGAAATCTATGGACCGCAAGGGATCAAGTCCTTTGTCTTAACTAGTTTACGTGTGTCAGGTTCTCGTCTGCCTTACCGCATTCATTTCCATGAGTTTGATCAAGATTCTCTAGGGAAAATCCTTGAAACCGATAAATTCACTGTGTATGCAGAGGAGCTGGATCACACTATTTTCTGTGTTGGCTATCGTGTCATGCAAAAGGACTTAGAAGGTACCTTGGATGCTGAGAAGCTCAAGGCTGCTGGTGTCCCATTTGGTCCGCTTTTTGGAAAGATCAAAAACGGCCAGGACGTTGTTCTCGAAGATGGAACTGAAATCAAGGCAGCAGACTATATCTCAGCTCCCCGTCCAGGTAAGATTATCACCATTCTGGGTGACACCCGTAAAACCAATGCTAGTGTGCGTTTAGCTGTCAATGCCGATGTCCTTGTCCATGAGTCGACTTATGGCAAGGGAGATGAAAAAATTGCTCGCAATCACGGTCACTCAACCAACATGCAGGCTGCACAAGTAGCGGAAGAAGCAGGAGTCAAACGCCTCTTGCTCAACCATATCAGTGCCCGTTTCCTTTCAAAAGATATCAGCCAGCTTAAGAAAGATGCAGCTAGTATTTTTGAGAATGTCCATGTGGTTAAAGACTTGGAAGAAGTGGAAATTTAAGTGCCACAGAAAGGAAGAAACATGCGAACCATTCTCATTACAGGTGCTAGCGGGGGTCTAGCCCAAGAAATGGTCAAACTTTTGCCAGATGACCAACTCATCTTACTAGGTAGAAATAAGGAAAAATTAGCTCAGCTCTACGGAAATCATTCTCACACAGAATTAGTTGAGATTGATATTACTGATGCTTCAGCCCTAGAAACTCTGGTAGCAGACGTCTATCTTCGCTATGGAAAGATTGATGTCTTGATTAACAATGCTGGTTACGGAATTTTTGAAGAATTTGACAAGATTTCTGACAAAGACATTCACCAGATGTTCGAGGTCAATACCTTTGCCTTGATGAACCTGTCTCGTCTTATTGCTCGTCATATGAAGAAGAGCCGAAAAGGGCATATCATCAATATCGTTAGCATGGCAGGCTTGATGGCTACAGGGAAATCCAGTCTCTACTCAGCGACTAAGTTTGCGGATATTGGTTTTTCCAATGCTCTACGCCTTGAACTGATGCCCTATGGTGTCTATGTGACGACTGTTAATCCAGGACCAATCCGAACAAGATTTTTTGACCAAGCAGACCCAGATGGGAGCTACCTCAAGTCGGTTGACCGATTCCTCTTAGAACCAGATGCGGTTGCTAAAAAGATTGTCAAAACCACAGGGAAAAATAAACGAGAACTCAATCTTCCTTTTTTACTCAATTTAGCTCACATATTTTATACTATCTTTCCCAAGCTAGCTGATAAGTTGGCAGGGGAGACTTTTAATTATAAGTAAAAAAGTTCCTTATAAAAGGAACTTTATGACTTGTCTTTTAATGTTAGCATTTAAGGTTGTCTATTGGCGCTACTTGCTTCCTTGTTGGTAAAGTTTTTGTCTTTTAGGGCAAAAATCATGGCTATTGTTATCATTAAAGCAAACCAAAAGGCAGGAATGAGAATAGGAGAAAGCATTTCACGAAGGGTTGGTGCAATAGCGCTGAGTATCCGACTAAGGAGAATACCTGTTAAGGGAGTTGTTAGGGCAAACCAGCTCGGGTAAGCCGTTTTCTTACTCAAAACGAGGATAACAATAAATAGGAGAAGTACAGCCATAAGTACGAAATAAATAAGCAGAAAGTTATTTTTCACTATTGAAAAGCTTTCTAGTAATTTTGCAATATCGGCAGAGGGATTTTGGGCATACAGCCGCGAAGTGGCAGCAAAATAGAAATAGCTGGTGTGGAGGAAAACACAGACAGTCATGAGAATCCAAGCTCCTACTATTCCTAGCCATTTTTGTCTCAGGCCGATAGAGAGGATATAGACGCCCATTCCTAAAAGCGGGAAAAGAAGTAAGGCATAGCCTGCAAAATCAACTTTCCAAGCTGATAAATCAGGCATGTGCTGCCAAAATCCCTTCCCAAAACCATCAGAGATAGCAATCAATATATCTGCAACATAAATCAGCCAGCTTCCTAAAATAGACCAGGGAGCCCAGCGACGGATCGTTTTTTGAGTCATAAGCGCCTCCTTTAGACTTGTGTTGCTAATATTATACCAAAGGTTTGTTACGGAAACAAGGCTCGAAATGCCTAGAGGCTATAAAATGGTGTCTGCTTTCTATGTAAGGGGATGAAATGATTTCAGAAAGTGTGAGAAATGTTTGATTGAATTAAAGTAATCTAGTCTAGACAGGCTAGAATTTTGCTAGCTATTTAGAAAAAAATCAAAATACTACTTGCTATTTTCCAAAAGACATGTTACAATCTATTTAGAAAGAAATCTAATTACTTTGCTTTTGGTCTTTCGATGATTGACCAGATAATTTTTGAGAAGTATTTAGAAAAAATTCTAAACGCTATCTACCGACTAGATGCTTGCCTTCATAAGGCAGCAAGAAGGAGGAGAAAATGATGAAAGCAAGAAGTTCCATTCTACTGACAGTCTCAGGTTTGGTGACGGGTTTGTCCATTTGGCTGGCTGTTTTTTCATGGGTGCTCTATAAAAATAGAGACGAGCTAGAAAAAATATCCAATCAAAAACATGTTTAAAAATCTAGTTTTTCTAGGCTGGATTTTTTAAACCAGAGTATTTAGAAAAAAATCTAAATACTATAGGCTGGTTAAGTGAAGCTTGTTGCTTGTTTTTTGCGGTCATTGTTTAGAAAAATTTCTAAATAGGTAAAGGAGGAAAGATGAAAAGAGGACTACTCATGGTGCTTGTGGGCTTGCTGGCTATTTTATATGTCTGCTGGGCAATCCCGTATTGGATCGTTTTCAAAATTAGACGAAAATTGGAAGGAAAAGTTAAATGTTGAAAGAAATTTTACGGAAATACCGCGCTTCTTATCTGGGTGCGACTATCTTTAGCATTGGAGCAACGATTTTTATCACTTTGTTTTCTTTGCAGCTGGGAGTCGTTGTGGACAGTGCGCAGAAGGCTCATTCTAACTTGCTTGGACAATTCTTTATCTGCCTTTTTTGCACCTGTGCTTGGTCTTTTTGCAGCTTGCTGGCTATTTGGTTCAAGAACAATCATAATAAGCAAGTCTTGGAAGAAGTGAAAACGAGGCTTTTCCATTCTTTTTATGACAAGGATTTGCATGACAAGGCTTCCGAGCAGGAAAACAGCTATCTCAACACAATGACCAAGAATATGGATATTTACCAAGAGAATTACTTGACCCCACGCTGTGATATTGTGGCTGCCTTTTTCTCGGTTTTTATCAGTACGCTGGCTATCTTCTGGATTGAGTGGCGAATGGCTCTGGGCTTTATCCTCATCTCTATCTTGACTATGGCGACGTCGCAAATTCCGGGGTTCTTGATGAGAAAAGCGACGGCGAATTTTACCCAGAAAAGCAATCATTTCTTGAAGCAAGTCACCAATTTTTTGGAAGGGTTTGAGCAAATCAAACTTTTGCAAATCCAAAAAAGGGTGGTTGAGCACTTGTCTAGCAGTAACAGCGATTTTGAGCAAGCCAGAAAAAGTTACAATGTGGCAAAAGAAGGCTCTGTGAATCTGATGATGTTCTTTAGCTTTCTGTCTCAGATATTTTGTATGTCTCTGGGGATTTGGTTTGTCAGTCAAGGCTCACTGACGATTGGGGCTTTGATTGCCAGTCTTCAGCTTTTGAACTTTGTCTTCACTCCTTTGCAGCTTTTTATCAATAACAAAAATCTCATGAGCACTGTTAAGGATATTGAGAATGATTTTGATGCTAAGTTGGCTAAGAAAGAAGCGGAGCCCGCTCAAAATCTGACAGAAACGATTGAGCGGATTGATTTTGAACATCTCGGTCTGGAGTTGGGCGACAAGGCTCTCTTTCAGGATTTTTCTTATCAGTTTGCCAAGGACAAGCACTATGCCATTATCGGCGAGTCTGGTCGGGGCAAGTCGACCTTGATGAAGCTCTTGCTTAATTATTTTGATAAGAAGAACTACGCTGGTCAAATCATGGTCAATGGTCAAGCGGTCAGCCAGCTAGCAAGCGACAGCCTTTATCAGAAAATCGCCTTTATCCAAAAGAATGACTTTTTTATCGAGGGAAGTGTGGCGGACAATATCGCGCTATACAGAGATATAAATGCACCTGACCAAACTTCCTTGTACCAAAGTCTGCATTTTAATGAGGCTTTCTTGAGCAAGAAGCTGGACTTGGAGCGGCAGGAAGTTTCCTATGGCGAAAAGCAGCGGATTGATTTGGCGCGCTTCTTGGTCAAGGATTATGATGTGCTGATTTTTGATGAGCCGACTAGCAATCTTGATCCCAACTTGGCAGCGGAAGTCATGGACTATATCTTGTCGATTAAAGACCGCATTGTTATCGTTATTACCCACAATCAAGGTCGGGCTCTTTTAGACCGCTTTGATGACTGTCTGGAATTATAAATTGGAGGAAAAAAATGAAATTAAAATGGAAAGAACTCATCGCAAGCCTTATCGCTATTTGGCTACCACTTATCTACGCTTTGTCAATCTATGCAGACCTACCTCAGCTAATCAGAGGGCATTTGCCCTATAGCGGTCTAGGCATGCCCAAGCAAATCTTTATCTGGTTTTTGCCAGTTCTCTTGAGTGTAATTCAACTGATTGTTTGCTACACGACGACTATTAAAGAGATTATCGACAAGCAATTTGTCCATTTCCTTTACTGGCTGGTTCCCTTTATCAATACCGTAGTTTATATCAGTGTTCTTCTTTATGGGCTCAATCCAGCTTTTCCGGTATTTAAGGTCAATGGGATTATGTCGGCAATTATCCTTAATGCTGTCAGCTACTTTCTCACAAGAAAGTTAGTGGCAGATCAAGAGCCTGCACCACGCGTCTTAGCTTATGTCTTCAGTGGCATCAGCTCAATCCTTTTTCTTGTGAGCCTCTTTCTCTTTTAAAAATGTCTGACACGAAAGGAGAAAATCATGTTTCATATTTTCGGTTTTGTTAAAATCCTGTTATTCTTTATCTTTGGCTGGTTGTGGCTGCTTCTCGGTCTACTCAGTTTGCTCTTTCTTTTTCCTTTTTAAGTGAAGGAAATATAGAAAATAATGATTGGTGATCATCATGAAATCACCATTTTTGAAAAGCGCTGTGGCGCTAGTAACGTGAGGCTTGCTCGCTTTTGGAGCGGACCACGCTAGCGACCAGCAAAAGTTACCGGGACGCATTATGACCAAATTGGTCAAAAGATTGAAGACTATTAGAAAGAACTCGAAAGAACCGGTGCTGGACTGTAAACGACGGTCTTTGACAAGGACGGCAACACTCTTTACCAAAATAATTTTGGCTATATGAACAAGGAGAAAAAGCTAGCTGTAGACGATAGCTCGGCTTTCGAGTGGGGCTCAACGACCAAAATCACGGTTTGGGTCAGTATCATGCAGTTTTGGGAAGAAGGAAAAATCGACCTGAAAACAGACATAAAAGAGTATCTGCCCAAGGATTTTTTGACAAATCTCAAGTACGACAAGCCCATCACCATGCTTGACCTCATGGACTACCAAGCGGGTTTTAGTGTTTAGCTAAGCCCTCCTTGTCTTTTATCCTCAAAAACAGTATAATGGAAAAAAGAATTTGAAAGTTTTCTAAATAGTTTTAGGAGGATTGCTGGCAGAAAATCTTGGTCATTTGGGTGGGGCACTTCATGGCACTTTGCTTGTCTACATTGGGGTCTTGATTTATGTAAAACGAGGAACTTTATTTTTCCTCAGCCGGAAATATGTCATCAATCCATTTTTAAGAGGTATCAAAATTGGGAATTAGTGAAACCATGAAAGCCCTAGCCGATCCAGTTCGGCGGGAAATATTAGAAATACTAAAAAAAGGTCCCAAGTCGGCTGGCGAGATCGCTCAAGTCTTTGATTTGACGGGAGCGACGGTGTCTTATCATTTGTCCCAGCTGAAAAAAGCAGGGCTTATCTATGAAGAACGGCAGAAAAATTACATTTACTACCATTTAGATGCCACGGTTTTTGAGGAAATTTTGGTCTGGATTGCCGCGCTAGGAGGGAAAAATAATGAAAACGAAACTGAGAAATAACCTTAGAGAATTGCCACTGCCTTTCTTGGTTATTTTGCTGTCACTTGCTTATGCCTTATGGATTTATCCTAGTTTGCCAGAGAATATTAGGATCAATTTCATGTCGCCGATTAGCCCGACATTTAAGTATGCACCTAAATTGCTCTTTATCTGGGGTCTGCCAATCTTTATGACTTTGATACAGCTGATTGTTTATGGGGCAATGGCTTACCGAGAAATCACCAAGCCAGCTTTTGCCCGCTTCGTCCTTTGGATTGTTCCTTTGACCCATATTGTTGTCTATCTTTCCATTCTGTTCTATGCTCTTGATTCCCACTTCAACGTTAATAAAATTGCAGTGATTTTTTCGGGGGTGATGTTTCTAATTTCTGGAAATTATATGCCTAAGAAAGTGGTGGTGGAAGAAAAACCAGCGCCGCGTTGGCTAGCCTACTTCTTTATCCTGGCAGGACTGACAGCCGTACTAGTGGGACTCTTTCTTTTGTAAATCAAGTGAAAACAAAGTGCACAGATTGTGCGCTTTTGTTTAGTCTCTTTTTTATAACATTTTACTGAGTGACAAGAAATGTTTGTTCTTGTTCTAAATCTACATTCACATTTTTTGAATCTTCTACAAATTTTAGAAAAAACAATCAAAAATATGATTTTTTGTGTTTAGGGTATTGAAATTTCCTATATTATTTTATAAAATAAGGATAAAAGGCTATGAAAAAGTAATGCGCTTACAAAGAAATGGAAGCGGTTACTAAAGGAGGATTTTATGGAAAAAGGCTTTTGGAATCGTAAAAGAGTCTACAGTATTCGTAAGTTTGCTGTAGGAGCTTGCTCTGTCATGATTGGAACCTGTGCTGTTCTATTTGGAGGAAGTGTTGTTGGAGAATCACCAGTTTTTGCGGATGAAACTCCTATTGCGCACACTGTAGAACAAGCAAAAGAGGAAAGTCCAGCAGAGGAGGAAAAACAGGATCAAGCAGTAGTAGAGAATAACGAGGCTGTAAGTGTCGATCAAAGTCAAGCTGCTCAAATTGAAGCAAGCAAACCAGAGAAGAAAGAAGAGGAACCTGTAGCTCCAAAAGAGGAGAAAGCGTCAGTAAAACCTGAAGAAACAGCTCCAAAGGTAGAATCTCAAGCTTCAAGTCAAGAAAAGCCTGTCAAGGAAGAGTTGAAAGCTGCAACAAATGAAGAAGTAAATCAAATGATTGAAGATAGAAAAGTGAATTTTAATCAAAATTGGCACTTTAAACTCAATGCGAATCCTAAAGAAGCTGTGAAATCAGATGCTGATGTATCAACATGGCAAAAATTGGATCTCCCACACGACTGGAGTATCTTTAACGATTTTGACCATCAATCGCCTGCCCAAAACGAAGGTGGACAGCTCAATGGTGGTGAAGCTTGGTATCGTAAGACCTTTAAACTTGATGAAAAAGACCTTAAGAAAAATGTTCGTGTAACCTTTGATGGTGTCTACATGGATTCTCAAGTCTATGTCAATGGTCAGTTAGTGGGACATTATCCAAATGGTTATAACCAGTTCTCATACGATATTACCAAATACCTCCACAAAGATGGTCGTGAGAATGTGATTGCTGTTCATGCAGTCAACAAACAACCAAGTAGCCGTTGGTACTCAGGTAGCGGTATCTACCGTGATGTGACCTTGCAAATGACAGATAAGGTTCATGTTGAGAAAAATGGTACAACCATCTTAACACCAAAACTAGAACAACAGCAACATGGCAAGGTTGAAACACATGTGACCAGCAAAATCGTTAATACAGACGATAAAGACCATGAACTTGTAGCAGAGTATCAAATCGTTGAACGTGGTGGTCAGGCTGTAACAGGCTTGGTTCGTACAGCGAGTCGTACCTTGAAAGCACATGAATCAACAAGTCTTGATGCTATTTTAGAAGTTGAACAACCAAAACTCTGGACAGTTTTAAATGACAAACCAGCCTTGTACGAATTGATTACGCGTGTTTACCGTGATGGTCAATTGGTGGATGCTAAGAAGGATCTGTTTGGTTACCGTTACTATCATTGGACTCCAAATGAAGGCTTCTCTTTGAATGGTGAACGCATTAAATTCCATGGTGTTTCCTTGCACCATGACCACGGAGCTCTTGGAGCAGAAGAAAACTATAAGGCAGAATACCGTCGTCTCAAACAAATGAAGGAGATGGGGGTCAACTCCATCCGTACAACCCACAACCCTGCTAGTGAGCAAACTTTGCAAATCGCTGCAGAACTTGGTTTGCTCGTTCAGGAAGAGGCCTTTGATACGTGGTATGGTGGAAAGAAACCTTATGACTATGGTCGTTTCTTTGAAAAAGATGCCACTCACCTAGAAGCAAGAAAAGGTGAAAAATGGTCTGACTACGATCTTCGTACCATGGTCGAAAGAGGCAAAAACAACCCTGCTATCTTCATGTGGTCAATTGGTAATGAAATCGGTGAAGCTAATGGTGATGCCCACTCTCTAGCAACTGTAAAACGTCTGGTCAAAGTTATCAAGGATGTTGATAAGACTCGTTACGTTACCATGGGTGCAGATAAGTTCCGTTTCGGTAATGGTAGTGGTGGACATGAGAAAATTGCTGATGAACTGGATGCAGTTGGATTCAACTATTCTGAAGACAACTACAAAGCGCTTCGTACGAAACATCCTAACTGGTTGATTTACGGTTCTGAGACATCTTCAGCTACCCGTACACGTGGAAGTTACTATCGCCCTGAACAGGAATTGAAACATAGTAACGGACCTGAGCGTCATTACGAACAGTCTGATTATGGAAATGACCGTGTTGGTTGGGGTAAAACTGCAACCGCTTCATGGACTTTTGACCGTGACAATGCTGGTTACGCAGGACAATTTATCTGGACTGGTACAGACTATATCGGGGAGCCTACACCATGGCACAACCAAAACCATACACCAGTTAAGAGTTCTTACTTTGGTATTGTTGATACAGCTGGTATTCCAAAACATGATTTCTACCTCTACCAAAGCCAATGGGTTTCTGTTAAGAAGAAACCAATGGTTCACCTCCTTCCTCACTGGAACTGGGAAAATAGAGACTTGGCCTCTAAAGTAGAAGATGCACAAGGAAAAATTCCAGTTCGTGCTTACTCAAACGCTGCAAGCGTAGAATTGTTCTTGAATGGTCAATCTCTTGGGGTTAAGAAGTTTAACAAGAAACAAACTAGCGATGGACGCACTTACCAAGAAGGTGCCAATGCCAAGGAACTCTATCTTGAGTGGAAGGTTGCTTACCAACCAGGTACTTTAGAAGCAGTAGCTCGTGATGAAGCTGGTAAAGAAATTGCACGTGACAAGATTACCACTGCAGGCCAACCAGCAGGTGTTCGTCTCATCAAGGAAGAACACGCAATCGCTGCAGATGGAAAAGACTTGACCTACATCTACTACGAAATTGTTGACAGCCAAGGGAATGTAGTCCCAACTGCTAATAATCTGGTTCGCTTCCAATTGCATGGTCAAGGTCAACTTGTCGGTGTAGATAATGGGGAACAAGCCAGCCGTGAACGTTATAAGGCACAACCAGATGGTTCTTGGATTCGCAGAGCCTTTAACGGTAAAGGGGTTGCCATTGTTAAATCAACTGAGCAAGCAGGTAAATTCACCCTTACTGCCCATTCAGATCTCTTGAAATCTAGTCAAATAACGGTCTTTACTGGTAAAAAAGAAGACCAAGAAAAGACTGTTCTCGGGACAGAAGTACCAAAAGTACGTACTGTTATTGAGAAAGAGCCAAAAATGCCGAAGACAGTCGGTTTTATCTACAGTGATGGCAGTCGTGAAAAACGTCCAGTAACTTGGTCTTCAGTTGATGTGAGCCAAGCAGGAGTTGTGACTGTTAAAGGTATGGCAGATGGACGCGAAGTTGAGGCCCGTGTCGAAATTCTAGCAATTGCAAATGAGCTTCCAACTGTTAAGCGTGTTGCTCCAGGAACAGACTTGAGCGCTGTTGACAAATACGTTTCTATTGCTGTTACGGATGGAAGCGTTCAAGAATACGAAGTTGATAAGTGGGAGATTGCGGAAGCAGATAAAGCTAAACTGTCAGTTGCAGGATCACGTATTCCAATGACTGGCCAACTAGGTGGTGAGACTATTCACGCTACCCTTGTAGTAGAAGACGGTGATGTTGCAGCACCTGTAACACCAAATGTAACTGTAGGTGGCGAATCTGTCACTGGTCTTACTACTCAAAATCCAATGCAATATCGAACTCTTGCTTACGGTGCATCCTTGCCAGAAGTTGAAGCAAGTGCTGAAAATGCGGATGTTACTGTAGTCCAAGCAAGTGCAGCAAACGGCATGCGTGCAAGCATCTATGTTCAACCAAAAGATGGTGGCCCTCTTCAAACCTATGCAATTCAATTCCTTGAAGAAGCACCAAAAATTGACCATTTGAGCCTACAAGTGGAGCAAGCTGACGATCTCAAAGAAGATCAAACAGTGAAATTGTCTGTACTCGCTCACTATCAAGACGGAACCCAAGCAGTTTTACCAGCTGATAAAGTAACCTTCTCTACAAGTGGTGAAGGGGAAGTCGCAGTTCGTAAAGGAATGCTTGAGTTACATAAGCCAGGAGCAGTCACTCTGAAAGCGGAATATGAGGGAGCTAAAGGCCAAGTTGAACTCACTATCCAAGCCAATACTGAGACGAAGGTTGCGCAATCTATCCGTCCGGTAAATGTAGTGACAGACTTGCATCAAGAACCTACTCTTCCAACAACAGTAACTGTTGAGTATGACAAAGGTTTCCCTAAAACTCATAAAGTCATTTGGCAAGCTATTCCGAAAGAAAAACTAGACCACTATCAAACCTTCGAAGTTCTAGGTAAAGTTGAAGGAATTGACCTTGAAGCGCGTGCTAAAGTCTCTGTAGAAGGTATCGTTTCGGTTGAAGAAGTCAGTGTGACAACACCAATCGCTGAAGCACCACAATTACCAGAAAGTGTTCGTACCTACGATTCAAATGGTCACGTTTCATCAGCTAAGGTTACTTGGGACGCGATTCGTTCAGAGCAATACGCCAAGGAAGGTGTCTTTACAGTTAATGGTCGCCTAGAAGGTACGCAATTAACTACCAAACTTCATGTTCGTGTGTCTGCTCAAACTGAGCAAGGAGCAAATATTTCTGACCAATGGACAGGTTCAGAATTGCCACTTGCCTTTGCTTCAGACTCAAATCCAACCGATCCTGTTTCAAATGTCAACGATAAATTGATTTCCTTTAATGACCGACCAGCCAACCGTTGGACAAACTGGAATCGTACTAATCCAGAAGCTTCAGTCGGTGTCCTATTCGGAGATTCAGGTATCTTGAGCAAACGTTCTGTTGATAATCTAAGTGTCGGATTCCACGAAGACCACGGAGTTGGTGTACCTAAGTCTTATGTGATTGAGTATTATGTTGGTAAGACTGTTCCAACAGCTCCTAAAAATCCTAGCTTTGTAGGTGAGGAAAACCATGTCTTTAACGATCCTGCAAACTGGAAAGAGGTAAGCAATCTCAAAGCACCAGCTCAATTAAAAGCTGGAGAAATGAATCATTTCAGCTTTGATAAAGTTGAGACCTATGCGGTTCGCATTCGTATGGTTCGACTTGATAGCAAGAAAGGAACTTCTATCACAGAAGTACAAATCTTTGCAAAACAAGTCGCAGCAGCCAAACAAGGACAAACGAGAATCCAAGTTGACGGTAAAGACTTAGCAAACTTCAACCCTGATTTGACAGACTACTACCTTGAGTCTGTAGATGGAAAAGTTCCTGCAGTAACAGCAAGTGTTAGCAACAATGGTCTCGCTACCGTCGTTCCAAGTGTTCGTGAAGGTGAGCCAGTTCGTGTTATCGCGAAAGCTGAAAATGGTGATATCCTAGGAGAATACCGTCTACACTTTACAAGCAATAAAGACTTGCTCTCTCGTAAACCAGTTGCCGCGGTCAAACAAGCTCGTTTGGTACAAGTAGGGCAACCGCTTGAATTGCCAACTAAGGTTCCTGTTTACTTCACAGGTAAAGACGGTTATGAAACAAAAGACTTGGCAGTTGAATGGGAAGAAGTTCCAGCAGAAAATCTGACAAAAGCAGGTCAATTTACCGTTCGAGGTCGTGTCCTTGGTAGCGATCTTGTTGCTGAGTTCACTGTACGAGTGACAGACAAACTTGGTGAAGCTCTTTCAAATAACCCAGAGTATGATGAAAATAGTAACCGCGCCTTTGCTTCAGCCACTAACGACATTGATAGAAACTCCCATGACCGTGTGGACTATCTCAATGACGGAAATCATTCAGAAAATCGTCGTTGGACAAACTGGTCTCCAACACCATCTTCTAATCCAGAAGTATCAGCAGGTGTAATCTTCCGTGAAAATGGTAAGATTGTAGAACGGACTGTAGCGCAAGCCAAACTTCATTTCTTTGCAGATAGTGGTACGGATGCCCCATCTAAACTCGTTTTGGAACGCTATATTGGCCCAGATTTTGAAGTGCCTACCTACTATTCTAACTACCAAGCCTACGATGCAGCTCATCCATTTAATAATCCAGAAAATTGGGAAGCTGTACCTTATCGTGCAGATAAAGACATCGCAGCTGGTGATGAAATCAACGTAACATTTAAAGCTGTCAAAGCCAAAGCCATGAGATGGCGTATGGAGCGTAAAGCAGACAAGAGCGGTGTTGCGATGATTGAGATGACCTTCCTTGCACCGAGTGAATTGCCTCAAGAAAGTACGCAATCGAAGATTCTTGTGGATGGAAAAGAACTTCCTGACTTCGCTGAAGATCGTCAAGACTATCAAATCACCTATAAAGGTCAACGTCCAAAAGTCTCAGTCGAAGAAAGTAATCAAGTAGCTTCAACAGTTGTAGATAGCGGAGACGATAGCCTTCCAGTACTTGTTCGCCTTGTTTCAGAAAGTGGAAAACAAGTCAAGGAATACCGTATCCAGTTGACTAAGGAAAAACCAGTTTCTGAGAAGACTGTTGCTGCTGTACAAGAAGAACTTCCAAAACTCGAATTTGTTGAAAACGATTTGGCCTATAAGACAGTTGAGAAAAAGGATTCAACATTGTATCTAGGTGAAACTCGTGTAGAACAAGAAGGAAAAGTTGGTAAGGAACGGATCTTCACAGCGGTTAATCCTAGTGGAAGTAAGGAAGAAAAACTCCGTGAAGTGGTAGAGGCTCCGACAGACCGCATCGTCTTGGTCGGAACAAAACCAGGAACCTCTCTTCCAGAAGACGAAGTGAAGAACCTAGTCCTTAACAGACCAGAACTTGTAGTTGAAGAAGAAACCATCGACTTCAAGGTTCAGGAGCGTAAGTCTGATAAGTTGTACCTAGGAGAAACTCGTGTTGTCCAAGAAGGTCAAAAAGGTATCCGTCTTCACTTGATTGAAGTGGAAAATGGAAAACGTCAGCTTAAAGAAACTTACGATAAAGTCGCTGTTCAAGATCGTATAGTAGAAGTTGGTACTAAACCAGGAACTTCTCTTCCAGAAGACGAAGTTAAGAACCTCGTTCTTAATCTTCCAGAGCTTATCTCAGAAGAAGAAATCATTGATTTCAAAGTTCAGGAACAAAAGAATGATCAGCTTCCAGCGGGTCAAACTCGTGTTCTCAAAGAAGGTCAAAAGGGTATCCGTGTTCACTTGATCGAAGTTGAAAATGGCAAGCGAACTGAAAAAGAAAGCTATGATAAAGTCATGGCTCAAGATCGCATCGTCGAAGTCGGTACAGCTGGTGAAATGACCAAACCAGTACCTCAAGAAATTACAAAACCACAAGTATCAGAAAAAGCAGATACAAAAGAAATTGCTTCAAGTAAAGCTAATCAAGCTCAAAAAGAGCAGTTGCCAAATACAGGAAGTGCAGCAAGCCAAGCAGCAGTAGCAGCAGGCCTAGCTCTTCTCGGTTTGGGGGCAGGATTAGTCGCCACTAAAGGCAAAAAAGAAGATTAGAGTTTAGTATTTTTAGGCTGTAGAATGCCTTATAGCTTAAAAGAGGCTGAGACAAAAAGATTTTGATTTTAGGAATTCTTTATTATAAATTTTTAAATCGATAGATTAGACAAAAAAGCGAACAATACAGCACTCTGAGTGTCAGATAACTGATTTTGTTCGCTTTTTGTATTTAAGATTAGACTTTTGTCTCAGTCTCTTTTTAAGTATAGGAGTAAAAGAAAAACCCGGTAATTAAATACAGGGTCAGTGATCATTTTACCATCATCAATTCGACAATCATAGCTATGTAGATAATCAGGGTAAGGAGAAAACCTGCTCTCCAGAAGAATTTGATAAATTTAGGGTAGTAAAAACTTCTTTTTTTGAGGAGAAAAAAGATAACTAAGAGGATTGCTAGGAGAGAAAGGGCAACACCAAGTCGCGGTAGAAAGTTGTGGGTAAAGGCTTTAGCAGTGATAAGGTAGTACTCGAATACCAAAAGTGGAAAAGCTAAATCCGCGAAATTAATTCTTAGTTTTTTTAGTCCGAAAAGCTTGGTGACAATAAAGCAAACCACCAAGGTTAATATCAATAATAAAATAGATGCTATTTTCATTAAAATCATACCCATATTGTATCATAAAAAAACGCTAAAGGAAATGAGAAACAAGGGAATTTGTTGGAAAGTCAGGCTTTTGAGATTGTAGGTGTTTTTTGTTATAATGAAAGTTATGAAATCTTATAATACCTTGAATGATTATTATCGAAAACTCTTTGGAGAAAAGACCTTTAAAGTTCCTATTGATGCGGGGTTTGACTGTCCTAATCGCGATGGAACTGTGGCACATGGGGGTTGTACCTTTTGTACGGTTTCGGGTTCTGGAGATGCCATTGTAGCACCAGATGCCCCTATCCGTGAGCAATTTTATAAGGAAATCGACTTTATGCACCGCAAGTGGCCAGATGTTAAAAAGTATCTAGTTTATTTCCAAAACTTTACCAACACCCATGAAAAGGTGGAAGTGATTCGGGAGCGATATGAGCAGGCTATCAACGAGCCAGGTGTAGTAGGAATCAATATCGGAACACGGCCAGACTGTTTACCCGATGAAACCATTGAATATTTGGCTGAGTTATCGGAGCGCATGCATGTGACGGTAGAATTGGGATTACAGACCACCTTTGAAGCAACCTCTGACCTGATTAACCGTGCTCATTCTTATGAATTGTATGTTGAAACAGTCAAACGCTTGAGGAA
Organism: Streptococcus sp. Z556; assembly: GCF_053010225.1. Taxonomy (NCBI): domain Bacteria; kingdom Bacillati; phylum Bacillota; class Bacilli; order Lactobacillales; family Streptococcaceae; genus Streptococcus; species Streptococcus sp. Z556. The sequence continues at coordinate 25,180 of NZ_JBRKNU010000002.1, forward strand.
ATATCCCAAGATTGAGATTGTTTCCCATTTGATCAATGGCTTGCCCGGTGAGACTCATGAGATGATGATTGAAAATGTCCGTCGCTGTGTCACGGATAATGATATTCAAGGAATTAAACTGCACTTGCTTCACCTCATGACCAATACACGGATGCAGCGAGATTACCACGAAGGACGCTTGCAACTGATGAGTCAGGATGAGTATGTCAAGGTCATTTGTGACCAGTTGGAAATCATTCCCAAGCATATTGTCATTCATCGAATCACAGGAGATGCACCTAGAGATATGCTGATTGGTCCCATGTGGAGTCTCAATAAATGGGAAGTGCTGAATGCTATTGAAACTGAGATGCGACGTCGCGGAAGTGTGCAAGGATGCAAGGCTGTAAAACAGGAGTTTAAAAATGAAAAGACCACTTGAGATGGCACATGATTTTTTAGCGGAAGTTGTGACAAAAGAGGATATCGTAGTGGATGCGACCATGGGGAATGGCCACGATACGCTATTTTTAGCCAAGCTAGCCAAGCAAGTCTATGCCTTTGATATCCAGGAGCAGGCTTTGGAGAAGACGCAAGAGCGTTTGGATCAGGCTGGAATGACAAATACCCAGTTAATCTTGCAAGGTCATGAGACACTTGACCAGTTTGTGACAGAAGCTAAGGTAGGGATTTTTAATCTGGGTTATTTGCCTTCTGCTGACAAATCCGTCATCACCAAACCTCAGACTACCATGGAAGCACTTAAAAAGCTCTGTCATTTGCTTGTCAAGGGTGGACGGATTGCCATTATGATTTATTATGGTCATGAGGGAGGAGATATTGAGAGGGATGCTGTTTTGGACTTTGTTAGCCAGTTGAACCAACAAGAGTATACAGCTGCCATTTATCGGACTCTCAACCAAGTCAACAATCCCCCGTTTTTAGTTATGATTGAGAAATTAGAAAGATATAGACATGGATAAGCAGTACCTACGTGAGAAATTAGAGGCTATGCGCCAAAATTTTGTTGAGTCAACGCAGCATGAGCGAGCGGTTGGAGTACTCGACGAAGAGCATATGAGTAAGAAAATGCTCAAAATCAAGAAAAAGTTAGTGGCTCTTGAAATGGAACGGTGCCAGAAAAAAATTGAGCACAAAGATTGTTCCAAGATTGATCAGAAAATCCAAGAGCAGAAGGAGATATTTGAATCTTGCTGTAAAAAAGACTAAGGAGGAATTGCGTGGAATTACTCATTTACCTGCTTCTATTTTTATTTGTCTTAATTGTTTCCAGTACGACAAATAAACTCTTGCCTTTTTTGCCCCTCCCCCTAGTACAAATTCTTTTGGGAATTGGCATTGGTCTCTTTTTGCCAAATACTGACTTTCATCTCAATACCGAGCTGTTTTTGGCAGTTGTTATTGGTCCCCTACTCTTTCGTGAAGCTCAAGAAGCAGATATTACATCTGTTTTAAAACACTGGCGTATCATTGTTTATTTAATTTTTCCAGTGATTTTCATCTCTACCCTGAGTTTGGGATCCTTGGCTTATTTCCTTTGGCTCAGCCTTCCCTTAGCCGCCTGCGTGGCTGTTGGGGCAGCGCTTGGTCCGACGGATTTGGTAGCTTTTGCTTCTCTGTCTGAGCGTTTTAGTTTCCCAAAGCGGGTTTCCAATATCCTCAAAGGAGAAGGACTTTTAAATGATGCTTCTGGTTTGGTTGCCTTTAGGGTGGCTCTGACTGCATGGACAACAGGCGCTTTTTCCCTCAGTCAGGCTGGAACTTCCCTAGCTCTTTCTATCCTTGGTGGTTTTGCGATCGGCTTTGTGACGGCAATGATCAATCGTTTCCTACATACATTTTTACTGAGTCTGCGAGTGACGGATATAGCGAGTGAACTTTTGCTTGAACTGAGTTTGCCTCTTATGACCTTCTTTATCGCCGAAGAAATCCATGTTTCAGGGATTATCGCAGTTGTAGTTGCAGGGATTTTGAAGGCCAGTCGTTTCAAGAAAATCACACTCCTCGAAGCCCAAGTTGATACTGTTACTGATACTGTTTGGCATACCGTGACCTTCATGCTCAATGGTTCTGTCTTTGTCATCTTGGGAATGGAATTGGAAATGATAGCAGAACCTATCCTGACCAATCCCCTTTATAATCCCCTACTCTTATTGGTATCGGTTGTTTTACTGACATTCTTACTTTTTGCCATTCGCTTTGTCATGATTTATGGCTTCTATATTTGGAGAACTCGACGGCTCAAGAAAAATCTTCGTAATTACATGAAGGATATGCTTCTTTTGACCTTCTCTGGTGTAAAAGGAACAGTCTCTATTGCAACTATTCTTCTCATACCTAGTAATCTAGAGCAGGAGTATCCCCTCTTACTTTTCCTTGTAGCGGGTGTCACGCTATTAAGCTTTCTAACAGGTCTTTTAGTTCTTCCCCACCTTTCCGAGGAGCAAGAAGAAACCAAGGATTACCTCATGCACATTGCAATTTTAAATGAGGTCACAGGAGAGTTAGAAAAAGAACTGGAAGGGCATAAGAACAAACTACCCCTTTATGCGGCTATTGATAATTATCACGGCCGAATTGAAAACCTAATCCTTAGTCAAGAAAATAAAAGCGCCCAAGAGGACTGGGAGGCTTTAAAACTCCTCATCTTGAGTATCGAAAGCGATGGTTTAGAGCAGGCTTACGAGGAAGGAAAAATCGGTGAGCGTGGCTATCAAGTTTACCAACGCTATTTGAAAAATATGGAACAGAGCATCAATCGCAAGGTGGCTTCCCGCCTAACATATTACTTCCTTGTATCCCTCCGTATCTTGCGTTTTGTCCTGCATGAATTGCTGACCTTTGGCCAGACTTTCCGTAGTTGGAATGACAAGGAGCAACGTCGCCTTCGAGCCATTGATTATGATCAAATATCCGAACTCTATCTGGAGAACACGGAGTTGATTATCGAAAGTTTGGAAAACCTAAAAGGAATCTACAAGAGTAGTCTGATTAGCTTTATGCAGGAGTCTCGCTTGCGTGAAACAGCTATTATCGGTAGTGGGGCCTTTGTCGAACGTGTTATCACTCGTATCAAACCAAACAATATCGATGAAATGCTAAGAGGTTACTACCTAGAACGTAAGTTAATCTTTGAATACGAAGAGAAGAAATTGATTACGACCAAGTATGCCAAGAAATTACGGCAAAATGTCAACAATCTTGAAAATTATTCTCTAAAAGAAGCCGCAAATACCCTACCCTATGATATGATGGAATTAGTCAGAAGAAATTAGTTTAGAAAATCAAAGTGTATTAGGAGGATCGCAACATGAAAAAGTGGTGGAAAGAGCTGATGGAACGGCCCTTGTTGAAAGCTTTTTTACATTTTTATCAAGCTTCCGATAGTGAACTGACCAGTGTTGCGGTTGCCTACTATTGGTTGATTTCAATCTTCCCCTTGCTGATGATAGTGGTCAATATTTTGCCCTATTTTCAAATTCCGATTTCAAATTTTTTGCTCACCATCAAGGAATTTGTACCAGATACAGTCTATGATGTGGTTGCAAAGATTGTCCGAGAAGTCCTGACTCAACCATCGACTGGTTTGCTGAGTTTTGCAGTCTTGTCTGCACTTTGGACCTTCTCGAAATCGATGGATTTTCTCCAAAAAGCCTTTAATAAGGCTTATGGAGTGGCCAAGAGCCGAGGAATTATCTCCCATCAACTCATGAGTTTACTTGTTAGCTTTGGATTGCAAATTCTTTTTGCCTTAGCCTTATTTTTGAGTATGTTTGGACGTATGTTGCTCAACCTCCTCAAAACTTACTGGCAATCAGACAGTCCTTTCTTTGATTATCTACAGGACTTTACAGGGCCTTTGATTTATGCCTTGCTCTTTGCCATCTTGGTCATGCTCTACTATTTCCTTCCAAACGTTAGAGTCCCTCGTATTCGCTACGTTTTTCCTGGTAGTGTCTTTGTCTTACTGACCCTTGTCTTTCTGTTGAATATCTTTTCTGTCTATTTCAATAACTATGTCAATCATCTGGTCGATGTTCGATTCTTCAGTTCCATTATTGTGGTGGTCATGATGTTCTGGTTTATTCTCATCGCAAAGATTTTAATTATCGGAGCAGTTATCAATGCCAGTGTGCAGAGTTTGAAGGATCCAAAGTTTAGTATGGAATAATTAGAAAAATCCCTATTAGGTTTCCTAATAGGGATTTTCTTAATAGATAAACATAGCATCACCAAAGCTAAAGAAGCGGTAGTGTTCTTGGATGGCATGGTGGTAAGCATCTAGGACTAAGTCCCGACCAGCAAAGGCTGAAACTAGCATGACTAGAGTTGATTTTGGAAGGTGGAAGTTGGTTGAGAAGGCGTCTACAACCTTCCACTCGTAACCGGGTTTGATAAAGATATTGGTCCAGCCAGAATCTGCTTGGATTTGTCCGTCAAACTTGGAGCCGATAGTTTCCAGTGTGCGGATAGAAGTGGTTCCTACAGCGATGACGCGACCTCCATTTTCCTTAACAGAGCGAAGGGTGGCAGCTGCTTCCTCAGAAAGCTGGTAGAACTCTGAGTGCATTTCATGTTCGTCCAGATTGTCAACAGAGACAGGTCTAAAGGTTCCGAGTCCGACATGGAGGGTCAAATAAACCAAATGGACACCCTTGGCTTGGATTTCTGCTAGCAGTTCTTTGGTGAAGTGGAGGCCAGCAGTCGGTGCAGCAGCAGAGCCACTTTCTTTAGCGTAGACCGTTTGATAACGTTCGCGATCATCTAGTTTTTCATGGATATAAGGCGGCAGTGGCATTTCACCCAGACTTTCCAAGACTTCTAGGAAAATTCCTTGGTATTCAAAGCGGACAATACGGCCTCCGTGGGTCAATTCTTCTGTAACGATAGCACTGAGACGACCATCTCCAAAGCTGACGCGAGTACCGACCTTGAGGCGTTTGGCAGGTTTAGCTAGGACCTCCCACTCATCACCAGCAGTATTTTTAAGAAGGAGAAGCTCCACGTGGCCACCTGTTTCTTCCTTTTGACCATAGAGGCGGGCTGGGAGAACACGGGTGTCGTTCATGACAAGGGCGTCACCTGGTTCCAACATATCAATAATAGAGTGGAAGTGTTTATCCTGAAATTCTCCCGTCTCACGATTGACGATGAGGAGTTTAGAGGCATCACGTTTTTCAAGGGGTGTTTGAGCAATCAATTCCTCAGGTAAGTGGAAATCAAAATCAGCTGTATTCATTTTTTCATCATTCTTTCTAACTTCTAATCTTATCCATTATAACATGTTTCAAGTTTGGGCGCTCTTTTTTTAGAAATTAAATCGTTTTCACTTGACAAAAATTGGTCTATACCATATAATAAATATAGATTAAAATGGAGGATGAAAAGATGAAAGTTATTAAAGTTGAAAACCAAATCGAAGGTGGAAAAGTAGCTTTTGAAATTTTGAAGGAAAAGTTGGCCAATGGCGCTCAAACTTTGGGACTTGCGACAGGAAGTAGTCCACTTGAGTTTTACAAAGAAATCGTTGAAAGTGACCTTGATTTTTCAAATCTAACAAGTGTCAACCTTGATGAGTATGTGGGACTTGATGGGGACAATCCACAATCTTACCGTTACTTTATGCAAGAAAACTTGTTCAACCAAAAACCATTTAAAGAAAGTTTCTTGCCTCGTGGGGTTAAGGATAATGCTAAAGCTGAAGTTGAACGCTACAACCAAATTTTGGCTGACCATCCAGTTGATTTGCAAATCTTGGGAATCGGTCGCAATGGACATATCGGCTTTAACGAGCCAGGAACTCCATTTGATAGCCAAACACATCTAGTCGAACTTGACCAGTCTACCATCGAAGCTAATGCTCGCTTCTTTGACAAGATTGAAGACGTCCCAACCCAAGCCATTTCAATGGGAATTAAAAACATCTTGGATGCCAAGTCTATTCTTCTCTTTGCTTATGGTGAGTCAAAAGCAGAAGCTATCGCTGGAACAGTGTCAGGCCCAGTAACTGAAAGTCTACCAGCAAGTAGTCTACAAAACCACCCTGACGTGACCATCATTGCAGATGCAGAAGCGTTAAGCTTACTTGAAAAATAAATTCAGAACCACTTGCTCTTTGGAGTGAGTGGTTTTAGACGTATAAAACTTCAACATTACGTTAGGGGACCACATGAATAAAGAAGAATTTCTAAAAGTAAAAGAAGCGTATAAGAGCGCTAGAACGGAAGAAAGAAAAAAAATAATAGAGTTTATTACAAAGAAGAAAGATAAGGAAGGGAATTATCTTTTTACTAAGTCGAAAGATAAACCATTTAACACAAGAAATCAATATTTAGGAGGTAGAGGAGATAAAAAGTACACCTCGGGTAGTAGATTATCTAGACCATATGATTTATCAAATCATATGTGGATTGATTTGTGTTATAAAGGAAATGATATACTAATCTCTTTACAGTCTTTTGATATTGATCCAAATAGTCATAATCTTCATGTCTTATATGATAGAATAGGTATCATATTTGAAAAAGATGAGGAATCAGATGATAAAGATGAGGAATCAGATGATAAAGATGGAAAACCAGATAATGAACTGAAAGTCAGTGATGATTTTCTTAAAATGGAAACAACAAACTGGGAATTACCTTTATCTGAAGCAGATATGGAGGAGATGGTGGACTATATTATTAATCATTATGAAGAATAAAAAACTTAGTTTCCTCTTGACAAATATTCATTTTGCGTGTAAAATGGAATAGATCTTGAACTTGAAGGGAGTGAAAAAAATGTCTAAAACAGTAGTACGTAAGAATGAATCTCTTGACGATGCACTTCGTCGTTTCAAACGTGCGGTTACTAAAGCTGGTACTCTTCAAGAAACACGCAAACGTGAATTCTATGAAAAACCTTCTGTAAAACGTAAACGTAAATCAGAAGCAGCTCGTAAACGTAAAAAATTCTAATTTGAAATGAAAGGCTAGACTTGTCTAGTCTTTTTATTTTTAAATAAATACTGTAAATCCTGCAAAAAAAGGAAACTTCCAACTACAATTTGATATAATAGTAAGGAGAACTCGATTGAAGGAGGAAATTATGTCGGTTTTAGTAAGAGAAGTAATTGAAAAGCTCAGACTAGATATTGTATATGGCGAAGGCGAATTGCTTGAAAAAGAAATCAACACAGCGGACATTACGAGACCTGGTCTTGAAATGACGGGCTATTTTGATTACTACACTCCAGAACGGATCCAGCTTTTGGGGATGAAGGAGTGGTCCTATTTGGTTAGTATGCCTTCTCAAAACCGTTATCAAGTTTTGAAAAAAATGTTTCTGCCAGAAACACCAGCGGTCATCGTAGCCCGTGGCTTGGTAGTTCCAGAAGAAATGTTGAAGGCTGCTAGAGAATGCAAGATTGCGATTTTAACCAGTCGGACAGCAACCAGCCGTTTGTCTGGAGAGTTATCTAGTTATCTTGATTCCCGTTTAGCTAAACGTACGAGTGTACATGGTGTCTTGATGGATATCTATGGCATGGGAGTCTTGATCCAAGGGGATAGTGGTATCGGTAAGAGTGAGACAGGTCTTGAACTCGTGAAGCGTGGTCACCGTCTAGTAGCGGATGACCGTGTCGATATTTATTCCAAGGATGAGATGACTCTTTGGGGAGAGCCAGCTGAAATCTTAAGGCATCTACTTGAGATTCGTGGAGTTGGGATTATCGATGTTATGAGTCTCTATGGAGCAAGCGCTGTAAAAGATTCTTCACAAGTTCAGCTGGCTGTCTATTTGGAAAATTACGATACCCATAAGACTTTTGACGGTCTAGGAAACAATGCCGAAGAATTAGAAGTTTCTGGTGTAGCTATTCCACGTATCCGCATCCCGGTAAAAACAGGACGCAATATCTCTGTTGTTATTGAGGCGGCAGCAATGAACTATCGTGCTAAGGAAATGGGCTTTGATGCGACACGTTTATTTGAAGAACGTTTGACAAATCTGATCGCTCAAAATGAGGTGAAACATGATTAATCCAGTTGCATTTGAAATCGGACCTTTTTCCATTCGTTGGTATGCCCTATGTATTGTGGCAGGCTTGGTCTTGGCAGTCTATCTTGCCATGAAAGAAGCTCCTAAAAAGAAGATTTTGTCAGATGATATTCTAGATTTTATCTTAATTGCCTTTCCTATTGCAATTATAGGTGCCAGACTTTACTATGTGCTTTTCCGCTTAGATTACTATCTTCAAAATCCAGGTGATGTGATTGCCATCTGGAATGGCGGTTTGGCCATTTATGGTGGTTTGATAGCAGGAGCTATTGTACTCTATATCTTCGCAGATAGAAAGTTGATTAATACTTGGGATTTCTTAGATATTGCGGCGCCGAGCGTTCTGATTGCCCAAAGTTTAGGCCGCTGGGGGAATTTCTTTAACCAAGAAGCCTATGGTGCGGCAGTAGATAGTCTGGATTATTTGCCAGGCTTCATTCGTGATCAGATGTACATTGACGGTAGCTACCGTCAGCCGACCTTCCTTTACGAGTCGGTTTGGAATCTGGTTGGATTTGCTTTGATTCTGATTTTTAGAAGAAAATTGAAGGGAATCAGACGTGGTCATATCACTGCTTTCTACTTGATTTGGTATGGTTTTGGTCGTATGATCATAGAAGGAATGCGAACAGATAGTCTTATGTTTTTTGGACTGCGGGTGTCCCAATGGTTATCAGTTGTCCTCATCGGACTCGGTATTTTTATCATACTTTATCAAAATCGAAAGAAAGCCCCTTTCTATCATACTGAGGAGGAAAACTAAATGTTAGAAGTTGCTTATATTCTTGTTGCCATTGCTTTGATTGTTTGTTTAGTCTATCTGACGATTACCATTCAAAAAGCAGGTCGAATGATTGATGAGACGGAGAAAACCATCAAAACCTTGTCTTCAGATGTAGATGTTACTTTACATCATACCAATGAATTGTTGGTAAAAGTTAATGTCTTGGTTGACGATATCAATGTTAAGGTTGCGACGATTGATCCACTCTTTACGGCTGTAGCAGACTTATCTGAGTCAGTATCTGACCTCAATAGCCAAGCGCGTGTCTTGAGCAAAAAAGCTTCATCAGCCGGATCAAAAACACTTAAGACGGGTGCGGGATTATCTGCACTCCGTGTCGCAAGTAAATTTTTCAAAAAATAAAAAAGGAGAAATCTCATGGGAAAACTATCCTCTATCCTTTTAGGAACCGTTTCAGGTGCAGCTCTGGCCTTGTTCTTAACCAGTGACAAGGGCAAGCAAGTTTGCAGTCAAGCTCAAGATTTTCTAGATGACCTGAGAGAAGATCCAGAATATGCCAAAGAGCAAGTCTGTGAGAAATTGACAGAAGTGAAGGAACAAGCAACGGACTTTGTGCTTAAAACAAAGGAACAAGTAGAATCTGGTGAAATCACTTTTGACAGTGTCCTTGATCAAGCCAAAACATGTGCACGACAAGCGACAGAAGCATCAAAAGAAACCTTTAACAATCTCAAGGAGCAATGGCAAGAACAGTCAGCAACTCCAGATATCGTAGAAGACGAAGAAGAGATTATTATTGATATTACAGAAGAATAAAACATCACCATCTCTGGTTCTGGAGATGGTGATTTTTATCTGGAAAGCAGTCTTTGTGGTATAATAAATACTATGCAGAAAAAACCAACGTCAGCCTATGTGCATATTCCCTTTTGCACACAGATTTGTTATTATTGTGACTTTTCAAAAGTTTTTATCAAGAATCAACCAGTAGATAGTTATTTGGAGCATCTGCTAGAAGAGTTTCGTTCTTATGATATCCAAAAATTGCGAACTCTCTACATTGGAGGTGGGACGCCAACGGCTTTGTCAGCTCCGCAATTAGAGGTGCTCTTGGATGGCTTGACTAAAAACTTGGACTTGTCGGTCTTAGAAGAATTAACCATTGAAGCTAACCCAGGAGATCTGGACGCGGATAAGATTGCGGTTTTGAAACAGTCGCCAGTCAATCGTGTCTCTCTAGGTGTGCAGACCTTTGATGACAAAATGCTGAAAAAGATTGGGCGTAGTCATTTGGAGAAGGATATTTATGAAAATATCGACCGTCTTAAATTGGCTGGTTTTGACAATATCTCCATTGATCTAATCTACGCTCTTCCTGGTCAGACCATGGATCAGGTCAAGGGAAATGTGGCTAAGGCCATTTCGCTTGATATTCCTCATATGAGCCTTTATAGCTTGATTTTGGAGAATCATACGGTCTTTATGAACCGTATGCGACGTGGGAAATTGCCCCTGCCCAAGGAAGAGTTAGAAGCAGAGATGTTTGAGTACATCATTGCAGAACTGGAGCGAGCTGGTTTTGAGCATTATGAGATTTCCAATTTCTCTAAGCCTGGCTTTGAAAGTCGCCATAATCTCATGTACTGGGACAATGCTGAGTACTATGGTATCGGTGCAGGAGCGTCAGGTTATGTGAACGGAGTTCGTTATAAAAATCACGGACCTATCCGCCATTATCTAGGCGCAGTAGAGGCAGGAAATGCTCGGATAACTGAAGAACACCTGACTCAAAAGGAGCAGATGGAAGAAGAAATGTTTTTGGGACTCCGCAAGAAATCTGGGGTTTCCATGGCGCGATTTGAGGAAAAATTCGGACTGTCCTTTGATGAACTTTATGGCGAAATCATCAGAGACTTGGTTCAACAAGGTCTTATGCAGACTGATGGTGATCGCGTCCGAATGACAAAGAGGGGTCTCTTTTTAGGAGACACTGTAGCAGAACGATTTATTTTGGAGTAGAACGATGGGCTTAACTTATCAGATGAAAATGAAAATTCCTTTTGATATGGCGGACATGAACGGTCATATCAAACTTCCAGATGTAATTTTACTGTCCCTGCAAGTATCAGGTATGCAATCGATTGAGCTGGGAGTCAGTGACAAGGACGTCTTGGAACGCTACAATCTGGTCTGGATTATCACGGATTATGAGATTGATGTGGTTCGATTGCCTCGCTTTGCTGAGGAGATTACGATTGAAACGGAAGCCTTGAGTTACAATCGTCTCTTTTGCTATCGTCGCTTCACTCTCTACGATGAAGCAGGTCAAGAAATGATTCGAATGATGGCAACCTTTGTTCTCATGGACCGCAATAGTCGGAAAGTTCATGGAGTCGAGCCTGAGATTGTTGCGCCTTACCAGTCAGAATTTGATAAAAAACTGATCCGTGGGCCGAAGTATGCAAATATAGAAGATCCAATCAGTAAAGACTACCATGTTCGTTTTTACGATTTGGATATGAATGGTCATGTCAATAATAGTAAATACCTAGACTGGATTTTTGAGGTCATGGGAGCCGATTTTCTAACCAAGTACATTCCAAAGAAAATCAATCTCAAGTATGTCAAAGAAGTGCGGCCAGGTGGCATGATTGCCTCAGCTTATGAACTCAAGGGACTAGAAAGCAAGCATCAGATTATCAGTGATGGTGAGATCAATGCCCAAGCCATGATTACTTGGCAAGAAATAAAAAAGGACTAAAGAGAGATGACATATAAAGGTTATTTAATTGATTTAGACGGAACCATTTATAAGGGAAAAGACCGGATTCCAGCGGGGGAGGCTTTTGTGCATGAATTGCAAAAGCGAGAAATTCCTTATCTCTTTGTAACCAACAATACAACACGCACTCCAGAGAGTGTTCAAGAGATGTTGGCTCAGAATTTTAATATCAACACGCCTCTATCAACGGTTTACACAGCGACTTTGGCAACCATCGACTATATGAATGACTTGGGACTGGAAAAGACAGTCTATGTCATCGGAGAAGCAGGACTCAAGGATGCCATTCAGGCAGCTGGTTATGTCGAAGACAAGGAAAATCCTGCCTATGTGGTAGTTGGACTGGACTGGCAAGTCGATTATGAAAAATTTGCTACAGCGACCCTAGCAATCCAAAAGGGTGCCCACTTTATCGGAACCAATCCAGACCTCAATATCCCGACGGAACGTGGTCTCTTGCCAGGAGCTGGTTCACTGGTAACCCTGCTTGAAGTGGCAACACGAGTGAAACCAGTTTATATTGGGAAACCAAATGCTATCATCATGGGCAAGGCGGTTGAGCACTTAGGTTTGAAAAGAGAAGAATTGCTTATGGTTGGGGACAACTACCTGACAGATATCCGAGCAGGGATTGACAATGGTATTCCAACGCTCTTGGTGATGACAGGTTTTACCAAGGCAGAAGAAGTAGCGGACCTGCCAATCGCACCAACTCATGTGGTGTCTAGCCTTGCGGAGTGGAATTTTGATGAGAACTAAACTGACTTTTTGGGGAAGTATGCTCTTTCTCCTTTCCATTTCTATTCTCTTAACCATTTATCTGGCATGGATTTTCTATCCCATGGAGATTCAGTGGCTGAACTTAGCGGATCGAGTCTATCTAAAGCCCGAAACCATTCAGTACAATTTTCATATCTTGATGAATTACCTGACCAATCCCTTTAGTCAGGTCTTAGAGATGCCGGATTTTCGTTCGTCAGTGGCTGGTTTACACCACTTTGCGGTGGTGAAGAATCTCTTCCACTTGGTTCAGCTGGTCACTTTGGTGACACTTCCAAGTTTCTATTTCTTTGTTAAAAAGATTGTCAAAAAAGGCTTTTTAGCACTATATCGTAAAAGTATCCTGACCCTAGTGCTATTGCCTCTGATCATTGGGCTTGTAGGAGTGTTGATTGGTTTTGAGCAATTCTTTACTCTTTTCCATCAGATTCTCTTTGTGGGAGACGATACCTGGCTTTTTGATCCAGCAAAGGATCCCGTTATTTGGATTTTGCCAGAGATTTTCTTTCTCCATGCCTTTGTACTTTTCTTTGCTTTTTATGAAGGAATGTTTGGTTTCCTTCTTGTCAAATCTTTAAGGAAATAGTAGATAACATTCTGTATTTTTAATAAAAAACGAGAGAAGTTACTCTGCTCCCTATATATTGTTAGGTTATCCTAAAGATAAACTTGTAAAGCAGGAGATTTTTGCAGAAAACAGTCTATTTTCTATGAAAAAATAGGCTTTTTTTCTAAAAATATCTAGTCAAGCGCTTTATTTTTTTGTATAATAGAAATAGCAAGTATAGATTAAAGAAGAGAAAAGCATGATTACACTATTTTTATCACCGAGTTGTACATCATGTCGTAAGGCAAAGGCTTGGTTAGAGACGCATAAAGTGCCCTTTCAAGAGCATAATATTATGACTAGTCCTTTAACAAGAAAAGAATTACAACATATTCTTTCCTTGACCGAAAATGGTACTGATGACATCATTTCAACTCGTTCAAAAATCTTCCAAAAATTAGATATTGATGTAGAGAGTATCTCGGTATCGGAGTTGCTTCAGTTGATTGAGCAATATCCTAGTCTTTTGCGTCGCCCAATTATTATAGATACCAAACGCATGCAGATCGGTTTTAATGAAGATGAGATTCGTGCTTTTCTCCCTCGTAGTTACCGTAAACAAGAATTGAAAGAAGCAACATTGAGAGCTGGTATAGGATAGATGAACAAACAGTATAGTTACCCACTAGATTTGTCGTGGAGCACTGAAGAACTTGCTTCAGTGCTTTCTTTTTTTAATGATGTTGAAGCCGCCTATGAAGATAAGGTAGAAGCTAAAAAACTGCTAGAGTCTTACAAGGAATTTAAGTCAGTCGTTCCGAGCAAAAGTGAAGAAAAGCGCTTAGGTCGCGAATTTGAGACGGCTAGCGGTTATTCCTTCTATCATGCAGTTCAATTAGCAAAAGAAAAAAGAGAAGGGAAGATTTCTCTTGGAAACTAAATTTGAATTTGCCAAACAGATTGTGCAAGAAGCTGCAGATTACATTTTGGCCCACATGCAAGAAGATTTGAAGGTCGAGCGAAAATCTTCACCTACCGACTTGGTGACGCGTTTGGACAAGGAGGTCCAGGAACTCTTGGTTGAACGGATCAAGTCCTCCTATCCTGAGGACTTGATTTGCGCGGAAGAGGGCTGTTTACGTGCTGCAGTCGGTCAAGGTTGCGTTTGGGTGATTGATCCCATTGACGGTACCAATAACTTTGTCGCTCAGAAGGAAGATTTTGCCGTGATGTTGGCCTACTTTGAGAATGGGGTTGGGAAATTCGGTATCATTTATGATGTCATGAAAGGGGATTGTTACCATGGTGGAGGTGCCTTTCCTCCATGTCGTAATAATGAGACCTTACCAACTTTTATAAAGAAACCTCTTCAAGATTTTTTAGTGGCTGGTAACTCAGGCATGTTTGAAACCAATGAATGGGGCTTGGCGGATTTGGGTAGAGCAGCGTTGGGAGTCCGTGTCTATGGTAGTGCAGCCATTAGTTTTGCCAAGGTTTTGTCTGGTCGTCTGCTGACTTATATTACCTATTTGCAACCTTGGGATTACGCTGCGGCCAGTATCTTAGGGGAAAGTCTGGGCTATCGTCTTCTTACAGTTTCTGGTGAGCCTGTTGATTTTCAAACACGCCAGCCGGTCATGTTGGTGCCAATCGAAATGCAAGAAGAGATTCAGTCCTACATTTATGAAAGGAAAGAAAATTAAATGCAATTTCCAGAAGGATTTGTTGAAAAATATGAAGCGATACTAGAAGATGAGGCAAGAGATTTTCTTGCCTCTTTTAAACAGGAAGCAGTATCGGCTTTTCGGGTTAATCCCTTAAAAGAAAGTCAGCTATCGTTTGCTGACGCCATTCCTCATACACCTTGGGGGCATTATGGTAAGGTCTCTGGAAAGTCTCCAGAGCACGTGACAGGTTTCGTTTATTCGCAAGAGCCTGCAGCCCAAATGGTGGCCCAGGTAGCTCAGCCCCTTCCTGGTATGAAGGTCTTGGACTTGGCGGCAGCACCAGGTGGGAAATCCACTCAATTGGCAGCTTATCTGGCTAATCAGGGTATCCTTGTTTCCAATGAAATTTCAAGCAAGCGGGCTAAGATTTTAGTGGAAAATATGGAGCGGTTTGGAGCTACAAACGTAGTCGTGACCAATGAATCTGCGGATCGCTTATCCAAGGTCTTTAAAGGATACTTTGATGTGATTGTCCTTGATGCTCCTTGCTCGGGTGAAGGGATGTTCCGTAAACAACCAGATGCCATGGACTATTGGAACATCGACTATCCGAATCAATGTGCCAGTCTCCAAAGAGAGATTTTAGAAGATGCAGTGACCATGTTGGCAGAAGGTGGCCGTTTGATCTATTCGACCTGTACCTGGTCGCCAGAGGAAAACGAAGAGATTGTCCACTGGTTACTAGATACTTATGATTTTGAATTACTTCCAGTCGAGCAAGTGAATGGTATGGTAGCAGGAATTGATCTTCCTGAAACGGCTCGGATGTACCCACACCATTTTAAGGGAGAAGGTCAGTTTGTTGCCCATTTGCAGTTTAAGGGAGAAAATCCTGCACCCAAATTCAAACCCTGCAAGACCAATCTCAGTCGCGAACAGCAGAACTTGTGGCAAGATTTTGCACAAAAACATCTAAAAATATCACTAACTGGCCTTCTACAAACTTTTGGAGACCAACTCTATCTTTTGCCAGAGATGCTACCTGATCTAGGGAAACTCAAAATTGCCCGAAATGGACTTCATTTGGGGACTTTTAAGAAGAAACGCTTCGAACCAAGCTTTGCTCTGGGACTAGCCTTAAAACCAAGTCAGGTGAAACAAAGGGTCGAAATCAAGGGTGAGGACTTTGTAAAATATGTGGCTGGGGAAACAGTTCAGCTAGCTGAAAGTCTACCAAATGGCTGGTATCAAGTTGTGGTTCAAGGAAATGGTCTGGGCTTTGCAAAAGTTACTGGAAATGTTTTAAAAAATTATTATCCAAAAGGCCTCAGATTCAAGTGAAAAAGCTAGTCAAAGAATCTATTCTATGTTATATTGGAAGTATGAGTTTTTTCTGATAGTCTTTCATTTTTACTTATATTATGTGATGAACCGACTGGTCCTCAAGGGACTTCCAGTCTATAAATCGTAAACCAAATCTTATCATCACTGATTGTCATGATAGGAACTGAAAGAAATCAGAACATTCATCATTATGTTCAAGGAGAAAAATAGTGAAAAAAAGAAAAAAGCTCGTTCTATCTCTTGCGACATTTTTACTTGCAGGTTCTCTAGCGGGATGTGCAAGCTGGATTGATCGTGGAGAAACCATGACAGCCGTCGGTTCAACTGCCCTTCAGCCTTTGGTCGAAGCAGCAGCTGACGAATTTGGTTCTAGAAACATCGGAAAAACAGTCAACGTTCAAGGTGGTGGATCGGGTACAGGACTTTCCCAAGTTCAGTCTGGAGCAGTAGATATCGGGAACTCTGACGTCTTTGCAGAGGAAAAAGATGGAATCGATGCTTCGGCTTTAGTGGACCACAAGGTTGCAGTGGCTGGTCTTGCAGTAATTGTAAACAAGGAAGTGGATGTTGAAAATCTCACAACCGATCAACTTCGCAAAATCTTTACAGGTGAAGTGACCAACTGGAAAGAGGTTGGGGGCAAAGACCTTGCAATTTCGATTATTAACCGTGCAGCAAGTTCTGGTTCGCGAGCAACCTTTGACAATGTCGTAATGAATGGTCAGGCGGCTATGCAGAGCCAAGAACAGGATTCTAATGGAATGGTCAAGTCGATTGTCTCCCAAACTCCAGGAGCCATTTCTTATCTTGCCTTTGCCTATGTAGATGACTCGGTCAAGACCATGAAGCTCAATGGCTATGAGCCGACAACTGAAAATGTAACAACCAACAACTGGCCTTTGTGGTCTTATGAGCACATGTATACCCTAGGTCAGCCAAATGAGTTAGCTGCTGAATTCCTGAACTTCGTCCTCTCAGATGAAGCCCAAAATGGAATTGTTAAGGGCATGGGCTATATCTCTATCAATGAAATGAAAGTCCAAAAGGATGCTTCAGGTACCGTTACAGCAGTAGAAGGAGGTCAATAATGAATCAAGAAGAACTATCTAAAAAATTACTCTCTCCTTCAAAGAACTCTCGCCTTGAGAAGTTTGGTAAAGGTTTGACCTTTACTTGCCTTTCGTTGATTGTCATCATTGTGGCGATGATTTTGATTTTTGTAGCGCAGAAAGGCTTGTCGACCTTCTTTGTCAATGGAGTGAACATCTTTGATTTCCTCTTTGGACAGACTTGGAATCCTTCAGGCAAACAATTTGGTGCCTTGCCAATGATTTTAGGTTCCTTTATTGTAACAATTTTGTCAGCCCTGATTGCAACTCCCTTTGCTATTGGTGCTGCAGTCTTTATGACAGAAGTATCACCAAAAGGTGCTAAGATTTTGCAACCAGCCATTGAACTTCTCGTTGGGATTCCATCAGTTGTCTATGGATTTATCGGTTTGCAGGTTGTGGTTCCATTTGTTCGTAGTGTCTTTGGTGGAACTGGTTTTGGAATCTTGTCAGGGATTTTCGTTCTCTTTGTCATGATTCTACCAACTGTAACCTTTATGACAACAGACAGCTTGCGTGCTGTTCCCCGTCACTACCGTGAAGCCAGTTTGGCAATGGGAGCGACTCGCTGGCAAACCATCTGGCGTGTGACCTTGAAAGCAGCGCGTTCAGGTATTTTTACAGCAGTGGTCTTTGGGATGGCACGTGCCTTTGGTGAAGCCCTTGCTATTCAGATGGTTGTCGGAAACTCAGCAGTTATCCCAACCTCGCTAACAACACCAGCTGCGACCTTGACATCTGTATTGACTATGGGTATCGGAAATACCGTCATGGGAACGGTTGATAATAACGTTCTCTGGTCACTGGCCTTAGTCTTGCTCTTGATGAGTTTGGCCTTTAACAGTGTGATTAAATTGATTACGAAAGAAAGAGGAAAGAAAAACTATGCACGCTAAGAAATTAGATAAACTTGCAACAGCTGTCCTCTATACCATCGCGGGTATCATCGTTGCCATTCTGGCGTCCTTGATTCTCTATATCCTGGTTCGTGGTTTGCCCCACATCTCTTGGTCCTTCTTAACTGGGAAATCTTCTTCCTATCAAGCAGGCGGAGGTATCGGGATCCAGCTTTATAATTCCTTCTTCCTTTTAGTCATTACCTTGGTTATTTCTGTTCCTTTATCCATGGGAGCGGGGATTTTCCTAGCTGAATATGCCAAAAAGGGTCCTGTGACCAATTTTATCCGTACCTGTATCGAAATTTTGTCTTCTCTACCGTCGGTCGTTGTGGGGCTCTTTGGTTACTTGATCTTTGTAGTCCAGTTTGAGTATGGATTTTCCATTATTTCTGGTGCCTTGGCCTTGACGGTCTTTAACCTGCCTCAGATGACTCGAAATGTTGAGGACAGTTTGAGACACGTTCACCATACGCAGCGTGAAGCTGGCTTAGCTCTTGGTATTTCTCGTTGGGAGACGGTTGTTCATGTTGTTATTCCAGAAGCACTACCAGGTATCGTAACAGGTGTTGTCTTGGCATCTGGCCGTATCTTTGGTGAGGCCGCCGCTCTGATTTATACAGCAGGACAATCCGCTCCAGCCCTTGACTGGTCTAACTGGAATATCCTCAGTGTTAGCAGTCCTATCTCAATCTTCCGACAAGCAGAAACCTTGGCTGTCCACATCTGGAAAGTCAATAGCGAGGGAACCATCCCAGATGGTGCCATCGTGTCAGCTGGTTCTGCAGCTGTGCTCCTCATCTTCATCTTAATCTTTAACTTTGGAGCACGCAAACTCGGAAGCTATTTACACAAGAAATTAACCGCTGCCTAAAGGAGAAGCTATGTCAAAATATAACTGGGATGAAAAGCATATCATCACCTTCCCTAAAGAAAAAGTGGCCCTCTCTACCAAGGATTTACATGTTTACTATGGTAAAAATGAATCCATCAAGGGCATCGATATGCAATTTGAAAAAAATAAAATAACGGCCTTGATTGGTCCGTCTGGATCTGGGAAATCTACCTATCTTCGTAGTCTCAATCGGATGAATGATACTATTGATATTGCCAAGGTCACAGGTCAAATTCTCTACCGAGGGATTGACGTTAATCGTCCAGAAATCAATGTCTATGAGATGCGCAAGCATATTGGAATGGTCTTTCAACGGCCAAATCCATTTGCCAAGTCTATCTACCGCAATATTACTTTTGCTCATGAACGTGCAGGAGTCAAGGATAAGAAGGTCTTGGATGAAATTGTGGAAACTTCTCTCCGTCAAGCTGCCCTTTGGGACCAGGTCAAGGATGATTTGCACAAATCAGCCTTGATGCTTTCTGGTGGTCAGCAGCAACGGCTTTGTATCGCGCGAGCTATCTCTGTTAAACCAGATATTCTCTTGATGGATGAGCCAGCGTCAGCTTTGGATCCGATTGCGACAGCCCAGCTGGAAGAAACCATGTTGGAATTGAAGAAGGATTTTACCATCATCATTGTTACCCACAATATGCAGCAGGCTGCCCGTGCGAGTGACTACACAGGATTTTTCTACCTGGGTGATTTGATTGAGTATGATAAGACGTCCAATATTTTCCAAAATGCCAAGCTACAGTCAACCAATGACTATGTAACGGGACACTTTGGTTAGAAAGGAAACAGCATGACAGAACTGATTTTGCAGGTTAAAGACCTGTCCGTTTATTACAACAAAAAGAAGACCTTGAATAGTGTTTCCCTTTCTTTTCAACCCAAGGAAATAACGGCTTTGATTGGTCCTTCTGGATCAGGGAAGTCAACTCTTCTCAAGGCCATCAACCGGATGGGAGATTTAAACCCTGAGGTGACAACAACGGGGACAGTGATTTATAATGGTCACAATATCTATAGTCCACGTACAGATACAGTTGAATTGCGTAAGGAAATCGGCATGGTTTTCCAACAGCCCAATCCATTCCCTATGTCTATCTACGAAAATGTTGTTTACGGACTACGTATCAATGGGGTTAAGGACAAGCAAGTTCTAGATGAAGCAGTAGAAAAGGCCTTGCAACGTGCTTCTATCTGGGATGAAGTCAAGGATCGTTTGCATGATTCGGCTATTGGTCTCTCAGGAGGTCAACAGCAACGTGTCTGTGTTGCCCGTGTTTTAGCGACTAGCCCTAAAATCATCCTTTTGGACGAACCAACCTCGGCCTTGGACCCTATCTCGGCTGGAAAGATTGAGGAAACCTTGTATGGTCTGAAAGATAAATACACCATGCTCTTGGTAACGCGTTCCATGCAGCAGGCTTCTCGTATCTCTGATAAAACAGGATTTTTCCTAGATGGGGATTTAATCGAGTTTAACGATACGAAGAAGATGTTCCTAGACCCACAAAACAAGGAAACAGAAGACTATATTACAGGAAAATTTGGATAAGGAGTTGAAAGATGTTACGATCTCAATTTGAAGAAGATTTAGAGAAATTGCACAACCAGTTCTACGCAATGGGACAAGAAGTGCTTTCGCAGATCAATCGTACAGTGCGTGCCTTTGTCACTCATGACCGTGATTTGGCAAAAGAAGTCATCGAAGACGATGCAGAAGTAAATGAATATGAAGTGAAGTTGGAAAAGAAATCATTTGAAATGATTGCCCTCCAACAACCTGTTTCGCAAGACCTTCGTACCGTCTTGACCGTTCTCAAGGCAGTGTCAGACGTGGAACGCATGGGAGATCATGCAGTCTCTATCGCTGAGGCGACTATTCGTATGAAGGGGGAGCAACGTATCCCTGCCGTTGAAGAAGAAATCAAACAGATGGGTCGCGATGTGAAGAACTTCGTCGAAGCAGCTCTGGATCTCTACCTGAACGGCACTGTGGATCAAGCCTACGAAGTAGCGACTATGGATGAAAAAATCAACCATTACTTTGACAGCATTCGTGAATTGGCTACAGAAGAAATCAAGAAAAATCCTGAAGCTATAGTTACAGGACGCGATTACTTCCAGGTTATTTCCTTCTTGGAACGTATCGGAGACTACGCAAAAAATATCTGTGAATGGGTTGTTTACTTTGAAACAGGTAAGATTGTAGAATTATAAAGTATTCAAATGATAAAATTATTGTGAAAGCTTACTTTTTAATAGTAAGCTTTCGTTGTATTGATGGTTTCTTTTATCAGAGGTGAGTAATGGACTACATACAGAATATAAGAAAAAAAGTAGGAAAAGATAAAATAATTTTAAATTTTACCTGTGGAATATTAAATCAATCAGGAAAAATTTTATTACAAAAACGAGCAGATAAAGGAACGTGGGGCTTACCAGGTGGTGCTATTGAATTAGGTGAATCGGCTTTAGAAGCTTTAGTGCGAGAGTTTTATGAAGAAACGGGAATCGAAGTGAGAGCGGAAAAACTCTTAAATGTTTATACTAAATATTCAGATAGTTATCCGAATGGCGATGAGGCTCAAGTGCTAACGATTTTGTATTTAGTTTCATCTAAAAATTCTATTTCTACAAACTTTTTTTCAAGTGATGAAACTTTAGAATTAGGATTTTTTGATCATATAGATATACAAAACATTGAAATTGTAAACCAGAAACATCAAGATATGATAAATGATTTTTTTGAAAATAAGTTCCCAATAGATAGATAAACTAATCTCTGAATTTCTATTTTTTGTAACTATATTTTATGAAAATGCAAGAAAAACGTTGACAAGCAGTTTCAAATGAGTTATAATTATTCAGAAATAACAGAAAGGATGTTTATTTATGAAACTTAAGAAATGGATATTAGTTGTGTGTAGCATGCTAGCCAGCATGATTTTAGTAGCTTGTCAATCCAGTACGGATAGTTCCCAGTCTGCTGTGGATGCTATCAAACAAAAAGGGAAGCTAGTTGTGGCGACTAGCCCAGACTATGCGCCATTTGAATTCCAAGCCTTGGTAGATGGTAAAAACCAAGTGGTTGGTGCAGATATTGATATGGCTCAAGCGATTGCGGATGAGCTCGGGGTTAAACTTGAGATTTCCAGCATGAGTTTTGACAATGTCTTGACCAGTCTTCAAACTGGAAAGGCTGACTTAGCCATTGCAGGAATTAGTGCCACTGATGAGAGAAAGGAAGTCTTTGACTTTTCAATTCCTTACTATGAAAACAAAATGAGCTTCTTAGTTAGAAAAGCTGATTTAGACAAGTACAAGGATCTTTCAAACCTAGCAAGTGCCAATATCGCAGCTCAAAAGGGAACTGTTCCAGAAACCATGGTCAAGGAACAATTGCCAAATGCTCAATTGACATCCTTGACCAATATGGGTGAAGCAGTCAATGAATTGCAGGCTGGAAAAGTGGATGCTGTTCATATGGATGAACCAGTTGCTCTTAGCTACGCAGGTAAAAACTCAGACCTTGTCGTTGCGACAGCTACTTTGACGATGAAAGATGGCGAAGCCAATGCCGTTGCCATCAAGAAGAATCAATCAGACTTGAAAGCAGTAGTGGATAAGGTTATCCAAAAACTGAAAGATGACGGAACTTATCAAACCTATCTAGAAAAAGCAGCGAAACTAACAGAAGTTGAACAATAAAAAGAAAGCAGAGTTGGACTTTAATCCAATTCTGCTTTTATGTATTCTAATAGTTCTTCTAGATTTTCAAGAGTGACTTTGGCGAACTGATAAGGACAGGCGTCCAAATAAGCCTTCTCAAAGAAGTCTAGTTTGAGTGAGCTATGTTTCAAACTGGCAATTTTAGGATAGGTCCTTAAATCAAGGAGAAGGCCATCATGTAGAGGATAGTGGGGTAAAGGACAGGTGTTTTTTTCAAGTACTTCCTTTATCCGAGTTTGATAGTTCTCTTGAAGGGTTAGTCGAGCCAGTCGATTTTTTTCAAATAACTGACTATCGATGTAAAGAGAGAGAGCCTTTTGCATGATGAGATTGCTGTCATAGTCCAGGATATTTTTGTAGGAAACAAAGGCCTCTTTTAGGGCATTTGGGAGAATGAGAGCGGTAATACGAAGGGCTGGAAAGAGACTGGTTGAGAAGGACTTGATATAAATAACCCGATCTTCAGTATCCAGATAGTGGAAGGTTTGGCCCTTTCTAGGATCTAGGTCCCCTAAATAGTCATCCTCTACGATGTAAACACCATACTGGTTTGCTAGATTCAGAATAGCCCTTTTTTCCTGATCAGAATAGGAATGACCTAGGGGATAGTGGAAGCGAGGTATGGTATAGAAGAACTTGATTTTTCCAGATTTGAACTGTTCTTCTAGTTCGTCAAGGTCAATCCCATCGATTCGACGTTCGATGGTCCTGTAGGCCAATCCCTGAGCGACCAAGAGGCGGTTCATTCGGTGGTAGGTCGGCTGTTCGACCAAAATCTCCTCTCCCTCGCTAGGAAAGTTAATCTGAGAAAGGATAAAGAGAGCTTGCTGGGTGCCAGATGTTAGAACCAGTTGGTCGGGTTTGCAGTAGAGGGCTTGGTCAAAGAGGAGTTGATGGACAGATTGTCTGAGTTCCTCAAGGCCCTCTTGGTTGTCATAGTAGTTGAAGAGGTAGTTTTCTCGGCCTATTAGAGTTTCATTGACACAGAGTCGGAAGTCATCATAGGCACTGGCATGTTCGTCAGTGACTTCGATTTCCAAGTCTTGGTGCTGTCCTTGTTCTAGAACATAGTAGCCACTTTGGGGTTTGGCATAGAGGTATTGTTCATGGCGTAATTCCAGTAGGGCTCGTTGGATAGTGTCCTTGCTACAGTGGAAGTCTTGGCTCAGTTGACGGATAGAGGGAAGTCTGCTACCTGTTGGAAATTTTCCTGATTCGATCCCCTTTTTTAGAAAGGAAACGACTGCTTGGTATTTGCTTTCTTTCTTCATTCCAGACCTCCGTTGATTTTGTTACATTGTACCTTTTTTTTGCCTGCTTGGCAATGGGAAAAGCATTCCCCCTTTCACAACTAGGAACAAATGTGGTATACTTAGAAAGTATGATGATTCATTGAACAGAAGATAAGAAAGAGAATGGATAGTAAAGTGCAGGAACCGGTTAAATTATTTCAATACAATACTCTAGGTGCCCTAATGGCTGGTCTCTATGGTGGAACCATGACAGTGGGAGAATTGCTGGAGCATGGTGACCTTGGTTTGGGGACATTGGATTCGATTGACGGGGAGTTGATTGTCCTTGATGGCAAGGCTTATCAAGCTAAGGGTTCAGGGGAACAACCTGAAATCGTCGAGGTGGCAGCGGATGCTCTTATTCCCTATGCAGCAGTGGTTCCTCATCAGGCAGAAGTGATTTTTCGTCAGCGCTTTGAGATGACAGACAAGGAATTGGAAAAGCGAATTGAGTCCTACTATGATGGGGAAAATCTTTTTCGCTCCATCAAGATTCATGGAGAATTTTCACAAATGCATGTGCGGATGATTCCCAAATCCACACCTGATACCAAGTTTGCTGATGTCGCGACTCACCAACCTGAATATAGTCGTGAAAATATTTCGGGAACCATCGTTGGTTTTTGGACGCCAGAGATTTTCCATGGGGTCAGCGTGGCGGGTTACCATTTGCACTTTATCTCGGATGATTTGACCTTTGGCGGGCATGTGATGGACTTTGTTATCAAAGAAGGAATGATCGAGGTTGGGGCAGTCGACCAGTTGGACCAACGTTTTCCAGTCCAAGATCGCCAGTATTTATTTGCTAAATTTAACGTTGACGAGATGAAGAAAGACATTGATAAGTCAGAATAGGAGAAAAAGATGACAGTACATATTATCCTCACCATGATTGCTTTGGTTCTCATTCTGGTAAGTGGGACTTGGTATGCCAAAAAACGGTTTAAAATCTCTCTTGCAGTGATGGGCTTGGGGGCAATCGCATTTTTTGTTTCTTCTCAAGTGTTAGAGAAGATGGTCCACTTTCTAGTTCTTCAACCGAAAAAAGACGGAACGATTTCGCTCATGCAAGAGCAACCCTTCCTATATGTTCTTTACGGGATAGCCATGGCTGCCCTCTTTGAGGAAACTGCCCGCCTTGTCTTTTTTAAATGGTTGGAGAAAAAGAGAAAGCTAGAAGATCGAGATGCTTTGGCTTATGGCTTGGGACATGGAGGTTTGGAGTTGCTCTATCTTGGGATGGGAAGCTTGATCAGTTTGTTGATCCTCTTTTCACTCATCCAGTCCTCAAATACTGATGTAGCCAATCTCCTTCCAAAGTCTACACTCGAAACGGTCCAGTCTCTATCGGTTTGGCAGGTTTATTTACTAGGAGTTGAGCGTGCGCTTGCTCTGATTCTGCAAATTGGTCTCTCTATCTGGGTCTATCAAAGTGTTCGTCAAAAGAAATGGATCTACCTCCTTGCTGCCTATGGTTTGCATGCCTTGTTTGACTTGGCTCCAGCCTTATCTCAGGTAGGATGGATTACAAATCCGCTTCTAGTTGAGTTCATTCTTTTCGTAGAACTTCTAGTCTTTATCTGGCTAACAAAATCTACATTTTGGAAAAAATCATAAAAAGAGGGGTGACCTCTTTTTTTATGTAAAAATAAAACAAGCTCTTTTTATGGGTCGTCAAATGTCTCTAAAAATGGTATAATGGAATGAATTTACAAAAGGATGAGAGATATGACATTAGTAACTAAAATACAAGAACAATTAGAAGGAATTGATATTCGTTTCAAGGAACCCTTGAAGACCTATACCTATACCAAGGTTGGAGGTCGAGCGGATTATCTAGTTTTGCCACGTAATCGCTATGAGATGGCCCGTGTCGTCCAATTTGCCAATCAAGAGAATATTCCTTGGATGGTGCTAGGCAATGCCAGCAATATCATCGTTCGTGAAGGTGGAATCCGTGGTTTTGTCATCTTGTGCGATAAGCTCAATAACGTTTCAGTTGATGGTTACACTATTGAAGCAGAAGCTGGAGCTAATTTGATAGAGACGACACGAATTGCCCTTCGTCATAGTTTGACTGGTTTTGAGTTTGCTTGTGGCATTCCGGGAAGCATCGGAGGAGCTGTCTTTATGAATGCGGGTGCTTACGGAGGAGAGATTGCTCATATTTTGCAGTCTTGTCAAATTTTGACCAAGGAAGGGGCAATCGAGACCTTGTCAGTCAAGGACTTGGCTTTTGGTTACCGCCATTCAGCTATTCAGGATTCTGGGGCTATTGTCTTGTCAGCTAAATTTGCCCTAGCTCCAGGGAATCATCAGGTTATCAAGCAAGAGATGGATCGCCTGACTCACCTTCGCGAACTCAAACAACCTCTAGAATACCCATCTTGTGGTTCAGTCTTTAAGCGTCCAGTGGGGCATTTTGCAGGTCAGTTGATTTCAGAGGCTGGTTTGAAGGGCTATCGTATCGGTGGTGTTGAAGTATCTGAAAAGCATGCCGGTTTTATGATTAATGTAGCCGATGGGACTGCAAGAGATTATGAAGACTTAATTGAGTCTGTCATTGAAAAAGTTAAAGAACATTCAGGCGTTACCTTAGAGCGAGAAGTTCGTATCTTAGGTGAACACGAATAACATTATTTTTACATAGCATTCAAAGATTGGGATTTTATCGCTAAATGAGGTTTAGGTCATTTTATTTCCTACGCTTGTGTCTAGCATTCTAACAAGGTCCCAATCTGTTAATTTACGAAGAAGAAGGAATTTAGAGGAATTGAAAAAACCAATCATTGAATTCAAAAACGTCTCTAAAGTTTTTGAAGACAGCAACACCAAGGTTCTCAAAGACATTAACTTTGAGTTGGAAGAGGGGAAATTCTATACCCTACTAGGTGCATCAGGTTCAGGGAAATCAACCATCTTAAACATCATTGCAGGTTTACTGGATGCGACAACAGGAGATATTTTGCTGGATGGGGTACGGATCAACGACATCCCAACCAACAAGCGAGACGTCCACACGGTCTTCCAATCCTATGCCTTGTTTCCACATATGAATGTGTTTGAAAATGTTGCCTTTCCACTCCGCTTGCGTAAAATCGACAAGAAAGAAATCGAGCAACGCGTAGCAGAAGTTCTCAAGATGGTTCAGTTGGAAGGTTATGAAAAACGTTCCATCCGTAAACTATCTGGAGGACAACGTCAGCGTGTAGCCATTGCCCGTGCCATCATCAACCAACCTCGTGTGGTTTTGCTAGACGAGCCTTTGTCAGCGCTGGACTTGAAATTGCGAACAGACATGCAGTACGAACTGCGTGAACTGCAACAACGATTGGGAATTACCTTTGTCTTTGTCACTCACGATCAGGAGGAAGCCCTGGCTATGAGTGACTGGATTTTCGTTATGAATGATGGCGAGATTGTCCAATCTGGAACACCTGTGGATATCTATGATGAGCCGATCAACCACTTTGTTGCCACCTTTATCGGTGAGTCAAATATCTTGCCTGGAACCATGATTGAGGATTACTTGGTTGAGTTTAACGGCAAACGCTTTGAAGCGGTCGATGGCGGGATGAAACCAAATGAACCTGTGGAAGTTGTCATTCGTCCAGAGGACTTGCGCATCACTCTTCCTGAAGAAGGCAAGCTCCAAGTTAAGGTGGATACTCAGCTTTTCCGTGGGGTTCACTACGAGATTATCGCCTACGATGAGCTCGGAAATGAATGGATGATCCACTCGACTCGTAAGGCTATTGTGGGCGAGGAAATCGGTCTGGACTTTGAACCAGAAGACATCCACATCATGCGTCTCAACGAAACCGAAGAAGAGTTCGATGCTCGTATCGAGGAGTACGTTGAAATCGAAGAGCAAGAAGCAGGTCTGATTAACGCGATCGAGGAGGAAAGAGATGAAGAAAACAACCTCTAAACTCTTTGTAGTGCCTTACATGCTTTGGATTGCCCTTTTTGTCCTCGCACCTTTGGTCTTGATTTTTGGACAATCTTTTTTCAACATTGAAGGGCAGTTTAGTTTAGAAAACTATAAGTCTTACTTTGCGTCACAAAACTTGACCTACCTTAAAATGAGCTTCAACTCTGTGCTCTATGCGGGGATTGTGACCATAGTAACGCTTTTCATCAGCTATCCAACAGCTCTCTTTTTGACCCGTCTCAAGCACCGTCAACTCTGGCTCATGCTGATCATTCTGCCAACCTGGATCAATTTGCTCCTCAAGGCCTATGCCTTTATCGGGATTTTTGGTCAAAATGGCTCTATTAATCAATTTTTGGAATTCATCGGAATCGGTTCGCAGCAGTTGCTCTTTACTGATTTCTCCTTCATCTTTGTCGCAAGCTACATCGAGCTTCCCTTTATGATTTTGCCGATTTTCAATGTCTTGGATGATATGGATAACAATCTCATCAATGCCAGCTATGACCTCGGTGCGACCAAGTGGGAAACTTTCCGCCATGTCATCTTCCCTCTATCGATGAATGGAGTGAGAAGTGGTGTTCAGTCTGTCTTTATCCCAAGTTTGAGTCTCTTCATGCTGACACGTTTGATTGGTGGGAACCGCGTTATCACGCTGGGAACGGCTATTGAGCAGAACTTTCTAACCAATGACAACTACGGTATGGGTTCAACCATTGGTGTGATCCTCATCCTAACCATGTTCATCACCATGTGGGTGACCAAGGAAAGGAGAGAACGATGAAAAAATTTGCCAATCTCTACCTAGCCTTTGTCTTTATCATCCTTTATTTGCCAATTTTTTACTTGATTGGCTATGCCTTTAATGCAGGGGATGATATGAATAGTTTTACTGATTTTAGCTTGAGCCATTTTAAAACCATGTTTGGTGATGGCCGCCTCATGTTGATCCTCACCCAAACCTTTTTCTTGGCCTTTCTATCAGCCTTGATTGCGACCATTATCGGGACTTTCGGAGCCATTTACATCTACCAGTCTCGTAAGAAATACCAAGAAGCCTTTCTATCACTCAATAATATCCTCATGGTTGCGCCTGACGTTATGATTGGTGCCAGCTTCTTGATTCTTTTTACCCAGCTTAAGTTTTCACTTGGATTTTTGACGGTTCTATCTAGTCACGTGGCCTTTTCCATCCCTATCGTGGTCTTGATGGTCTTGCCTCGTCTCAAGGAAATGAATGATGATATGATTCACGCGGCCTATGACCTTGGTGCCAGCCAGTTTCAAATGTTTAAGGAAATCATGCTTCCTTACCTGACACCGTCTATCATTGCAGGTTATTTCATGGCCTTTACTTACTCGCTGGATGACTTTGCCGTGACCTTCTTTGTAACAGGAAATGGCTTTTCGACCCTGTCAGTTGAGATCTACTCCCGTGCTCGGAAGGGGATTTCACTGGAAATCAATGCCCTGTCTGCACTTGTCTTTCTCTTTAGTATTATCCTAGTTGTAGGTTATTACTTTATCTCACGTGAGAAGGAGGAGCAAGCATGAAAAAACTCTATTCATTTTTAGCTGGAATTACAGCAATTATCCTTGTCTTGTGGGGAATTGCGACGCATCTAGATAGTAAAATCAATAGCCGAGACAGTCAGAAATTGGTTATCTACAACTGGGGGGACTATATCGATCCAGAACTCTTGGAGAAATTCACAGAAGAAACAGGAATCCAAGTTCAGTACGAGACCTTTGACTCCAACGAGGCCATGTATACCAAGATCAAGCAGGGTGGAACGACCTACGACATTGCCATCCCAAGTGAATACATGATCAACAAGATGAAGGACGAAGACCTCTTAGTTCCTCTTGATTATTCAAAAATTGAAGGCATCGAAAATATCGGACCTGAGTTCCTCAACCAGTCTTTTGATCCGGGCAACAAATTCTCCATCCCATACTTCTGGGGGACCTTGGGAATTGTTTACAATGAAACCATGATAGATGAGGCGCCTGAGCATTGGGATGACCTCTGGAAACCAGAATACAAGGATTCCATCATGCTCTTTGATGGGGCGCGTGAGGTGCTGGGACTCGGGCTTAACTCACTTGGTTACAGTCTCAACTCCAAGGATCCTCAGCAGTTGGAAGAGACTGTGGATAAGCTCTACAAATTGACTCCAAATATCAAGGCCATTGTGGCAGACGAGATGAAGGGTTACATGATTCAGAACAACGCTGCTATCGGTGTGACTTTCTCTGGGGAAGCCAGCCAGATGTTGGAGAAAAATCCTAACCTCAAGTATGTCGTTCCGACTGAGGCCAGCAATCTCTGGTTTGATAACATGGTCATTCCAAAAACTGTGAAAAACCAAGATGCAGCATATGCCTTTATCAACTTTATGTTGAAGCCCGAAAATGCTCTGAAAAATGCGGAGTATGTAGGCTACTCAACACCAAACCTACCAGCTAAGGAAATGCTCCCAGAGGAGACCAAGGAAGACAAATCCTTCTATCCAGACGCTGATACCATGAAACACTTGGAAGTTTATGAGAAATTTGACCATAAATGGACAGGCAAATACAGCGACCTCTTCCTACAGTTTAAAATGTATCGGAAGTAGGAGTTAGCAGTCACGAAACGAATCAGTTAAGCTGGTTCGTTTTCTTAATAGAAGTTAACTTTTACAGCCTTATCTTTTTCTAATCTAGTTGCTTATTTGCTTGTCTAGTAGTATACTAAGTTTATACGAATAGAAAGCGGTAACAAATCATGAAAATGTCTACTTTTTTCAAAAAAAGTTACTGGCCAACCTTTTTAATTGTTAACGAAACAATTATACTATTTCATTTAAAGGATGGCTTGGATCGGCAATATCTAACAACGGATTCCATATATTTGGTGATAGGTTACTTTATATTTGCAAATGTTTTCATAGCTATCTTTAGCAATTCAAAAACTTGGAATAAAAGTTGGGATAAAAAGAAAAATGGCAGTAAGAAAAAATATATCCTCAAAAAGTAATCAGGGATGTAGGGAATTGGTCTGATTCAATGGAGATGATTCCCAGTTGACGCAGACTCAAAAAAACGGTATAATACTAGAGTTGAGAATTGATTTTCAGTTGTCTTAGTTCAGAGAAATGGCGGTGCTGCGAGCCATCTAAGCTAGGAAATCATGCTACTCGATCAGACAATTGCATAAGATTATGAGAATGACAAGTTCATTGAATGAAGGTGGTACCGCGGTTTTTCGCCCTTCGTGATGTGAGCTTGTCTTTTGATTTTTGGAGGTGTTTATGAAGACATTTCTCGTGAAACAAAAGTTTCGTCTTGGAGGCGAACGCTTTGATATCAAGGATGATAGAGGAGTAGTGAACTATCAGGTGGAGGGATCATTTTTCCAAATTCCTAAAACCTTTACCATCTATGATGCTTACGGTGAGCAAGTCAGTGAGATTAGTAAAGAATTTTTCACTTTGCTTCCTCGCTTTACTATCCAGTTACGAAACGGTTCCAATTTTGTCATTCGTAAGAAGTTGACTTTCTTTCGAGATAAGTATGAGTTTGATAATCTAGGGCTTCGTATCGAGGGAAATATCTGGGATTTGAATTTCCAATTGCTAGATGATCGTGATCAGCTTGTCGCCGAGATTCGGAAAGAGATTTTCCATTTGACCTCAACTTACAACGTAACCGTCTATGAAGACTCTTATGCAGACCTAGTCATTTCCCTCTGTGTCGCGATTGACTATGTGGAAATGCTGGAAAGCCAATCAAATTAAACAAGTAATAAGGAGATATTATGAAACAACTATCTAGTGCTCAAGTTCGCCAAATGTGGCTTGATTTCTGGGCAAGCAAAGGTCACTCTGTAGAACCATCAGTCAGTTTGGTTCCAGTAAATGATCCAACTCTTTTGTGGATCAACTCTGGGGTAGCAACTCTTAAGAAATACTTTGACGGAACCATCATTCCTGAAAATCCACGTATTACCAATGCGCAGAAAGCCATCCGTACTAATGACATCGAAAACGTAGGGAAAACTGCGCGTCACCATACTATGTTTGAAATGTTGGGGAACTTCTCTATCGGAGATTACTTCCGTGATGAAGCCATCACTTGGGCTTACGAGCTTTTGACAAGTCCAGAATGGTTTGATTTCCCAGCTGAAAAACTCTATATGACCTACTATCCTGAAGATAAGGATTCATACAACCGCTGGATTGAAGTAGGAGTGGACCCAAGTCACTTGATTCCAATTGAGGACAACTTCTGGGAAATCGGTGCGGGACCTTCTGGACCGGATACAGAGATCTTCTTTGACCGTGGAGAAGCATTTGACCCAGAAAATATCGGTATTCGCCTTCTTGCAGAAGATATCGAAAACGACCGTTACATCGAAATCTGGAATATCGTTTTGTCACAATTTAACGCAGATCCTGCTGTTCCTCGTAGCGAGTACAAGGAATTGCCACACAAGAACATTGATACGGGCGCTGGTTTGGAGCGTTTGGTAGCCGTTATCCAAGGGGCTAAGACAAACTTTGAAACAGACCTCTTCATGCCGATTATTCGTGAAGTTGAGAAATTGTCTGGTAAGGTCTACGACCAAGATGGTGACAACATGAGCTTCAAGGTTATTGCAGACCACATCCGTTCACTTTCATTTGCCATTGGTGATGGTGCTCTTCCTGGAAATGAGGGTCGTGGTTATGTCCTTCGTCGTTTGCTCCGTCGTGCTTCTATGCACGGTCAAAAATTAGGCATCAATGAGCCTTTCCTTTACAAACTCGTTCCAACTGTTGGAAAAATCATGGAAAGCTACTACCCAGAAGTCCTTGAAAAACGTGACTTTATCGAGAAAATCGTGAAGAGCGAGGAAGAGTCATTTGCTCGTACTCTTCACTCAGGTCAACACTTTGCGGAAACCATCGTAGCTGACTTGCAAGCGAAAGGACAAAGCGTTATCGCTGGTTCAGATGTCTTTAAACTCTACGACACATACGGATTCCCAGTTGAATTGACAGAAGAAATCGCTGAAGAAGCCGGTATGACGGTAGACCGTGAAGGCTTCGAAGCAGCCATGAAAGAACAGCAAGAACGTGCGCGTGCTTCAGCTGTCAAGGGTGGCTCAATGGGTATGCAAAATGAAACCCTCCAAAACATTACAGTGGAAAGTGTCTTCAACTACAATGCTAGTCAATTGCCTTCTAAGTTGGTGGCTATCGTAGCGGATAATGCTGAAGTTGAAGCTGTATCTGAAGGAACAGCCTCTCTGATCTTTGCGGAAACACCATTCTACGCGGAAATGGGTGGACAGGTAGCTGACCACGGTCAAATCTTGGATGCTGCTGGAAATCTTGTTGCTACTGTGACCGATGTTCAAAAAGCACCAAACGGACAAGCTCTTCATACTGTTGAAGTTCTTGCACCGCTTGCTTTGAACCAAGAATACACCTTGGCAATTGATACCAATCGTCGTCACCGTGTTATGAAAAACCACACAGCAACTCACTTGCTCCATGCAGCGCTTCACAATATCCTTGGTCACCATGCGACACAAGCAGGATCTCTGAACGAAGTAGAATTCCTTCGCTTTGACTTTACCCACTTCCAAGCCGTAACTCCTGAAGAGTTGCGCGCCATTGAGCAACAAGTCAATGAGAAAATTTGGGAAGCAATTGCAGTTAAGACTGTTGAGACAGATATTGACACTGCCAAGGAAATGGGAGCTATGGCCCTCTTTGGTGAGAAATACGGTAAAGAAGTCCGTGTTGTGACCATCGGTGACTATTCTATCGAGCTTTGTGGTGGTACCCACGTTGGCAACACTTCTGAGATTGGTCTCTTCAAGATTGTCAAAGAAGAAGGAATCGGATCAGGAACTCGTCGTATCTTGGCAGTGACTGGTAAGGAAGCCTTTGAAGCCTACCGTGAACAAGAAGACGCTCTTAAAGCTGTTGCAGCAACCTTGAAAGCACCTCAACTCAAGGAAGTGCCTCACAAGGTTGAAGGTCTTCAAGAGCAACTCCGTCAATTACAAAAAGAAAATGCAGAATTGAAGGAAAAAGCCGCAGCCGCAGCCGCAGGTGATGTCTTCAAGAATGTTCAAGAAGCAAACGGACACCGTTACATTGCAAGCCAAGTTTCTGTATCAGACGCAGGTGCCCTTCGTACCTTTGCGGATAACTGGAAACAAAAAGACTACTCTGACGTGCTTGTCCTAGTTGCCGCTATTGGTGACAAAGTCAATGTCCTTGTAGCAAGCAAGACAAAAGATGTGCATGCAGGAAACCTTGTCAAAGAATTGGCTCCAATCGTTGATGGACGTGGTGGTGGTAAACCAGACATGGCCATGGCAGGAGGAAGCAACCAAGCTAAGATTCAGGAATTGCTGGATGCCGTAGCAGGTAAATTGTAAGACAACAAAGATCTATCCATTTGGGTAGGTCTTTTTGTGAATATAAAAAAGCCAAATCTGGTTGGATTTGGCTTGTAACTGATAGGTTTATTTAACTGCCCAGACACTGACTGAACCCGCTACTACTGGAAATTCTCCATAACCTTCAGCATTGATTGTAACTTGTGCTGGGTGATTTTCAAGGAGGTCAACAAAGGTTTGATCAGCCCATTCTGTACCGACAAACATAGACTTGCTGTTTTCTTGGTCGTTTGAGATAAGGACCGCGAGCGGTGTTTGGTTTTCAGCACCTGCACGGACCCATCCAATACAGTTAGCATCGTCAAAGTAGTCTGTTTGCTCTCCATAGGCCAAGTCTTTTCGGATGGCTAGGAGACGGTCAAGAACTTCTCTGAAATCTTGTTGAGCAAATTGCCCTGAAATACCGTAATAATCTCCGTAAAAGACACATGGAAGCCCATCTTGGCGTAATAGAATAAGGGCATAGGCTGCTGGCTTGAACCATTCTTCAACAGTGGACTCAAGCGCTTGACCACGTTGAGTATCGTGGTTATCGACAAAGGTTACCGCCTTGTCAGGTTTGAGTTCAACTAAGCTATCTGTGAAAATGCCACGAAGGTCATAGTTTGCGCCAGCTTGACTGGCTTCAAAGAGATTCTGGTGGAGACGAACATCGACAAGGTCAAAACGTTCTTCTGTTTTCTCAAGATAGTCTAGATTGGCTTCCTTGTCTGGATTCCAAAATTCACCAAAAACATAGAAATCTTCGCCGTATTTTTCCTTCATATCACGGATGAAATTGCCCATAAAGAAGGAGTCGATGTGCTTAACGGCATCCAAACGGAAACCAGCTACACCAGTCGTTTCCATGAACCAGTCAGCCCAGTCATAGAGGTTTTGGATGACTTCAGGATGCTTAAAGTCTAGGTCAGCATACATGAGGTAGTCGTAGTTACCGTTTTCGTTATCGACCAATTCCTCGTTTGCCCAACCTTTATTGTCCCCCTGGATCAGGTAAATGCCAGACTTACGGCGCTTGGCATCGTAGTCCGTACCTGTGAAGTGGTACCAGTGCCAGTGGAAGTCATTGTAGGTGTCTTGACGTCCATCAAAAGTGAAGTGGGTCCATCCGTTGATAGTAAAGGGCTCACTTAGTTGAACTGTACGGTCCTCGGGATCGACTTCGATAACTTGAAAGGCTTCCATGTGATCGGCAGCAGCCTTGTGATTGAGCACCACATCGGCCATAGGTTGAATTCCCTGTGCCTTTAGGGCTTGAATGGCTTGAAGATAGTCTTCTTTAAACCCATACTTGGTACGGACAGTCCCTTTTTGGTGAAATTCACCTAGGTCAAAAAGATCGTAAACACCATAGCCTACATCTTTTTCGTTGGTTGCCTTGAAGGCAGGTGGCATCCAGACATGGCTGATGCCAAGGTTTGCTAGGTGCTCTGCATCATTTGTCAGTCGCGTCCAGTGTTGGCCGTCGTGGGGCAGATACCACTCAAAGTATTGCATAAGTGTCTGATTTTGCATTGTTTTTCCTCTTGCTTATCAATGTTGTGTTTTATTCTACCATAAAGTTTAGAACTAGCCAAACGTTTGCGCAAAAATTATATACTCATTTCTAGAAATGTCTATTTTTTGAAATTTCCCATTAATTTTTCATTGGACATGAAAGAAGGATTAGAAAAAATGAATTGACTAAACTTTTTTTAACAAAAATGACACTTAGTAAACTAAAGTAAAAATGGACAAACGCTTTCTATTTTGAGAATTGTCATAAAATTTGCTATAATAGTAGCTATGAATAGAATTAGGGTCAGCAGACGTGTTGAAAAAAAGCTAGCTAAGGGTCTAGTTCTTTTGGAAGCAAGTGATTTAACAGATATTGAACTGACGGATCAGGCAGTAGAAGTTCTTAGTCAAGACGGGAAGTTTTTAGGGAGTGCCTATCTTTCTCAGCAGAACAAGGGCATTGGCTGGTTGGTCAGCAAGGAAAAGGTTGGTTTCAACCAATCCTTCTTTGAAACTCTGTTTCGTAAGGCCAAGGAAGCTAGAAAGCCTTATTATCAAGATGACTTGACCACTGCCTTTCGCCTTTTTAACCAAGAGGGGGATGGTTTTGGTGGGCTGACGATTGATCTCTATGGAGATTATGCTGTTTTTTCTTGGTACAACTCCTTTGTTTACCAGATTCGTGAGCTGATCGTAAAGGCTTTTAAGGAAGTTTTTCCTGAGGTCTTGGGAGCATATGAAAAGATTCGTTTTAAAGGTCTAGATTACGAGTCTGCTTATGTCTATGGTGAGAAAGCGCCAGACTACTTTACTGTTCTTGAGAATGGCGTACTCTATCAGGTCTTTATGAATGATGGCTTGATGACAGGTATTTTTCTGGATCAGCATGAGGTTCGTGGGAGTCTGGTAGACGGTTTAGCCATGGGTAAATCCTTGCTCAATATGTTTTCCTATACGGCTGCCTTTTCAGTTGCTGCAGCTATGGGAGGCGCGAGTGAGACGACTTCTGTTGACTTGGCAAAACGGTCGAGAGAGTTGTCAGAAGCTCATTTTCAGGCAAATGGACTCAACACAGACAACCATCGTTTTATCGTCATGGATGTCTTTGAGTATTTCAGGTATGCCAAGCGAAAAGGCTTGACCTATGATGTGATTGTTCTTGATCCGCCGAGCTTTGCTCGCAATAAAAAACAAACTTTTTCTGTAGCTAAGGACTATCACAAGCTGATTTCCCAAAGTCTAGAGATTTTAAATCCGGGAGGCATTATCATTGCTAGTACCAATGCTGCCAATGTTTCCCGCCAGAAATTTACAGAACAAATTGATAAAGGTTTTGCAGGAAGAAAATATCAGATCTTAAACCAATATGGTCTTCCAGCAGACTTTGCCTATAATAAAAAAGATGAAAGCAGTAATTACCTCAAGGTGATTAGTATGAAGGTTAGTAGATGAAATTAATCGTTTCAGTAATGCCAAGAAGTTTAGAAGAAGCGCAAGAACTGGATGCCACACGGTATGAAGATGCCGATATCATCGAGTGGCGTGCAGACTTCCTCGCTAAGGAAGCTATTTTACAGGTAGCGCCTGCAATCTTTGAGAAATTCGCAGGCCGCGAACTGGTCTTTACCCTTCGGACTCGCTCTGAGGGAGGAGAAATCGAACTGTCTTCTGAGGAGTATGTTCAAATCATCAAGGAAGTCACTCAGCTCTATCAGCCGGATTATGTAGATTTTGAGTATTTCAGCTACAAAGACGTTTTTGAGGAAATGTTGGATTTTCCAAATCTCGTTTTGAGTTATCATAATTTCCAAGAGACACCTGAAAATATGATGGAGATTCTGTCTGAGTTGACCAGTCTTTCTCCCAAAGTGGTCAAGGTATCTGTCATGGCCCATACGGAGCAGGATGTTTTAGACTTGATGAACTACACACGAGGATTTAAAACACTCAATCCTGAACAAGAGTACGTGACCATTTCCATGGGGAAAATGGGCAAGGTATCTCGTATCACTTCAGATGTGACGGGTTCAAGTTGGTCATTTGCTAGTCTAGATGAAGCGAGTGCTCCAGGTCAGATTTCTCTATCAAACATGAAAAAAATCAGGGAGATTTTGGATGAAGCTTGATGGCTACACACGTTTAGCTGCAGTTGTTGCCAATCCCATTAAACACTCCATCTCACCTTTTATCCACAATAGAGCCTTTGAGGCGACTGCTACCAATGGTGTCTATGTGGCTTGGGAGATTGAAGCGAGTGACTTGGCGGAAACAGTCGCTAATATTCGCCGATACCAGATGTTTGGGATTAATCTCTCTATGCCTTACAAGGAGCAAGTGATTCCTTATCTGGATGAGTTGAGTGATGAGGCTCGTTTGATTGGGGCAGTCAACACCGTTGTCAATGATAATGGCAATTTAATTGGATATAATACAGATGGCAAGGGATTCTTTAAG
The DNA here is from genome assembly GCF_053010225.1 of Streptococcus sp. Z556. NCBI lineage: Bacteria > Bacillati > Bacillota > Bacilli > Lactobacillales > Streptococcaceae > Streptococcus > Streptococcus sp. Z556. The sequence continues at coordinate 63,348 of NZ_JBRKNU010000002.1, forward strand.
AGCTTGCCTTCTTTTACAATTTCAGGTAAAAAAATGTCCATACTAGGAGCAGGTGGTGCGGCCAAGTCCATTTTAGCACAGGCTATTTTGGATGGTGTCAGTCAGATTTCAGTCTTTGTGCGTTCAGCTTCTATGGAAAAAACAAGACCTTATCTAGACAAGTTGCAGGAGCAAACGGGCTTTAAAGTGGACTTGTATGCTTTAGAAGATCTCTCTGAATTGCAATCAAGGATTGCCGATTCGCACTTACTAGTCAATGCCACCAGTGTGGGCATGGATGGCAAATCATCCCCAGTTCCTGAAAGTATAGTCTTACCAAAAACTCTCTTGGTGGCAGATATCATTTACCAACCCTTTGAGACGTCATTTTTGAAATGGGCTAGAAGCCAGGGCAATTCAGCCGTCAATGGTCTGGGAATGTTGCTCTATCAAGCTGCTGAAGCTTTTCAACTGTGGACAGGTAAAGAAATGCCAACAGAAGAGATTTGGCAGTCCTTGACAGAAAAATACCAATAATGAAAAGGAGAACCTACTATGAAAATCAGAATTGATATTCCGCATCATCCTTATGATATTCAGATTGAAAAAGGTTGTCTATCGCAAGCAGGTCAATGGTTGCGAGAACTCTGGCAACCTCAAAAAGTGGTTATCGTAACAGATAACCATGTAGCTTCTCTCTATGCAGAGAAGGTTAAACTCAGCCTAGAAGATGCTGGTTTTCAGGTAGCTGTTTTTGATTTCTTAGAAGGCGAAGAACGAAAAAATTTAACAACTGTTCAGAAGGTCTATGAATTTTTAGTCAAGCAGGGTTTGACTCGTAGCGATGGGATTGTGGCTCTTGGTGGTGGTGTCGTTGGGGACTTGGCTGGTTTCGTAGCCTCTACCTATATGCGGGGCATTCACTTTGTTCAGATTCCGACTAGCTTGACAGCCCAAGTTGATTCTTCTATCGGTGGAAAGACAGGTGTCAATACTCCATTTGCTAAAAATATGGTGGGGACCTTTGCCCAACCAGATGGAGTTCTGATTGATCCGCTTGTCCTTGAAACACTCGGGAAAAGAGAGTTGATTGAAGGAATGGGTGAGGTTATCAAGTACGGCTTGATTGAGGATCCAGAACTATGGGCTCTCTTAACGGAGCTGGATGGTTCTGTTGAGAGTATTCTGGAACATGCAGAGACTTTGATTGAACATTCTTGTCAGGTGAAGCGCAAGATGGTAGTTGAGGATGAATTGGACAATGGTATCCGCCTTTACCTCAATTTTGGCCACACTATTGGCCATGCCATTGAAGCAACGGCCGGTTATGGCAAGGTTATGCATGGTGAGGCTGTGGCCATGGGCATGGTTCAGATTTCCAAGGTTGCTGAGGAAAAAGGCCTTATGCCGATTGGAATAACCCAGTCCATCACAGCTATGTGTCAGAAATTTGGTTTGCCTGTTGACTATGAAAACTGGGATGTTGATAAACTTTATCAAGCTTTGACTCATGATAAGAAAGCGCGTGGGAACACCTTGAAATTGGTCTTGGTACCAGAGCTTGGTTCAGCGACCATTCACCCAGTTTCTCTGGAAGAGATGAAAGACTACTTGGTAAAATAAGGAGAACGTATGAGATATTTAACTGCAGGAGAATCACACGGTCCCCGTCTGACAGCTATCATCGAGGGAATTCCAGCTGGACTTCCTTTGACAGCAGAGGATATTAATGAGGACCTTAAACGTCGTCAGGGCGGATACGGACGTGGTGGTCGTATGAAGATTGAGAGTGACCAGGTTGTCTTTACTTCGGGTGTCCGCCATGGGAAGACGACTGGGGCTCCTATTACCATGGATGTCGTCAATAAAGACCACCAAAAATGGCTGGATATCATGTCTGCTGAGGACATTGAAGACCGCCTTAAAAGCAAACGGAAAATCACTCATCCTCGGCCAGGGCATGCCGACTTGGTAGGGGGCATCAAGTACCATTTTGATGATTTGCGTAATTCCTTGGAGCGCTCATCCGCCCGTGAAACCACCATGCGGGTGGCAGTTGGAGCAGTAGCCAAACGTCTTTTAGCTGAGCTAGATATGGAGATTGCCAATCACGTTGTGGTCTTTGGTGGTAAGGAAATCGATGTTCCTGAAAATCTAACAGTTGCTGAGATTAAGCAAAGAGCTGCCCAGTCTGAAGTTTCTATTGTCAACCAAGAACGAGAACAAGAAATCAAGGACTATATTGACCAAATCAAACGTGACGGTGATACCATCGGTGGGGTTGTGGAGACAGTCGTTGGAGGTGTACCAGTTGGCCTTGGTTCCTATGTTCAATGGGATAGAAAATTAGATGCGCGATTGGCCCAAGCAGTTGTCTCTATCAATGCCTTTAAAGGAGTGGAATTTGGTCTCGGCTTTGAAGCTGGTTACCGAAAAGGCAGCCAAGTCATGGATGAAATTCTCTGGTCTAAAGAAGACGGATATACTCGTCGTACCAATAATCTAGGTGGGTTTGAAGGTGGTATGACCAATGGGCAACCCATTGTTGTTCGAGGTGTTATGAAACCCATTCCCACTCTTTATAAACCATTGATGAGTGTGGATATCGAAACCCACGAACCTTACAAGGCAACTGTGGAGAGAAGTGATCCCACCGCTCTTCCAGCAGCAGGTGTGGTCATGGAGGCTGTTGTGGCAACAGTTCTAGCGCAGGAAATTCTTGAAAAATTCTCATCGGACAACCTAGAGGAATTAAAAGAAGCGGTAGCCAAACACCGTGAGTATACAAAGAACTATTAAGGAGTCTCTATGGCAAAAACCATCTATATCGCAGGTCTCGGTTTGATTGGTGCCTCGATGGCGCTTGGTATCAAGCGCGATCATCCCGATTACGAAATTCTAGGTTACAATCGCAGTCAGGCTTCGAGAGATATTGCCTTGGAGCGGGGGATAATTGACCGAGCAACGGATGATTTTGCCAGTTTTGCTCCTCTGGCAGATGTCATCATTCTGACCTTGCCGATCAAGCAGACCATTGCTTTTATTCAGGAGTTGGCAGGTTTGAACTTGAAAGAAGGCGTCATTATTTCAGATGCTGGCTCGACCAAGGCTGCCATTGTGGAAGTTGCTGAGGAATACTTGGCTGGCAAGTCAATTCGTTTTGTCGGTGCCCATCCCATGGCTGGTAGCCACAAGACAGGAGCTGCCTCTGCCGATGTTAATCTCTTTGAAAATGCCTACTATATCTTTACTCCATCTAGTTTGACTAGTTCAGACACGCTTGAGGAAATGAAGGACCTATTTTCTGGTCTCCATGCTCGTTTTATCGAGATTGATGCCAAGGAGCACGATCGTGTAACTTCACAGATTAGCCATTTTCCCCATATCTTGGCATCAGGTCTCATGGAGCAAACAGCTGTTTATGCTCAAGAACATGAGATGACAAGGCGCTTTGCGGCGGGTGGTTTTCGAGATATGACCCGGATTGCAGAGAGTGAACCAGGTATGTGGACTTCCATTCTCTTGTCCAATCGCGAGACCATCCTAGAGAGGATTGAGGATTTCAAGAACCGCTTAGATGAGATTGGTCAGGCTATTAGCAAGGGGGAAGAAGAGCAGATTTGGAACTTTTTCAACCAAGCGCGTGAGCAACGTCAGGCCATGGAAATCCATAAACGTGGAGGCGTGGACAGTTCTTATGACCTCTATGTCGATGTTCCCGATGAAGAAGATGTTATCTTGCGGATTTTGGAATTGCTACGTGGGACTTCTTTGGTTAATATCCACATCAATGAGGAAAACCGTGAGGATGTTCACGGGATTCTCCAAATTTCCTTTAAAAATGCTCAGGATCTGGAACGAGCTGAGCGCTTAATTTCAGAAAATACGGACTACACAGTCGTCATCAAATAAGGAGAAAATCATGTCAAATATTTATGATAGTGCAAATGAACTCAGTCGAGGTCTACGCGAATTACCAGAATACAAGGCTGTCAAGGCAGCCAAAGATGCCATCCAAGCAGATGAACAAGCTAGCAAGATTTTTGCTGATTACCTTGCCTTCCAGCAAGAAATCCAAGTCATGGCGCAAACGGGACAAATGCCAGACGCCTCTTTCCAAGAAAAGATGCAGTCTTTCAGCAAACAAATCCAAGAGAACGCTCTTTTGTCAGATTTCTTTGCCAAACAGCAACAATTGTCCATTTACCTTTCGGACATTGAAAAAATTGTCTTTGAACCTGTTTCAGAATTGTTGAAATAGTATTTTATCTGTATAAAAGCCAGAAATTTCAGGAATTTCTGGCTTTTTTGTGATAAAATAAGAAAAGTATTGCAAGTATGAGGTCAACTATGAAACTAAAAACAAACATTCGCCACTTACATGGCAGTATCCGAGTTCCAGGTGACAAGTCTATCAGCCACCGTTCGATTATTTTTGGAAGTTTGGCTGAGGGCGAGACTAAGGTTTATGATATTCTGCGTGGCGAGGATGTGCTCTCAACCATGCAGGTTTTTCGTGATCTTGGTGTTGAAATTGAGGACAAAGATGGGGTTATTACCATTCAAGGTGTAGGCATGGATGGCTTAAAAGCTCCGCAGAACGCCTTGGATATGGGGAATTCTGGCACCTCGATTCGCCTGATTTCAGGTGTCCTTGCTGGTGCAGACTTCGAAGCAGAGATGTTTGGAGATGATAGTCTTTCTAAACGCCCTATGGACCGTGTTACGATTCCTCTGAAAAAAATGGGTGTCAGCATTTCAGGGCAAACTGAGCGAGACCTGCCCCCTCTGCACTTGAAAGGTACTAAAAACCTAACACCAATTCACTATGAGTTGCCAATCGCCTCTGCCCAAGTCAAGTCTGCCTTGATGTTTGCGGCTTTGCAGGCTCAGGGGGAGTCAGTCATTATTGAAAAAGAGTGTACTCGAAACCACACCGAAGATATGCTACAACAATTTGGTGGACAATTAAGTGTGGACGGAAAGAAAATCACAGTCCAAGGGCCGCAAAAACTGACCGGACAAAAGGTAGTTGTCCCAGGAGATATTTCCAGTGCAGCCTTTTGGCTAGTCGCTGGTTTAATTGTTCCAGATTCTCGTGTGGAACTTAAGAACGTTGGTATCAATGAAACACGCACAGGGATTCTTGATGTCATTCGCGCCATGGGTGGAAAACTAGAAATAACTGAAATCGATCCAGTCGCTAAATCCGCAACTCTGACGGTTGAAACTTCAAATCTGAAAGGGACAGAAATTAGTGGAGCCTTGATTCCACGTTTGATTGATGAATTACCAATTATCGCCCTGCTTGCTACCCAAGCAGAAGGAGTGACGGTTATCAAGGATGCAGAGGAACTTAAAGTCAAAGAAACAGACCGCATTCAAGTTGTGGCTGACGCCTTGAATAGCATGGGCGCGGAAATAACACCTACAGCAGATGGAATGATTATCAAAGGGAAATCATCCCTTCATGGTGCTAGAGTCAATACCTTTGGTGACCACCGTATCGGAATGATGACGGCCATCGCAGCCCTCTTGGTTGCTGATGGAGATGTGGAACTTGACCGTGCAGAAGCCATCAATACCAGTTATCCTAGCTTCTTTGATGATTTGGAGAATCTGATTCATGGCTAAGGTATTACTCGGATTTATGGGGGCTGGCAAATCCACAATCGCAAGAGGCTTGGACCCGGATTACCTTGATATGGATACCTTAATTGAGGAACGTTTGGGTATGTCTATTGCGGAATTTTTCGCTGAAAAAGGAGAAGCGGCATTTCGTCAGGTGGAGTCTGAAGTTTTAGCGGACTTACTAAAAACAGACCAAGTTGTGTCAACTGGTGGAGGAGTAGTCGTTTCTCAGAGAAATCGTGACTTGCTCAAACAAAATCCTGATAACATTTATCTGAAAGCAAATTTTGAAACCCTTTACCAACGTATTTCAGCTGATAAGGACAATCAACGGCCACTTTTTCTCAACAACAGTAAGGAAGAGTTGCGAGAGATTTTTCAAGAAAGACAGGCTTGGTATGAGGAAGTAGCCAGTCGTGTTCTAGATGTGACTAAGCTAAGCCCAGAGGAAATTATAGAGGAACTGAGATGAAAATTGCCTATCTAGGTCCCAAGGGATCTTTTTCGCATCATGTTGTGCAGACAGCTTTTCCTAATGAGGAATTACAAGCCTTTGCCAATATCACAGATGTTATCAAGGCCTATGAACAAGGCTTGGTGGACTATTCGGTGGTTCCAGTTGAAAACTCTATCGAAGGCAGTGTGCATGAAAGCTTGGACTATCTTTTTCATCAGGCGGACATTCAGGCTGTTTCAGAAATAGTACAACCCATTCATCAGCAGCTGATGGCAGTTCCTGGTCATACTAAGATTGAAAAGATTTTTTCTCATCCTCAGGCTTTGGCCCAAGGGAAAAAGTTTATCGATGAGCACTATCCAGAAGCCCAGCTGGAAGTGACGGCAAGCACAGCCTATGCAGCCCGCTTTATCGCTGAACATCCAGACCAGCCTTTTGCGGCTATTGCGCCTAGAAACTCAGCTAGAGAGTATGGTTTGGAATTAATAGCAGAAGACATCCAAGAAATGGAAGCCAATTTCACTCGTTTTTGGGTTTTAGGGTCTGAGATTCCCACTATCCATTTGCAATCACAAACTGAAAAAATGAGTTTGGCCTTAACCTTACCGGATAACCTTCCTGGTGCACTTTACAAGGCTCTGTCAACCTTCGCTTGGCGAGGTATTGACTTAACCAAGATAGAAAGTCGTCCCCTCAAAACGGCACTAGGTGAGTACTTTTTCATTATCGATGTGGATTATAGTGCCAAAGAGCTGGTTCATTTTGCCAGACAAGAACTAGAAACAATTGGGATCCAGTACAAGATACTGGGAACCTACCCTATTTTCACCATTAGGGATTTAGGAAAGGAGAACCTATGAGCAAAGAAAGCCCGTTAAGTCATCATGAGCAGTTACGTTATGACTATCTCTTTAAGAATTTTCACTACCTCAATGATCGGGAGCGAAAGGAGTTTGATTACCTGCAGCAAAAGATGACAGGACCCAAGCAAGAAGTTCACCCTTCCTACCAAGAAGAAAAAGAAGAGACTTGGAGTAGCGATATTGATCTTCCGACTTATGGAAATAGAAGTCGGGCTAAGAAACGTGAAAAGGTAGCTCCTCTGCCTAAAGTTAAAAAGAAAAAAAGAAGAATTCACTTCAAACGAATACTGACTTGGTTCTTGCTGTTGATTACATGTGTGGCTGCAGGGATGATTTTCATGTTTCTTCGAGGATTCCAGTCGGCAGCCAATCCAAGCAATAAGCCAGCTGATGCCAAGGCAGCCCAAGTAGAAGTCTTTAACGGTCAGGATACCAAAGATGGTGTGAATATCCTAATCATGGGGACAGATGGCCGTATTGGTCAAAATAGTGCGGAGACCCGTACAGACACAATCATGGTGTTAAATGTCAGTGGTTCGGATAAGAAGATCAAACTAGTCAGCTTTATGCGTGACAACTTGGTTTATATCGACGGGTACAGTAAGATTGTAAATGGCCAGAAACAAACGGATAACAAACTAAATGTTGCCTACGAACTTGGGGAACAAGAAGGTCAAAAAGGAGCGGAAATGGTCCGCAAGGTTCTAAAAGATAACTTTGACTTAGATATCAAGTACTATGCCCTAGTTGACTTTCAGGCATTTGCAACAGCTATTGACACCCTTTTCCCTGAAGGAGTGACTATCGATGCTCAATTTTCAACTCTGAATGGTCAACCTCTGACAGAAGCCACAGTCGGAGATGATCTTCATGCAACAGAAACAGAGTCTCCAACCCAAACCATCAAAGTTGGAAAACAGCAGATGAATGGTTCTACCTTGCTGAACTATGCTCGCTTCCGTGATGATGATGAAGGGGACTACGGACGCACAAAACGTCAGCAACAAGTGATGTCAGCCGTTCTTGAGCAGATCAAAGATCCAACCAAACTCTTTACAGGATCTGAGGCACTTGGAAAAGTCTTTGCGATGACTTCGACCAATTTACCGTATAGCTTCTTGTTGACCAATGGTTTATCTGTCATAGAAGGCGCTCAGAATGGTATCGAAAGATTAACTGTTCCCGAACTTGGTGACTGGGTAGATGACTACGATGTTTATGGAGGGCAGGCTCTCCTTGTCGACCAAAATAAATACAAGACAAAACTTGCCCAAATGGGAATGAGATAGAATACTATAAAAAAGTCAAAGTTTGAATCACTAGTGAAAAAGTGGTTTAGGCTTTGATTTTTCTTACTCTCTGATGGTTTTTTAAGGCTTTTTTATGGTATAATAAAACGATATAACTCGTTTTTGAAAAGAAGAGGAGAGACATGAGTGATTTGAAAGCGATTCAGGCTCGTAGTCTGGAAATGGCTGAATATTTCGTCGCATTTTGTAAAGAACATGACTTGTTGTGCTATCTCTGTGGTGGAGGGGCTATTGGTGCCCTTCGCAACAAGGGCTTCATTCCTTGGGATGATGACCTAGACTTTTTCATGCCTCGCGAGGACTATGAAAAATTGGCAGAACTATGGCCTCGTTATGCAGATGAGCGTTATTTCTTGTCAAAGAGTAACAAAGATTTTGTAGACCGTAACCTTTTTATTACCATTCGTGACAAGGAAACCACTTGTATCAAGCCTTATCAGAAGGATTTGGATTTGCCACACGGTTTGGCCTTGGATGTGTTGCCTTTGGATTATTATCCTAAAAATCCAGCTGAGCGTAAGAAACAGGTTCGTTGGGCCTTGATTTATTCACTCTTTTGCGCCCAAACTATCCCAGAAAAGCATGGTGCCATCATGAAATGGGGAAGTCGCATCTTACTCGGCCTGACTCCAAAATCTTTACGTTATCGCATTTGGAAAAAAGCTGAAAAAGAAATGACCAAGTACACTTTATCAGAGAGTGGTGGAATCACGGAATTATGCTCAGGACCTGGCTACATGAGAAACAAGTATCCAATCGCATCTTTTGAAGATAATCTCTTCTTGCCATTTGAAGGTACTGAGATGCCCATCCCAGTCGGCTATGATGCCTATCTCAGCACTGCTTTTGGGGATTATATGACGCCACCACCAGCAGACAAGCAAGTACCACATCATGATGCCATTATAGCAGACATGGACAAGAGTTACACAGAGTACAAGGGAGAATACGGAGCATGATGGGAGAAAAAATAAGCGTTATCGTTCCAGTCTACAATGTAGAAGCCTATCTGGAGAAGTGTGTCGAATCCATTTTAAAACAGACCTATACCAACTTGGAAATTCTTCTTGTCAATGACGGCTCAACGGATACTAGTGGAGAACTGTGTGACCAATTAGCTCAAAGAGATCAACGGATTCGTGTCATTCACAAGGAAAACGGTGGCTTGTCTGACGCTCGAAATAGAGGGATTGAAGAGGCAAGTTCTGATTTGATTGGTTTTATCGATAGTGATGACTACATTGACGAAGATATGTATGAGACCCTTTACCGTCAAATGCTTGAAACCAATGCTGATCTTTCTATGTGTGGACATTATGATGTCTACCACCAAATTTCAGAAAAGCAAGTTGCAGCGATTCAGACTTGGGAATTAACTCCCCAAGAAGCCATTAAAATGGTTATGGAAGCTAAAATCCTCTCGGTCACAGCTGTCAACAAACTTTATAAAAAAGAACTCTTTGAACACCTACGATTTGAAATTGGCAAAATAGCAGAAGATGCCTTCATCATGATTGCCTTGATTCATCACTGTCGCAAGGTTGTCGCAACAAATGAGAAGAAATACTACTATGTTCACCGTGAAAATAGTATCACGACTCAAAAATTCTCCTTGAAATTCTTAAACGTTATTGAGGCTTATGAGCAAAACGCCGATATTATCAGAGAGAATTATCCTGAACTGGCAGCTGTTGCAACCATGCGTTTAAACTGGGCTTACTTCTATGTATTGGATAGGCTCTTGGTTGATGCAGATTTCAAGGATAGAGTCTTAGAAGACCGTTTGATTGCCTATCTAAAGAAAAACACAAAGAACATTCTTTTAGATAGTCGTTTTACAAGAGCAAGAAAAGTGAGCTTTTTAGCTTTGTGCCTGAGTCGAAAATTGTATACGAAAATCTTGCTTGCACAAACTAAGCGTTAGGAGAAACAATGATTTCATTTATTGAAAAAAACTATTTTAAAATCAATCTGCTGTTTTTATCAGTTATATCTTTTTACTGTATGGCAGGCTTGATTGTCCCACTTCAGCCGATTTCGGCCAATAAATTTGTCACTCTTGGCATGACCCTCATGGGCGTTTTGTTGGGACTTTATAATTTCTTTATCAAAAAAGCCTATCTGACTGTCAGAAAAATTGAGTATTTGATTCTCTTTTTTATAATGAATATCCTGACCGCGGTCTTAGTTGTAAAGTATGGATTTTCAACAAACATAAAGAACTTAGTTGTCTTTTTCATCTATTTCTTTGCACTCTACCCTGTCTTTCAGTCTTTCACAGTGAAAAAAGCGCGTGCCCTCTTTGATGTCTTCTTTTCAGTCATCACTGTCGCAAATACCCTAGGTGTTCTTGTCTCAATTTGGCAATTCTTCATGTTGCAAGGTTACCGCGTATTTGATTACAAGGGCTTATTGATCCGCCAAGGATTTGTAGAATCTCGTCTATTTGGGATCCTAGCCAGTCCAAACTATCTCTCTATTATTTCTTTGATGGTGATTATTTATTTGTGGATGCGCTTGTCACTCTACAATACCGTCCTTAAAACTCTGGCTATCTCATCAATTCTGCTAAATTTTGCTTATATTGTACTGTCAGGTTCAAGGACAACCTATATCTGTTTGGTAGTCGTTGCTTTCTTATATGCTTTAATGACGGCTAACTGGACTAAAAAAACTAAGTCACTTCTTACTGTTCTAGTGACAGTAGGATTGGTATTTGTCGGCTATAATGGTATCAAATATAGTAGCGATATTTACTTGAAAGCTCACTCAGCTCAAATCCAAAAGAACCAAGAAAATGGACAAAATGGGGACAACAATCTTTCCCTTGAGAGAACAGACACCAGCGAAGAAAATATCTCTAATAACCGTTTTGCTATTTGGCAGTCAACAGCTTCCTTTATCCCTAAACGTCCCTTATTTGGATATTCAGGTGGAAATTGGTATGAGTTAGGTAAAGAATATGATGCTTCAGCCTATATCATCAAACAACATTATCTTACTCACAACGGCTACCTTGAGTTGTTATTCTATGATGGTCTGACAGGTTTTATCCCGCTGGCTATCTTTATGCTTTCCTTCATCATTTCAAGTCTCAAGAAATATAAGAAAGACCTTCAAGAGGGTCGCCACAATCATGAATTGATCACCATTCTGTTGATGACTGTTGTTGTTCTCATTTCTAACTTGTTCTTGAGTTCAACCTTCTATGGAATTTCACTACAGGGTTGTATCTTGTTTGTGATTTCAGGTTACTATTTCTCTGTTCTCTATAAAAAAAGAGATGGCTACAGAAAGCTAGACGAAGCAGAGATCAAAGAAGTTGAACTAGGTGTCATGGATTATATCCACAATCTCTGTCAAAAAGAGAACATCAACTATTCACTGGCTTATGGAACCTTGCTGGGAGCAGTAAGACACAAGGGCTACATTCCTTGGGATGACGATATTGATATCTCCTTGAAACGCGATGAATACGATAAATTGTATCAAGCAATTTTGCAAGACAATGACCCAGTCTACAAAGTGGTTTCTTGGGAAAATGACGCTCGATACCCTTACCCATTTTACCGAGTTTATGACGCGCGAACAGTCTATGATAACAACTATATCGAAAATGATATTGATTTAGGAATTTGTGTGGATGTTTTCCCATTTGACTATTATGCTGATGTTAACAAAGACATGGTAAAACTCGATACTTACCGTCGTTTATCAGTCTATACTCTTTATGGCATCCATAATAAGAATGCAAAACTCAAGAATATCGTCCGATATCTACTTGTCCTTGTATTTCGTCTGACTCGTGTCAAAACATGGAATCAAAAGATGAACAACCTATCTATGCAAGAAAAAGATGGAGACTTCATTGACTACCTCATGGAGAACAAAAGAGTTTCTACCAAGTTTGACAAGTCCTTCTTGGATACAACGATTGACAGTCCATTTGAAGATAGAGTTTACAAAATTCCTGCGGCCTATCAGCAAATCCTTTCTGCCATCTACGGAGATGACTTTATGGAAATTCCTCCCCTAGAAAAACGAGTGAAGCATGATGACTTCCTGGCGTACATAAAGGAGGGATAGGACGTGTTACAATGGTTAAAAAGAAGTTTAGCCAGTCTCTTAGGAGATAAGAAAGACCTGGTTAAAAACCTACCTATTATCAAAAGTTTAAATAAAAAAGCCAATATCGACTTGGACTCAAAGAGAAGCAATTTGCTCAAAGAAAACTTTGAAGATATTCTAAAGGCAATCTATCAATCGAATCTGAAATCCTATGATATCTGGTTAGACTTTGGGACTTTACTTGGTTTCTACAGAGAAAATGATTTGATTCCGCATGATTTAGATATGGACTTTGGAATTATTATCCCAGACTATGAAGCCTTTTTAAAGGATGAGAAAGTTCTTTTGGAGAAAGGCTTTGTCAGAAGCAAAGAGTTCTATTACAATGATAAACTTGTAGAACTATCCTATAGTTACAAGGGCCTCAATGTGGATTTTATTGTCTATGATAAAAAGGAGAATGCCATCTCCTCAGATACTATTTTCTATATGACAAATGCCTTGGGAAATCCTACAAGATATGAAGTCTACCACTATGAATTGCCTTTTACAGCACTAAGTGAATGCAGTTTTAAAGAGATTCTAGTAAAAGTTCCAGAAAATACAAGAGAATACATTAGTCACTTGTATGGGGAGGATTTTGAAATTCCTAATACTCATTACAACTGGAAAGAAAATCCGATTTACAAACAAAGAGATGCTAATTTGGCTAAAGTACTTTTGAAAAAGTAAACTTGGAAATACAAGAAAAGAGGGGATGGTGAAGTTCTTCCTTGTTAACTCTAGTCCCTATTCTAGTGTGACAATCAGGCTTCTCCTTCCCTCTTTTTGTCTTATATTGACGGAAAGAAGCTAGAAAAGTTACTACCAGGATGAATCTTCCATCCTAGCTTCCGCTATCAAAGAAAGAAGTGGTTTATATGAAAAAGAAAGTGGAACTATGTTGGTCGGTCTTCATACGGTGAATGCTCAGACCTACTATTTTGGTCCGAACGGAGCTATGCAAACAGGTTGGAAACAACTTGATGGTAACTGGTACTATTTCCAAACAGACGGAGCTTTACTGAAAAATGCCACCACACCTGATGGCTACAAGGTAAACGAAGAAGGAATTTGGAAGACAGCTGATGCTATTGACAATAGGGAAGTAGACAAGCAAGAACAGAACCAAGAAGCAAACTCTAATCTTGTTGAGCAAGAAAAACAAGATTCAAATCCAGAAGCCAATGCTTCTGACAAGAAAGAATAAAGAAGAAAACACCCTGCTGATAGACATTATCTATCAGTAGGGTGTTCTTTTAATTTCTTTTAAGCTTAGCAAGTACTAAGTCTAGAGCATAGTGGAGTGTTTTATCTTTGGCGATAAAGAGTGTCAAGAGATAATAGATACCACAAGCCGCAACAGTCGAGAGAACCATGAGGATCATGTTGAAGTTGACTGTATAAGAGTTGACTTGGAAAAGGAATTTAAACACAAAGTAAATTGGGATGAATCCAAGGGATACGATAGTATAGCGTGTTAGAGTAGCAAAGATTTCTTTCAAATCAATCAGTTGGTGTTTCTGGATAAAGCGAATTTCCAAGAGAACGACGATAGTCTCCGCAAGAATGGTCGTAGCGATATAGTACTCTGGTGCGAAAATATTATTGAAATACAAGAGGCAGTTGAAGAGGATATTGGCTCCGCCACCAAGGAAGTAAAAGGCAGTCAAGCGATTTTCGTGGTCATTGATAAAGATAATTTGTTTACCAAGGATCAACTCGATGGCCCAGATGATGGTACGAAAGGCGAAGACACTAGTCACAATACCCGCTTCGAGGTATTTTTCAGAAGAGTAGATAACTGCAGCGTAGTTCCCTAATACCATAATCCCAATACTGGTTGGAACGATGAGGAAGTAAAAGAGGGCAGCCCCTTGATTCAGAAGACTTTTATAAGAGGTGTAGTCTTTCTTACCGAGATAGTAGCCGAGACGTGGGATGCTCACATTGAGAGCTCCACTCAAGACACTGGCTATAAGCATGACAATGCTAGAAGCAATAGTGTAATAAGAAATGTAGTTTTCATCGGGTCCCTTGGTGATAAACATTCTATCAAGCAAGGTATAGAGCATGTTGGCGTTCGCTAAGAGAAGCATAGTCAAGAGCGGTTTAGATGCTTTGATTAATTCCACAAGACCAATTTGGACAAAGGAAACTTCTCTCTTGATCCAAAGAAAACTGAGCAGGTAGTTGAGGATGGTGGTTGCACTCATGACGATGGCATAAGGAACGATATCATCTGCAGTTTTAACAAAGGTAAAGATAGCAACCAGCATGGCAATTCGAATAATCAATGTCTTGTAGAGGATGAAGGCATAGTTTTCATAAGCCTCATTCATCCATTCGATATTGAGGAATTGGAAGAGTGCCTGAGCTCCTAGGATATAGTAAAGGACTTTCAGGTTCACAATGCTGGTATCAAAGAAGATAAAGAGGAAGTAGATACCAGTCGTCAGTAGAGAAGTGAAAACCGAAATATAAAACAACTTAGAAAAGACATAGTTGATTTTATTCTTGTCGTCCTTAACCTTACTGATAGCACGAATCCCGTAGTTGTAGATTCCAAAGGCTGCTAGTGGAATGACAAAGCTGGCCCAGGTATTGGCGGTATTGAAGTAACCGTAGTTGGATTTGCTGAGAATCCGCGTCAGATAAGGATTGGTTATCAGAGGAAAAACGATATTGAGAATATTGACCAGCAAGCTGGCCAATGCATTGACTTTTATATTTTTCATTGAACTTTCTTTCTTAAATCTAAAATCATATCTAGTATTATATCACATTCTCGCTTCATTCTTTTGATAAAATCGTAAAAATCTAGTATAATAGATAGACTGAAAGTATGAGGTTACTAGATATGAAGATGAAACAAATTAGTGATACAACACTGAAAATCACGATGACATTAGATGATTTGATGGATCGGGGAATGGAGATTGCAGACTTTCTCGTTCCTCAGGAAAAAACCGAAGAGTTCTTCTATGCTATTTTAGATGAGTTAGAGATGCCAGACAATTTCTTGGATAGTGGCATGTTGAGTTTTCGTGTAACACCAAAACCAGATAAGGTGGATGTCTTTGTGACCAAGTCCAAGATTGACCAAAACCTTGATTTTGAAGATTTGGCGGACCTACCTGACATGGAAGAATTGGCCCAAATGTCGCCAGATGAATTTCTCAAGACACTAGAAAAGAGTATCGCAGAGAAAACCAAGGATGATATAGAGGCTATTCAATCCCTAGAGCAAGTCGAGGCTAAGGAAGAAGAGCTGGAGCAAGCGAACAAGGAGACTGAGAGCATGAAGGAACCTTATATCTACTATATCTTGCGTTTCACTAATCTTGCTGACCTAGTTGCTTTTGCCAAGACTGTTAACTACCAGATGGAAACATCTGAACTCTATAAGATGAATGACCACTATTATTTGACAATCTTAGTCGATGTGGAAAACCATCCTAGTCCATATCCAGCCTGGCTCTTGGCTCGTATGCGTGAATTTGCTGACGACAGTGATATCAGTCGTTCGGTTTTACAAGAGTATGGTCACATCTTAATCAATCACGACGCTGTGTTCGGTCTTCAAAAAATTAATTCATAGTTTTTAGAAATCAATTTTTACTTATCAGAAAAGGCGAATCAGATGATTCGTTTTTTCTTTTCTATCTATAAATAGTGGTTTTCTTGGATAGGAATTTTCACAAAATTCTGTTATAATGGCTATATCAGAAAATTTCTAGGAGACAAACATGACAGTTAAAATTGCTTTACTTGGATTTGGTACCGTTGCAAGTGGCGTACCTTTCCTCCTAAAGGAAAACGGAGAAAAAATTATCCAGTCAGCTCATTCAGAGATTGAAGTAGCCAAGGTATTGGTCAAGGATGAAGATGAAAAGAATCGCTTGCTGGCAGCAGGGAATGACTTTAACTTTGTAACCAATGTAGAGGATATTTTATCAGACAAAGATGTTACCATTGTAGTGGAATTGATGGGACGTATCGAACCTGCTAAGACCTTTATCACTCGTGCCTTGGAAGCTGGGAAACACGTTGTTACTGCTAACAAGGACCTTTTGGCTGTCCATGGAGCAGAATTGTTAGAAATCGCTAAAAATCATAATGTAGCACTTTACTACGAAGCAGCAGTAGCTGGTGGGATTCCAATTCTTCGTACTTTAGCAAATTCGTTGGCTTCTGATAAAATCACGCGAGTTCTTGGTGTCGTAAACGGAACTTCTAATTTTATGATGACCAAAATGGTCGAAGAAGGCTGGTCTTATGATGACGCTCTGGCCGAAGCTCAAAGACTAGGATTTGCAGAAAGCGACCCGACAAATGACGTAGATGGGATTGATGCGGCCTACAAGATGGTCATTTTGAGCCAGTTTGCCTTTGGGATGAAGGTTGCCTTTGACGATGTAGCCCACAAGGGGATCCGCAACATCACACCAGAAGATGTAGCTGTGGCTCAAGAGCTTGGTTATGTTGTGAAATTGGTTGGTTCTATCGAGGAAACTCCTTCAGGTGTTGCTGCAGAAGTGACTCCAACCTTCCTTCCTAAAGCACATCCACTTGCCAGTGTGAATGGGGTAATGAACGCAGTCTTTGTGGAGTCTATCGGCATCGGTGAATCGATGTACTACGGACCAGGTGCGGGTCAAAAACCAACTGCAACAAGTGTTGTAGCGGACATTGTCCGTATCGTTCGTCGCTTGAATGATGGTACCATTGGTAAAGACTTCAACGAATACAGCCGTGACTTGGTCTTGGCTAATCCAGAAGATGTCAAAGCTAATTACTACTTCTCAATCTTGGCACCAGACTCAAAAGGTCAGGTCTTGAAATTGGCTGAGATTTTCAACGCTCAAGATATTTCCTTCAAGCAAATCCTCCAAGATGGCAAAGAGGGTGACAAGGCGCGTGTAGTGATTATCACTCATAAGATTAATAAAGCACAACTTGAGAATGTTTCAGCTGAGTTGGCCAAAGCTTCAGAATTTGACCTCTTGAATACCTTCAAGGTGTTAGGAGAATAGGATGAAGATTATTGTACCTGCAACCAGTGCCAATATTGGGCCAGGTTTTGATTCGGTCGGTGTAGCTGTAACCAAGTATCTTCAAATTGAGGTCTGTGAAGAACGGGAAGAGTGGTTGATTGAACACCAGATTGGCAAATGGATTCCACATGACGAGCGTAATCTTTTGCTTAAGATTGCCTTGCAAATTGCGCCTGACTTGCAACCGAGACGCTTGAAAATGACCAGTGATGTTCCCTTGGCGCGTGGTTTGGGTTCTTCTAGCTCGGTTATCGTTGCTGGAATTGAACTGGCTAACCAACTGGGCAATCTCAACTTATCTAACCATGAAAAGTTGCAGTTGGCGACTAAGATTGAAGGGCATCCTGACAATGTGGCACCAGCTATCTATGGAAATCTTGTTGTTGCGAGTTCCGTTGAAGGTCACGTTTCAGCAATTGTGGCTGACTTCCCCGAGTGTGATTTTCTAGCTTATATTCCCAACTATGAATTACGCACTCGCGATAGCCGTGGTGTCCTTCCTAAGAAATTGTCCTACAAGGAAGCTGTTGCAGCTAGTTCCATCGCCAATGTGGCGGTTGCGGCCTTGTTGGCAGGAGATATGGTGACCGCTGGGCAAGCAATCGAGGGAGACCTCTTCCACGAGCGCTATCGTCAGGACTTGGTGAGAGAATTTGCGACGATTAAGCAAGTAGCCAAAGAGAATGGTGCCTATGCAACCTACCTCTCTGGTGCCGGCCCAACAGTTATGGTCTTGGCTTCTCATGACAAGATGCCAACGATTAAGGCTGAATTGGGAAAGAAATCTTTCAAAGGGAAATTGCATGACCTAAAAGTTGATACCCAAGGTGTCCGTGTCGAATCAAAATAAAGAATAGAAGATAGGATGGGGAAAGTCTCGACTAGGGGCTTCCTATCCTTTTTTTGAAAAGAAGTCTAGTCAAAGAACTTGATAAAGGAGAAATAAAGATGGCAGAAATTTATCTAGCAGGTGGTTGTTTTTGGGGCCTAGAGGAGTATTTTTCACGAATTTCTGGAGTGCTAGCGACCAGTGTTGGCTACGCTAATGGGGAAGTCGAAACGACCAATTACCAGCTACTCAAGGAAACAGACCATGCAGAGACTGTTCAAGTGATTTATGATGAGAAAGCAGTGTCACTCAGAGAGATTTTGCTTTATTATTTCCGTGTTATTGATCCCTTGTCTATTAACCAACAAGGGAATGACCGTGGTCGCCAATATCGAACGGGGATCTATTATCAGGATGAAGCGGGCTTGCCTGCTATCTACACAGTGGTGCAGGAGCAGGAGCGTATGCTGGGTCGAAAGATTGCAGTAGAAGTGGAGAAACTTCGTCACTACATTTTAGCAGAAGACTACCATCAAGACTATCTCAAGAAAAATCCTTCAGGTTACTGTCATATCGATGTGACAGATGCTGAGAAGCCATTGATTGACGCCTCAAATTATGAAAAGCCTAGTCAAGAAGTGTTAAGGGAAAGTTTGTCAGCAGAGTCTTATCGCGTCACCCAAGAAGCTGCTACAGAGGCTCCATTTAGCAATGCTTATGACCAAATCTTTGAAGAGGGGATTTATGTAGACATCACGACGGGTGAGCCACTCTTTTTTGCCAAGGATAAGTTTGCTTCAGGTTGTGGTTGGCCAAGTTTTAGTCGTCCGATTTCCAAAGAGTTGATTCATTATTACAAGGACCTGAGTCATGGAATGGAGCGAATCGAGGTTCGTTCTCGGTCAGGCAATGCTCACTTGGGTCATGTTTTCACAGATGGACCTCGTGAGTTAGGTGGCCTCCGTTACTGTATCAATTCGGCTTCCTTGCGTTTTGTAGCAAAGGATGAGATGGAAGAAGCAGGATATGGCTATTTATTGCCTTATTTAAACAAATAAAACAGAGAGGGTGGGCGCTTCCCATTTTCTTCATTTCCAGAATAAGAATAGAAAGGATCTATGAAACACTTACTATCTTACTTCAAACCCTATATCAAAGAGTCGATTCTAGCTCCCTTGTTCAAGCTGCTAGAAGCTGTTTTTGAGCTCTTGGTTCCCATGGTGATTGCTGGGATTGTTGACCAATCCTTGCCTCAGGCAGATCAAGGGCACCTCTGGATGCAGATTGGCCTACTCCTTATCTTTGCAGTGATTGGCGTTTTAGTAGCCTTGATTGCTCAATTCTATTCAGCCAAGGCAGCGGTAGGTTTTGCCAAGGAATTGACAAACGACCTCTATCGTCATATTCTTTCTTTACCTAAGGACAGCAGAGACCGTTTGACAACTTCTAGCTTGGTCACTCGCTTGACTTCGGACACCTACCAGATTCAGACTGGTATTAATCAATTTCTGCGTCTCTTTTTGCGAGCGCCTATTATCGTTTTTGGGGCAATCTTTATGGCCTATCGCATCTCAGCTGAGCTGACTTTCTGGTTTTTGGTCATGGTTGGTTTTTTGACAATCGTTATTGTCGGTCTCTCTCGACTGGTCAATCCTCTCTACAGTAGTCTGAGAAAGAAAACGGACCAACTGGTTCAGGAAACGCGTCAGCAATTACAAGGGATGCGGGTGATTCGTGCTTTTGGGCAAGAAAAACGAGAGTTACAGATTTTTCAAACCCTTAATCAAGTTTATGCTAGATTGCAAGAAAAGACTGGTTTCTGGTCTACTTTATTAACACCCCTGACCTATCTGATTGTCAATGGAACTCTGCTTGTCATCATCTGGCAGGGCTATATTTCAATTCAAGGAGGTTTACTCAGTCAAGGTGCCCTGATTGCTCTTATCAACTACCTCTTGCAGATTTTGGTGGAATTGGTCAAACTAGCTATGCTGATCAATTCTCTCAACCAGTCCTATATCTCAGCTAAGCGAATCGAGGAAGTCTTTGCTGAGGTTCCAGAAGACATCTATTCAGAGTTAGAACAAAAGCAAGCTACCAGTAATCAGGTTTTACAAGTCCAAGAATTGACCTTTACCTATCCTGATGCGGCCCAGCCTTCTCTGAGAGGCATTTCCTTTGATATGACTCAAGGACAAATCCTTGGTATCATTGGAGGAACAGGTTCTGGTAAGTCAAGCTTGGTGCAAGTCTTACTTGGTCTTTATCCAGCAGACAAGGGGAGCATTGACCTTTATCGAAATAGACGTAGTTCTCGTAATCTTGAGCAGTGGCGGTCTTGGATTGCCTATGTGCCTCAAAAAGTCGAACTCTTTAAGGGAACTATTCGTTCCAACTTGACGCTGGGTTTCAATCAAGAAGTAACTGACCAAGAACTCTGGAAGGCCTTGGAAATTGCCCAAGCTAAGGATTTTGTCAATGATAAGGAAGGACTCTTAGACGCCCTAGTTGAGGCCGGAGGACGAAATTTCTCAGGTGGACAAAAACAAAGGTTGTCTATCGCCCGAGCAGTCTTGCGCCAAGCTCCGTTTCTCATCCTAGATGATGCAACCTCGGCCCTCGATACCATTACCGAGTCCAAGCTCTTGAGAGCTATCCGAGAAAATCTGCCAAATACAAGCTTAATCTTGATTTCTCAACGGACTTCGACACTTCAGATGGCTGACCAGATTCTCCTCTTGGAAAAAGGTGAGCTCCTAGCTGTTGGCAAGCACGATGACTTGATGAAATCCAGCCAAGTCTATCGTGAAATCAATGCATCCCAACATGGAAAGGAGGACTAGCATGAGACGACAAACTGCAAACCAGACGCTCATACGTTTAGCCGTGGATTTAGCAAGCCATCCCTTCCTCCTTTTCCTTGCCTTTCTGGGAACTATTGCCCAAGTTGGCTTATCAATCTATCTACCTATTCTGATTGGGCAGGTCATTGACCAGGTCCTATTGGCTGGTTCTTCGCTAGTTTTTTGGCAGATTTTCATTCAGATGATCTTGGTGGTCATAGGAAATACCCTCGTTCAATGGGCCAATCCTCTCCTCTATAATCGCCTAATCTTCTCTTATACCAGAGATTTACGAGAGCGAATCATTCATAAGCTCCATCGGTTACCAATTGCTTTTGTGGATAGGCAAGGTAGTGGAGAGATGGTTAGTCGTGTAACCACGGACATCGAACAGTTGGCAGCTGGCTTGACCATGATTTTTAACCAATTTTTCATTGGTGTCTTGATGATTTTGGTTAGTATTCTAGCCATGCTCCAAATTCATCTCCTCATGACCCTCTTGGTCTTGCTGTTGACGCCCCTATCCATGGTGATTTCACGCTTTATTGCCAAGAGATCCTATCATCTCTTCCAAAAGCAAACGGAGACAAGAGGGATTCAGACCCAGTTGATTGAAGAATCGCTTAGCCAACAGACTATTATCCAGTCCTTTAATTCTCAAGGAGAGTTTATCCAAAGATTGCATGAAGCTAATGATAACTACGCAGACTATTCTCAGTCAGCTATCTTTTATTCTTCAACGGTCAATCCTTCGACTCGATTTGTTAATGCGCTGATTTATGCTCTTCTAGCTGGAGTAGGAGCCTATCGTATCATGATGGGATCCACCTTGACCATTGGGCGTTTAGTGACTTTTTTGAACTATGTCCAACAGTACACCAAGCCCTTTAATGATATTTCTTCTGTTTTAGCCGAGTTGCAAAGTGCTCTCGCTTGTGCAGAGCGTGTTTATGCTGTCTTAGAGAGCCCTGAGGTGGTTGAAACAGGTAAGGAAGTATTGACCAGTGACCAAGTCAAGGGAGCTATTTCCTTTAAACATGTTTCTTTTGGCTATCATCCTGAGAAGGTTTTGATTAAGGATTTATCGATTGACATTCCAGCTGGTAGCAAGGTTGCTATTGTTGGTCCTACGGGTGCTGGAAAATCAACCCTCATCAATCTCCTCATGCGTTTTTATCCCATTAAATCGGGAGATATCTTGCTAGATGGTCGTTCCATTTATGACTATACCCGAGCATCATTGAGACAGCAGTTTGGCATGGTGTTACAGGAAACTTGGCTCAAGCAAGGAACCATTCATGCCAATATTGCCTTTGGCAATCCTGAAGCCAGTCGGGAGCAGGTGATTGCTGCTGCCAAAGCAGCCAATGCAGACTTTTTCATCCAACAGTTGCCACAGGGATACGATACTAAGTTGGAAAATGCAGGAGAATCTCTATCTGTCGGCCAAGCCCAGCTCTTGACCATCGCCCGAGTTTTTCTAGCTATTCCAAAGATTCTTATCTTAGACGAGGCGACTTCCTCCATCGATACACGGACAGAGGTGCTAGTACAGGATGCCTTTGCCAAACTGATGAAGGGGCGCACAAGCTTTATCATTGCTCACCGTTTGTCAACTATTCAGGATGCGGATTTGATTCTTGTCTTGGTGGATGGTGACATCGTGGAGCATGGCAATCATCAGGACCTCATGGCTAGAAAGGGCAAGTATTACCAAATGCAAAAGGTTGCGGCTTTTAGCTCAGAATAAGCCATTCCTATCCATTTTAAAATCTTAATGATACTAAAAGTTGCCTTCGGGTGACTTTTTTGTTACAATAGCTAGAAAAAATCAAGGCCTTAGAAGGAGAAAACCAATGAAAGTCTATCAGCATGTAAATATTGTGACTTGTGACCAAGATTTCCATGTCTATCTGGATGGTATCTTGGCTGTTAAGGATTCTCAAATCATCTATGTCGGTCAAGAGAAGCAAGAGATTTTAGATCAAGCTGAGCAGATTATAGACTATCAAGGGGCTTGGATTATGCCTGGTTTGATCAATTGCCATACCCATTCAGCTATGACAGGATTGAGAGGGATCCGAGATGACAGTAACCTCCATGAATGGCTCAATGACTATATCTGGCCAGCAGAAGCAGAATTTACTCCCGACATGACTACCAAGGCGGTCAAAGAAGCTCTGACAGAGATGCTCCAGTCAGGAACAACAAGCTTCAACGATATGTATAATCCCAATGGTGTGGATATTGAGCAAATTTATCAGGCAGTCAAGGCGTCTAAGATGCGTTGTTATTTCTCACCGACCCTCTTTTCTTCAGAGGCAGAGACAACTGCTGAAACTATAAGCAGAACACGAGCCATCATAGAGGAAATCTTAGGATATGAAAATCCAAATTTCAAGGTTATGGTAGCCCCACATTCTCCCTACAGCTGTAGTAAAGATTTGCTGGAAGAGAGCTTAGATATGGCAAAAGAGCTGAATATTCCTATCCATATCCATGTGGCGGAGACCAAGGAGGAATCAGGAATTATCCTCAAACGCTATGGCAAACGCCCCCTCGCCTTTCTAGACGAACTAGGTTACTTAGATCATCCGTCTGTCTTTGCACATGGGGTCGAGTTAAACGAACGAGAAATTGAACGCTTGGTAACTTCTCATGTGGCTATCGCCCATAATCCTATCAGTAATCTCAAACTAGCCTCAGGAATTGCTCCAATCATCCAACTTCAAAAAGCTGGAGTGGCAGTAGGTATTGCGACAGATTCGGTCGCTTCCAACAACAACCTTGATATGTTTGAGGAAGGTCGTACCGCAGCTCTCTTACAGAAAATGAAGAGTGGAGATGCCAGCCAGTTTCCAATTGAAACAGCCCTCAAAGCTCTGACGATAGAAGGTGCTAAGGTTCTTGGAATGGAAAACTTGATTGGAAGTCTTGAAGTTGGCAAGCAAGCGGATTTTCTGGTCGTTCAACCACAAGGGAAAATCCATCTCCAACCTCAGGAAAATATGCTCTCTCACCTCATTTATGCAGTCAAATCCAGTGATGTTGATGATGTCTACATTGCTGGAGAACAGGTTGTCAAGCAAGGACAAGTTTTGACAGTGGAGATTTAAAAAAATATTTCAAAAAAAAGTCTGCAAAAATCTTGCATTCTTTTTTTGTCTATGCTATACTTATATACGGTTTGAAAAAACTGCCTAAGACAGTAGGGGAGCTCGACTCATAAGTATCCTACCGAGGACAAAACGTATCATGTAAAAAGAAGCGTATTGTACTTTCGTGTCTAGGTTTGGGCGCGTTTTTCTTTTGGAAAAATTCCCCAAGCAAAATAATTACGGAGGTGAACACACTAATGAGTGAAGCAATTATTGCTAAAAAAGCGGAACTAGTTGACGTAGTAGCTGAAAAAATGAAAGCTGCTGCATCTATCGTCGTTGTAGACGCTCGTGGTTTGACAGTTGAGCAAGATACAGTTCTTCGTCGTGAGCTTCGTGGAAGCGAAGTTGAGTACAAAGTCATTAAAAACTCAATCTTGCGTCGTGCAGCTGAAAAAGCTGGTCTTGAAGATCTTGCATCAGTATTTGTTGGACCATCTGCAGTAGCATTTTCTAACGAAGATGTTATCGCACCAGCGAAAATCTTGAACGATTTTGCTAAAAACGCTGAAGCACTTGAAATCAAAGGTGGTGCAATCGAAGGCGCTGTCGCATCTAAAGAAGAAATCGTTGCTCTTGCAACTCTTCCAAACCGCGAAGGACTTCTTTCTATGCTCCTTTCTGTACTTCAAGCGCCAGTGCGCAACGTTGCTCTTGCAGTCAAAGCGGTTGCAGACAACAAAGAAGACGCAGCTTAATCTTAAGCTACGCAGCGTAGCCTAGCTACGAAAAAAACTATTATAAAATTTAAAACTTATTTGGAGGAAATAACAATGGCATTGAACATTGAAAACATTATTGCTGAAATTAAAGAAGCTTCAATCCTTGAATTGAACGACCTTGTAAAAGCTATCGAAGAAGAATTTGGTGTAACTGCAGCTGCTCCTGTAGCTGTAGCTGCTGCTGGTGGTGCTGAAGAAGCTGCTAAAGATTCATTTGACGTTGAATTGACAGCTGCAGGCGACAAGAAAGTCGGCGTTATCAAAGTTGTACGTGAAATCACTGGTCTTGGACTTAAAGAAGCTAAAGAACTTGTTGATGGTGCACCAGCTCTTGTTAAAGAAGGAGTTGCAGCAGCAGAAGCTGAAGAAATCAAAGCTAAATTGGAAGAAGCTGGAGCTTCAGTTACTCTTAAATAATAGAGCAACTACTTTTGTAGCTTAAAAACATGATTAAATCGCTATTCTTAGGAGTAGCGGTTTTTTCTTTTTGTTCAAGAAGGGGTAAAAAAGGGGCAAACTAATTATATAGTTTATCTAGGAGACAAACAACTTTTGAATAATAGGCTTTCTATAAAAAATGATCCAAGTTTTTACCCTTCAGGATTTATTTTCTTTCTAGTATCATCATTCCTATTAACAGTAGAGAAGTAAGTTTTTAATTTATTGATACTCCGGATATTATAATCTCAGTATTAAAGAACTTTATTGAAGGTAATTTTCGAACGGTTTGAGGTAATTTCAATAAAATTTTAATAGATATTTCAATTTTCTTCTTGACTCTGACCTTAGGGGAGGGTGTATACTGGTGAAAATTAGAAAAGGAGATTACTATGAAAATTAATATGATTCGTTCAGATAAAGTTTATCAGGAGTTGCTTGAACTTCCATTTGATAAAAGGGAGGGCTGTTTTCGAGCGAAAATACTCGCTCCATTCGCTCCTAAATACCAAACTCAGCACATTCCTCTGAAAGCAAAGTATCCCGGAGGATTTGATGCTCTTTTCCTACTTGGCTTTATGAATCAGCTACCCAGCACTCTGTCAGAAAAGGATAGACCGGCTATTGATGCTCTGAGCTCTGATCAACTCTGGCAAAATTGTCAAGATACCATCAAGAGGAGTATCGGTCTTTTTGAGCAAGCTGGCTATGATTTAGAGGTTGAGGATTACTATTTTACTATTTTGTTAGGCAATCCAGAAAAACCTATGCTACAGCTCAATAAGGGTTACAGCGGAGATGGTGGAATTCCAGGCTACCTCATGCTTAGTCTGCTACCAAATGACTATACTTTGCCACGTGTGCAGGCAGCTCTGGCCCACGAGTTCAACCATAATGTCCGCTTCCAATTTATCAAATGGAACCAGCAGACGACACTAGCAGACTGGATAGTCAGTGAGGGATTAGCAGAGTCTTTTGCAGCTGAGCTCTATGGCAAAGAGCTCATCGGACCCTGGGTCACTTCAACTAGTTTCGAGCAGTTAAAAGAGATTAAGCCCACCATCTCAAGTCAGCTTCAGCTAACAGGGATGGCGGAAATGGCTCCTTATCTCTACGGTGATGAAATCGCTGAGATTCAAGGTCAAATACCAGTTGGAATGCCCTATGCTGCAGGCTATGCTTATGGCTATCATCTGATACAAGCCTATCTGAAAAAGACTGGCAAGAGCATTATTGAGGCCACAGTAACACCGACAGAAGAAATTTTAGAGGCTAGTAAAGATTTTTGGAAATGATACTTTTGCTTGCAAATCTGCCAGAGTCTGATATAATGAAAGTAATTTTTGGAGGTAACTATATGCACTATAAAAGAGTTGAATTAAAAGTCACAAATCAAGGTATCCACGAGCGCAAGATTTTTCAAGGGGTTAAGATTTTCAGTCGAAGCAAGTTATCCAAAGATCAGAAAAGCATTCTAACACAGAAGCTTTTCCTAACACCGAAGCAAAATATTGTTTACTATCAACGAACAGATATCAATTATGAGCAGAATTGGCAACATCATAAGGACTATTACGAACTAGCTTATGACCAGTTGGACAGAGAGACTGTTTTTAAGGTTTGTCAAGACTTTGACGAACTAAGTCCTTTTCTGGAGAATGAGCTACTGGAGAAGCTAAAAGAAAAGCAGTCAACAGGCAAATTTTTTGAAAAATTAGATATATAAAAATCCTACTGCTTTTAAAAGCAGTAGGATTTCTTTGAGTTCTAGTTTGATAGTGCTTAAACAATACCTTGGGCAATCATAGCGTTGGCTACGTTTTAGAAAGCAGCAATGTTAGCACCAGTTAGGTAGTCTTTTCCAACTACGTAAGCTTCAACGGTTGTTTTAGCTGTGTTGTGGTTCTTGGTCATGATGTCTTGAGACAGACAATCAGAGTTACTAATATCTATTCATCTGATAAGAGAGATTTTATCATCCAGATATTCATAGCTGGATGGCCGGCAGCGTTAGAAAGTGGTTCTTGCAGTGATGTGAAACCATAGTGCTGATAGATGGCCACAGCCGTAGCCAGTTCAGTAGAGGTTTCTAGATAAAGCTGTTCATAACCTGCTAAGTGGGCTTCCTGGAATATCCGCTTTATCAACCTGCTGGAATAACCTTTGCCACGGCTATTTTTAGTGACATACAGTTTTTGTAATTCAGCCATCTTATCGGACACAGGTGCAAAGCCACCACAGCCAACTAGCTGTCCTTCATCTTCCAGAACAAAGTAAGCTGCTCTCTCTTGCTGTTGATAATAGTCGGCCAAATGCTCTAGATGAGAATCAAAGTAGACAGTTCCTGGTTTGTCAAGCCCGAATTCTTCTAGGCTGGCTCGAATGAGCTGCGCTACAGCTGGATTGTCTCTTACTTCCATTGGCCGTAAGTTCATCATTTGTCCTCCGAAAGGATGTATTGACTAATTAAACAATACCTTGGGCAATCATAGCGTTTGCTACGTTTTCGAAGGCAGCGATATTTGCTCCTGCAAGGTAGTCAGTACCAAGTCCGTATGTTTCAGCAGTTGTTTTAGCTGTGTTGAAGATGTTTGTCATGATGTCTTTGAGGCGTCCATCAACTTCTTCACGTGTCCATGAGAGGCGAAGGCTGTTTTGGCTCATTTCAAGCGCTGATACAGCTACACCACCAGCGTTGGCAGCTTTGGCAGGTCCGTAAAGGATTCCGTTTTCTTTGTAGACTTTAATCGCATCAAGGTCACTAGGCATGTTAGCACCTTCAGATACACAGATAACGCCTTGAGTAACCAAACGTTTAGCTGCTTCACCGTTGATTTCGTTTTGAGTCGCACATGGAAGAGCGATGTCGTAGTTACCAGCGTAAGTCCATACAGAACCTTCATGGTAAGTAGCAGTTGCTTTCTCAGCTGCATACTCAGTCAAACGAGCACGGCGTTTTTCTTTAACATCAACCAAAAGATCGAAGTCAATACCATTTTCGTCGATGACATAACCGTTTGAGTCAGATACAGAGATGACAGTTGCACCAAGTTCAGTCGCTTTTTGAAGAGCGTATTGAGCTACGTTACCAGAACCTGAAATAACCACTTTCTTACCAGCAAAACTGTTACCATTAGCTTTGAGCATTTCTTCAGTATAGTAAACCAAACCATAACCAGTTGCTTCTGGACGAATCAAGCTACCACCAAATCCAAGAGGTTTACCAGTCAAGACACCCGCATCAAATTGGTTAAGACGTTTGTATTGTCCGTAAAGGTAACCAATTTCGCGTCCTCCAACACCGATATCACCAGCAGGTACGTCAAGAGATGGTCCGATGTATTTTTGCAATTCAGTCATGAAGCTTTGACAGAAGCGCATCACTTCGGCGTCAGTCTTTCCTTTAGGATCGAAGTCTGACCCCCCTTTACCTCCACCGATTGGAAGTCCAGTCAAGACGTTTTTAAAGATTTGTTCAAAGCCGAGGAATTTTAAGATTCCTTGGTTTACAGTTGGGTGGAAACGAAGTCCGCCTTTATATGGTCCAACAGCTGAGTTAAATTGAACACGGTAACCACGGTTGACTTGAACTTTTCCATGACGGTCAACCCAAGGAACACGGAAAGAAATCACGCGCTCAGGCTCAGTGATGCGTGCCAAGATGTTTTCTTCGATATACTCAGGGTGTTTTTCAAATACAGGTTCCAAAGTGCTGAAGAATTCTTCAACCGCCTGGAGAAATTCAGCCTCATGCCCGTTACGAGCTTTCACAGTTGCAAACACGCTTTGGATATAGTCTTTAGCAGATGTCATATCGTTCTCCTTTATTCTTGTCCTATTTTATTACGTGAGACATTATAGCAGAATTTTTTTTCAGTGTAAAGAAAAAAACGGAAATTTTCTAAAAATTCTCTCAATTTACAAAACCGAACGTTTTATATTGAAATTAGTTTCTCAAAGAGAAAATCTGAAAGTATGGTATAATATTAGAAATAAAAGGAATCTGGAGGATTAGAATCATGGTATCAACAAAAACTCAAATTGCTGGTTTTGAGTTTGACAATTGCTTGATGAACGCAGCAGGTGTAGCTTGTATGACGATAGCTGAGTTGGAGGGTGTCAAAGACTCAGCAGCAGGAACCTTTGTCACTAAGACAGCAACCTTGGACTTCCGTCAGGGAAATCCTGAACCTCGTTACCAAGATGTTCCACTTGGTTCCATCAACTCTATGGGCTTGCCAAATAATGGTTTAGACTACTATCTGGACTATCTTTTGGACTTGCAGGAAAAAGAGCCAAACCGAACTTTCTTCCTTTCTCTAGTCGGCATGTCTCCAGAGGAAACACATACCATCTTGAAAAAAGTCCAAGAGAGTGAGTTCAAAGGACTGACAGAGCTTAATCTCTCTTGTCCAAATGTTCCAGGAAAACCTCAGATTGCTTATGATTTCGAGACAACAGACCGTATCTTGTCAGAGGTATTTGCCTACTTTACCAAACCTCTTGGGATCAAATTGCCACCTTATTTTGATATTGTCCACTTTGACCAAGCGGCTGCTATTTTCAACAAATATCCGCTCAAGTTTGTCAACTGTGTTAACTCTATCGGAAACGGCCTTTATATTGAAGATGAGTCGGTCGTTATTCGCCCTAAAAATGGTTTTGGTGGAATTGGTGGAGAATACATCAAACCGACTGCTCTTGCTAATGTGCACGCCTTCTACCAACGTTTAAATCCGCAAATCCAAATCATCGGAACGGGTGGCGTTCTGACGGGTCGTGATGCCTTTGAACACATCCTCTGCGGTGCTAGTATGGTGCAAGTAGGAACGACACTCCACAAGGAAGGCGTTGGAGCTTTTGAGCGCATTACCAATGAGTTGAAAGCAATCATGGCGGAAAAAGGGTACGAGAACCTAGAAGATTTCCGTGGGAAATTGCGCTATATTGATTAAATGAAATAGAAAAACAAGAAGAAAGGAGAGAAGATGCTAGCCATAGAAGAGAGTCAAAATTTGTCTTTATCAAACTTATCTAGCCTGACCTTATTTACAGGTTCGGACCAAGGTCAGTTTGAAGTTATGAAGAGTCAAGTGTTGAAGCAGATTGGTTATGATCCAGCTGACCTCAATTTTGCTTATTTTGATATGAAAGAAGTAGCTTATAAAGACTTAGAGTTGGAGTTGGTCAGTCTCCCTTTCTTTGCGGATGAGAAAATCGTGATATTAGACCATTTTGTCGATATTACAACAGCCAAGAAACGGTTTTTAACGGATGATGAACTCAAGTCATTTGAGGAATACCTTGACAATCCTTCACCGACAACCAAGTTATTAATTTTTGCAGAAGGAAAGCTGGATAGCAAAAGACGATTGGTTAAACTGCTCAAACGTGACGCGACAGTATTTGATGCTATGGAGGCTAAGGAACAAGAACTTCGCCAATATTTCCAAAAATGGAGTCAGAAACAAGGTCTGCAGTTTGCGGAAAAGTCTTTTGAAAATCTACTCATCAAGTCTGGTTTTCAGTTTAGCGAAATCCAGAAAAATCTCCTCTTTTTACAGTCTTATAAGTCAGGCGATGTGATTGAGGAAAAGGATATTATCGAAGCCATTCCAAAGACTTTGCAAGACAATATTTTTGATTTAACTCAGTTTATTTTAGCTAAGAAGATTGATCAGGCCCGTGACTTGGTCAGAGACTTGACCCTGCAAGGGGAAGACGAAATCAAGCTCATAGCTGTCATGTTAGGACAGTTTCGAACCTTTACCCAAGTGAAGATTTTATCAGAGGCTGGTCAAACTGAATCGCAGATTATAAGCAGTCTAGGTACTTATTTGGGACGCAATCCTAATCCTTATCAAATCAAGTTCGCATTAAGAGATTCGAGAGGGATTTCCTTGACTTTTCTCAAGCAAGCGATTTCTTATTTGATTGAAACAGACTACCAGATTAAGACAGGTGTCTATGAAAAAAGTTACTTGTTTGAAAAGGCACTCTTGCAGATTGCGACAGAGGCAAATTGAGCAAAAAACTTGAAAAAAGAGGATGATTGCGTTATCATTTTCTTATAGAAAGAAAAAGAGGTATTACAGATGGCTATTATCTTACCAGATCTTCCATACGCTTACGACGCTTTGGAACCATACATCGATGCTGAAACAATGCACTTGCACCATGACAAGCACCATCAAACTTATGTCAACAATGCAAATGCAGCTCTTGAAAAACACCCTGAAATCGGTGAAGACCTTGAAGCTTTGCTTGCTGATGTAGAATCTATCCCAGCTGATATCCGCCAAGCGCTTATCAACAACGGTGGTGGACACTTGAACCACGCTCTTTTCTGGGAATTGATGACTCCTGAAAAGACTGCTCCTTCAGCAGAACTTGCAGCAGCAATCGATGCAACATTTGGTTCATTTGAAGAGTTCCAAGCAGCCTTTACAGCAGCAGCTACAACTCGCTTTGGTTCTGGCTGGGCATGGTTGGTTGTCAACAAAGAAGGGAAGCTTGAAGTGACTTCAACAGCAAACCAAGACACACCAATCTCAGAAGGCAAAAAACCAATCTTGGGCTTGGACGTTTGGGAACATGCTTACTACGTGAAATACCGCAACGTGCGTCCTGACTACATCAAAGCTTTCTTCTCAGTGATTAACTGGAACAAAGTAGACGAGCTTTACGCAGCAGCTAAATAATAAAATATGGAGGGAAGAATTGTTCTTCTCTTTTTAAGGTTATAAAGCAGAAGTCTGACAGAATCGTCAGACTTTTTTCATTTTCAGGATATTCGTGCCAACTTGTAGAAATTATGGTAAAATAGAGTGTTAAGTAATCGTGGAAAAGGAAGACTATGCGTAAAGAAATTGCACCTGAATTATACAACTATAACAAGTTTCCTGGCCCAGAATTTCAGGTAAATGGGGATAGGGTTGAGACTGAAGGGATTGCTTTTACCTTGGTTGAAAATATCAAGGAGGCTTTCGATGTGAACGTCTTTAATCAGCGCTTTTCAGAAGTGTTGACCAAGTTTGATTATGTCGTGGGGGACTGGAGCAATGAACAGCTTCGCCTACGCGGTTTTTACAAAGACGATCGAACAGAGGAAAAAATTGAAAAAATCAGTCGCTTACAGGATTATCTTTTGGAGTACTGTAGTTATGGGTGTGCTTATTTTGTCCTAGAAAACCAAGCACCTAAGCGTGCGTCGTTTGACAAGAAAATGCGTAAAAAGGAAGAGGAGAATCTTCCTAGAAGAGGAAAGAAACCTTCGCAAAACAAGAGAAAACCAAATGCGGATAAGCGAAATAGACGTCGTCATAAGGACCAAAAGTCTCAGAAAGAGGACAAGGGACAGCGCCATTTTGTCATTCGTCAGAAATAGATAGAGAATAAGGAGAAGAGATGAAACCGTCTATTTATAGTTTAACACGTCAAACCATGCAAGAATGGGTATTAGAACAAGGAGAAAAGAAATTCCGTGCAGATCAAATCTGGGAATGGCTCTACCGTAAACGTGTCCAGTCATTTGAAGAAATGACCAACCTTTCTAAGGATTTGATTGCCAAGCTCAATGACCAGTTTGTGGTCAATCCTTTGAAACAGCGAATCGTACAAGAGTCAGCTGACGGTACTGTTAAGTATCTTTTCGAGTTGCCAGATGGCATGTTGATTGAGACAGTACTCATGCGTCAACACTACGGTTTGTCAGTCTGTGTGACCACTCAGGTTGGCTGTAATATTGGTTGTACCTTCTGTGCATCAGGCTTGATCAAGAAGCAACGTGACCTCAATAACGGAGAAATCGTAGCGCAGATCATGCTAGTTCAGAAATACTTTGATGAACGTGGTCAGGATGAACGTGTCAGCCATATCGTTGTTATGGGAATTGGTGAACCATTTGATAACTACAATAATGTTTTGAATTTTGTTCGTACCATCAATGATGACAAGGGGATGGCTATCGGTGCTCGTCACATCACTGTTTCAACCTCAGGTTTGGCCCATAAAATTCGTGACTTTGCTAATGAAGGCGTACAGGTCAATCTGGCTGTGTCTCTTCACGCACCAAACAATGAATTGCGTTCAAGCATCATGAAGATTAACCGTGCCTTTCCGATTGAAAAGCTCTTTGCAGCTATTGAGTACTATATCGAAACAACTAATCGCCGTGTGACCTTTGAATACATCATGCTCAATGAAGTCAACGATGGTGTTGAACAAGCCTTGGAGTTGGCTGAATTGCTCAAGAACATCAAGAAATTGTCTTATGTCAACTTGATTCCCTATAACCCTGTTAGTGAGCATGACCAATATAGCCGTAGTCCTAAAGAGCGCGTGATGGCCTTCTACGATACCCTCAAGAAAAAAGGGATCAATTGTGTTGTCCGTCAGGAGCATGGTACAGATATTGATGCAGCTTGTGGACAATTACGCTCCAATACAATGAAACGTGATCGCCAGAAGGCAGTCGCAGCGGTAAATCCATAAAATGACTAGAAAAAGCGAATTAATTTTAAGATTGGGAGTGGCTGTTTATAGTCTATGCATTATTTGTTTTTGCTTTACTCCCCAGCCTCAACTTCCTACAGGAGTGGAAACTCCAGGTATTCAAACTTTTGGACGCCTGGTTTTTCTTTTAACTCCCTTAAACTCCCTTTGGAATCTGGGTGAAGTGACTAGCCTTCTGCAGCTATTCTGGATATTTTTGCAAAATGCCTTAAATATCCTCCTGCTCTTCCCGCTGGTATTTCAACTGCTCTACCTCTATCCAAACTTGCGGCAAACGAAAAAAATCATCCTTCTCAGTTTTTTACTGAGTCTAGGAATTGAGTGTACGCAACTAGTCTTAGACTTTTTCTTTGATTTTAATCGGGTCTTTGAGATTGATGATTTGTGGACCAATACCTTGGGTGGCTATCTAGCTTGGATTCTCTACAGAAAATTAAATGTAACTAAACTTACAAAGGAATTAAAATGAGTATTTTAGAAGTTAAAAATTTAAGTCACGATTTTGGTGACCGTGCAATTTTTGAAGATGTCTCCTTCCGTCTCCTCAAGGGAGAACACATCGGTTTAGTCGGTGCCAACGGTGAAGGAAAATCAACCTTTATGAGCATCGTGACTGGTAAAATGCTGCCAGATGATGGAAAGGTGGAGTGGTCTAAGTATGTGACTGCTGGCTATCTAGACCAGCACGCTGTGCTAAAAGAAGGCCAAACTGTGCGCGATGTTTTGCGGACAGCCTTTGATGAGCTTTTTAAAGCAGAAGTTCGTATCAATGAACTCTATATGGAGATGGCAGAAGAGGGCGCAGATATCGATGCGCTGATGGAAGAAGTTGGCGAACTCCAAGACCGTTTGGAGAGTCGTGATTTTTATACTTTAGATGCCAAGATTGACGAAGTGGCGCGTGCCCTCGGTGTCATGGACTATGGTATGGATACAGACGTAACAGCCTTGTCAGGTGGACAAAGAACCAAGGTACTTTTGGCTAAACTCCTCCTTGAAAAACCAGATATTTTGTTGCTTGACGAGCCAACCAACTACTTGGATGCTGAACACATTGACTGGCTCAAACGCTATCTCCAAAACTATGAAAATGCTTTTGTCCTTATTTCGCATGATATTCCTTTCCTCAACGACGTAATCAATATCGTCTATCATGTTGAAAATCAACAATTGACTCGCTATTCTGGAGACTACTACCAGTTCCAAGAAGTCTATGCTATGAAGAAATCTCAGTTAGAAGCGGCCTATGAACGTCAGCAGAAAGAGATTGCGGACCTCAAGGACTTTGTCGCTCGAAACAAAGCCCGTGTTGCAACACGTAACATGGCCATGTCTCGTCAAAAGAAACTCGATAAGATGGATATCATCGAACTTCAAAGTGAGAAGCCAAAACCATCCTTTGATTTCAAACCAGCTCGTACACCTGGGCGCTTTATCTTCCAAGCCAAGGACTTGCAGATTGGTTATGACCGTCCACTTACCAAACCATTAAACCTCACCTTTGAACGCAATCAAAAAGTTGCCATTATTGGAGCCAATGGTATCGGGAAAACAACTCTCTTGAAGTCTCTCTTGGGAATTATTCCTCCCATTGCTGGGGAAGTTGAACGCGGTGATTACCTAGAACTTGGTTATTTTGAACAGGAAGTAGAAGGTGGAAATCGCCAAACACCTCTTGAAGCTGTCTGGAATGCCTTTCCTGCACTCAATCAAGCAGAAGTTCGTGCAGCCCTTGCTCGTTGTGGTTTGACGACCAAGCACATTGAAAGTCAGATTCAGGTCTTATCAGGTGGGGAACAAGCCAAGGTGCGTTTCTGTCTCTTGATGAATCGTGAAAATAACGTTTTAGTATTGGACGAGCCGACCAATCACTTGGATGTGGATGCCAAGGATGAACTCAAACGAGCCCTTAAAGAGTACAAAGGAAGTATTCTTATGGTTTGCCACGAGCCAGACTTCTATGAAGGCTGGATGGACCAAATCTGGGACTTTAACAAGGTAACTTAAAAGCATTAAAAAAGCCAAGTCATTTAGACTTGGTCTTTTTAACTAGTAATTTAAATAGTTTTCAACTTCAGATTTCTCAATTTCTTTACCATAGTGGCAAATCGGACAAGAAACGAAGTAACTTTTACCATAAGGAAAAAGTGGAATCCAGTAAAGGGTGAACTTGCGCCCTGTTTCAACAATTTCCCATGTGTCGACATTGTTACAGTGACCACATTCGATCGCAGTTTGCGTATGTCCCAAATCTTTCTGATAACCTTTAGAACCCCAAAATAGAATCATGTCATCGTCTCCTTATCTGTTGATGGCTTATTCTTTGCTGAAATCGTAGTCTTTCACCACTTTGATACTATCAATGGTGATAGCAGACGTTGGTTTGTCTTTCTCATCTTTTTCAGCCTTGGCAATCTTGTCAACAATATCCATGCCATCGATGACTTGACCAAAGACAGGGTGTTTGCCGTCTAGACTTGGATTTCCGCCCTCTTTATAGGCTTCGATGATTTTTTTTGGATACTTGCTGATAGGGAGTTTAGCAGAAATATCTGTCGAGTTTTGGTTGATGAAGAATTGGCTACCGTTGGTATTTGGTTGACCAGTATTAGCCATAGCAAGTGCTCCTCGGATATTATATAGGTAAGGAGAGATTTCATTTTTAAAACCAGTTCCAGTATCCTTGGTATTATCCTTACCATGCCAGATAGATTGGCCTCCCGTACCATTTCCTTTTGGATCTCCACCTTGAATCATAAAGCCATCTATTACACGATGGAAGGTAACGCCATTGTAGTAACCTTCTTTAGCGTGAGTTAGGAAATTTTCAACTGCTAGAGGAGCTAATTTTGGAAAGAGTTTGATACGAATATCACCTTGACTTGTGTGAAGGATAGCTTCAGCCTCATCTTCAGCTACTTCCTTAGAAAGTTGAGGGAAGTTAGCATTTTCATTTGTTAAGGCGTCTTTCAAATCTTTGGCAGCCTGAGCAGCTGCTTTTGAGCTTTCTTCTGCTGAGATACTAGAGTCGACATACTCATCGCCACGGAGACCACGTTGGATACTAGTACATCCAGCAAGGGCTACAGTTGATAGTAAAAGAAGGGTTGCTAGTTTTTTCATTGTTTTCCTTTCAAAAATTCATTTCTACCATTGTACCCTAAAAGGGAGGTGATTTCAAATGTTAATGATTTTACTAAAAATTTCTAGTAGTTAAAAAATCAAAACTCTGTCAAGTTTTTTTCTTGACAGATGTCAAAAATCTGCTATAATAGAACATGTGCTAAATAGCTCAGCTATTTCACCGAAATAAAAAATAAGAAAAGAGACATTAAAAAATGGCAGTTAAAATCCGTTTGACTCGTATGGGTTCTAAGAAAAAACCTTTCTACCGTATCAACGTAGCAGACTCACGTTCACCACGTGACGGACGTTTCATCGAAACAGTTGGAACTTACAACCCACTTGTTGCTGAAAACCAAGTGACTTTGAAAGAAGACCGCGTTCTTGCATGGTTGGCTGATGGAGCTCAACCTTCAGATACAGTTCGCAACATCCTTTCAAAAGAAGGCGTATTGAAAAAATTCCACGATTCTAAATTCTCAAAATAAGTTTAAAGTAGGTTGACAGATGGATACGATTGAAAATCTCATTATTGCGATTGTGAAACCTTTGATTTCACAACCTGATGCCTTAACTATCAAGATCGAAGACACACCAGAGTTTTTGGAGTATCACTTGGATCTTGACCAAAGCGATGTCGGTCGTGTTATCGGTCGTAAGGGTCGCACTATTTCTGCGATAAGAACGATTGTCTACTCTGTCCCAACTGAAGACAAGAAAGTAAGAATCGTTATCGATGAAAAATAAAAAAAAGCGGGACAGATGTCTCGTTTTTTTGTGAGGAGAATAGTAATAGCGATCATCATGAAGTACCAGGTCTTAGTCTGATACATTTTTACTTGATGATATCTAGATGCAAAGGGAGTTATAATTTATGAACAAAAAAACAAAAGCCTATTTGGCAGCCTTATCCTTTTCAGCAATCATTGGATTTTCTTTTTTATTTACTAAGATTGCTTTGGGCTATGCCAGTCCTCTAACGAACTTAGCGCATCGCTATACAATCGCAGCTTTGGTATTGGTCATCCTTCATCAAACCAAACTTATCAAAGTGAGTTTAAGTAGAAAAGATATTCTTTCTATTCTTCCTATGAGTCTTTTCTATCCACTTCTCTTTTTTATTTTTCAATCCTTTGCTTTACAGTATATATCGTCTTCTGAAGCTGGAATTTTACAGGCTCTTGTCCCAATTTTTACGCTCCTTTTAGCATCAGTCTTTCTCAAGGAAAAGACAAGTTTGCTTCAAAAGTTCTTTTTACTTTTATCCGTAGCAGGAGTAGTTTTCATCTTCCTTAGCAAAGGAGCAAACTTTAGCACTGAAACTGCTAGCTTGGGCTTTCTCTTGATGTTGGGATCTGTTCTCGCCAATGCAATAAACAATATCCTCAGCAAGTCCAAAGGAGGTCGCTATCGGGCTATAGATATGACAGCTGTTGTGATATTTGTTGGTTTCATAACTTTTAATATGCTAAGCCTGACCTCGCACTATCTAGATGGCAACATACTAGCCTACGTAGAGCCGCTTGGACAGATGCCCTATCTGCTTTCCATCCTCTATTTGGGAATTCTAGCTTCTATCGTGACTGGTAGTCTCTCTATCTATGCTATTGTTCGCCTCGGGGCATCAACCGTCAGTGTCTTTGGTAATCTTGGAACCGTTTTGACCATTCTAGCCGGAGCCCTTATCCTCCACGAACCAATTTATAGTTACCATGTCATCGGAGCAACTTTGATTATTGCTGGAATTTTAGGCATGAATCTGAGGAAAAAAAGTAAAGATTGTTTAGCAGTCTTTTTCTTTATCCAAATGATGCAGAAAATTCAAAATTTTTAATGAAATCAAGTTTAGAAAACCATGATTTTAATATAGCATGATAAAATAGATAACAAGAATGATATTAGGATAAAGAGGAGAGAGTGTAGAAATGAAGCCAAATGATATTGCTGAAGCTATTGCTTTTTATAACAGAAAACCCGAGACTTTGGTACGCCACATTATACCAGTATTAGATTGTGATTTGGTTGTTTATCATCGTCCTGGAAGCTCAAGTAAAGGACACATTATTTTTTATCATGGAGCTTGTGGCCGTAGTCAGATGTGGGCCCACCAATATGATGCTTTTGAGGGATTTGACCTCTATTTTGTCAATGTTAGAGGACAGGGTGAATCACCTATGAAAGTTGGTCTACCTGACTTAGAAGGTGCTGTTCAAGATGTAGATGCTATTTTGTCCTATTTCCAGCTAGATAAGGTGATATTGGTTGGTCATTCTTGGGGAGGAAATCCATTTCAAGAGTACACCTATCGCCATCCAGAAAGAGTCCTAGCCTTGGTCATGGTAGATAGTTGGGGACAGCATCGTTACCTATCAGATAAAGAAAGAGGTCGAATCAAATATAGTTCTCTTATGTATAAAACGATTCCTTGGAAGGTGATTGCTGATAAAAATTCAAAAATGTGTACTGATAACCCTATCACAAGAGAATTGGTCAAGACGGCCATTATAGAAACTGGGCGAGATGTTTTCTTGAACCTTGGGATCACAGGGTTCTTGGCAGTCCATGAGATAGAAGGATATAAAGGAAATCCTCCCATGCTATTAGTAAGAGGTGAAAACGATTTTCCCAAACACCTAAAGAAAATTTATGATGGTATCATTGCTCTAAATCCCAATGCGCGTCAAGTAACGATTTCAGATAGCAAACACCAACCTATGAATGACCATCCTGAAGAGTTTAATCAGCTTATAGGTGAATTTTTTGAAGAAGTAGTAGCCTTGTAAGGTAGGACCTATCCAACTTGTGAAAATCTTTGGAACGTGATAAAATAAAGGATAGAAATAGATACAGGAGACAAGATGAACTACTTTAATGTTGGGAAAATCGTCAATACGCAGGGTCTGCAGGGTGAGATGCGAGTCTTGTCTGTGACGGATTTTGCTGAGGAACGGTTTAAAAAAGGGGCAGAGCTAGCTTTATTCGATGAAAAAGATCAGTTTGTTCAAACAGTGACCATCGCCAGCCACCGTAAGCATAAGAACTTTGATATTATCAAATTCAAAGACATGTACCATATCAATGCGATTGAAAAATACAAGGGGTATAGTCTCAAGGTCGCTGAGGAAGATTTGAACGATTTAGATGATGGTGAATTTTACTATCACGAGATTATTGGTTTGGAAGTTTACGAGGGAGACAACTTGATTGGAACTATCAAGGAAATCCTTCAGCCAGGCGCCAATGATGTCTGGGTAGTCAAACGAAAAGGCAAACGAGACCTACTCTTACCTTATATCCCGCCAGTAGTTCTCCATGTTGATATTCCAAACAAACGGGTTCAAGTGGAAATCTTAGAAGGGTTAGACGATGAAGATTGATATTTTAACCCTCTTTCCAGAGATGTTTTCTCCGCTGGAGCACTCGATTGTTGGAAAGGCTAGAGAAAAGGGGCTCTTGGATATCCAGTACCATAATTTCAGGGAATATGCTGAAAAAGCTCGTCATGTTGACGATGAGCCATACGGAGGTGGGCAAGGAATGTTGCTCCGTGCCCAACCTATTTTCGATGCCTTTGACGCCATTGAAAAGAAAAATCCGCGAGTGATTCTCCTTGATCCTGCTGGGAAACAGTTCGATCAAGCTTACGCTGAGGATTTGGCCCAGGAAGAGGAACTGATCTTTATCTGTGGTCACTATGAAGGGTATGACGAACGCATCAAGACCTTGGTAACAGATGAAATTTCCCTAGGAGACTATGTTTTGACTGGTGGTGAATTGGCGGCTATGACCATGATTGATGCGACCGTGCGCTTGATACCAGAAGTGATTGGTAAGGAGTCTAGTCACCAGGATGATAGCTTTTCTTCAGGACTTCTCGAATATCCTCAGTACACTCGCCCTTATGACTATCGAGGCATGGTGGTGCCAGATGTGCTCATGAGTGGGCACCATGAAAAGATTCGCCAGTGGCGGCTTTATGAAAGTCTAAAGAAAACCTACGAGCGCAGACCTGACCTGCTAGAAAACTATCAACTAACATCCGAAGAAGAAAAAATGCTGGCAGAAATCAAAGAAAACAAAGAATAAAGGAGAACCTTATGCAAGTAATCAAACGTAACGGAGAAGTTGCTGACTTTGATCCAGATAAAATTTACCAAGCTGTCCTAAAAGCAGCTCAGACAGTTTATGTTTTGACAGATGATCTACGTCAAAACCTAGCTCAAGTTACTAAAAAAGTAGTCTTGGACTTGGACGAGGCAAAAGTAGAACGTGCGACTATTAGTATGATCCAATCAATGGTTGAAAATCGTCTGTTAGGTGCAGGCTACATTACTATTGCGGAGCACTATATCTCTTATCGCTTGCAACGAGATTTGGAGAGAAGTGGTTATGGTGATCATATCGCAGTTCACCTTCATTTTGAACAAATCCGTTAAGAAAAAGAGTGGGATGCAAAGAACATCTCACTCTTTCTTAAATAGACTTTTCTGTGCTTTTTCTACCGTAGAAGGGACAAAACGGATTCTCTTGATGTCACCAATCCGAATGATACGTGTCACATTTCTAGTGAAATTTTTGACAATAATCTGCTGACGACTGACATCATATTTGACAATATCACCCGTAAAACTTGTTTCAGAAAGTATGACATGAACAGC
Source organism: Streptococcus sp. Z556 (assembly GCF_053010225.1). Taxonomy (NCBI): domain Bacteria; kingdom Bacillati; phylum Bacillota; class Bacilli; order Lactobacillales; family Streptococcaceae; genus Streptococcus; species Streptococcus sp. Z556. Next base: position 105,037 of record NZ_JBRKNU010000002.1, read on the forward strand.
AGATTTTTTCTGGATGGCCTGCTCGATTGTAGCTGTTAGGGAGTTGTCTTCGGTTTGATGAGGTTCGGCATTTCCATTGAGAAAACCCTGTAGTTTATCTAGTACAAGTTTAAATGTTTGTCTCATAAGATCCTCCCTTCTTATCTATCCACATTATATAAAATTTTCCTAAAAACCACAAGATTTTTACGAATAGACTAGTGAAAGCATATCACATAAAGGAGTTAAAAATGGCAGAATTTACATTTGAAATCGAAGAACACTTACTCACTTTGTCCGAAAATGAAAAAGGCTGGACAAAAGAACTAAATCGAGTTAGCTTTAATGGTGCCCCTGCAAAGTTTGATATTCGTTCTTGGAGTCCTGACCATACTAAAATGGGCAAAGGAATCACGCTTTCCAATGAAGAATTTCAGGTAATGGTCGATGCCTTTAAAGGTGGACAATAAAAAGAATCTTGAGTGGAACTCAAGATTCTTTTTTCATGAAACAATATAGTCACACAGAGAAGTTTTAGACAATTGAATGAAAGTCTCTCTAAATTCTTCAGGCGGTAATGGATTATCTTTACGAATCCAGACTTCGATAAAAGAGATTGCCATGGTTGTAATGATATAAGCAATGTCTTCTTTACTAAAATTATATTTCAGCTGGTAATTAACATTTTTTAGTACCCATTCTGAGTATATCTCACGCAGAAACTCCTTCCAACATGGGTCGACTTGTGTGGTATACAAGGTGTTAATAATTTCTTTTTTTTCATATATGAGCGGAAGTATATAGTCTGCTAAAAAAGAAATGGGATCTCCATCATTGTTAGGGCTGTACTTATTAAAGACGTTAAAAATGTGCTGATTGGTCTCTTCGTGAATGTACTCAATAATATCTTCAAAGTTGTTAAAATGCTTTTGATAAATCGCTTGTCGTGAGATACCAGCTTCAGCAGCAATTTCAGTCATTGTAAAGGAACTACGTTGAGGATTTTTCTTAGCTAGTGTGATGAGTGAATTAATAATTAAGTCACGAGTATTCTTTGGCATGATTTCACCTTTCTATTTATAATTATTTATTTGATTTAACTTAAATATTGAATTATCTGTTTTTGTATAGTTATATTGTATCACAAAATTTTAAAGGAATACAGTTCTATTTTTAGAAATAATGATGAAAAGTTTTACACGGTGCTATAATCATAAAACAATGTAAGCTGATGTCTTTTTAATAAATTAAAATATTTTTCTATATATCTATTTTATCAGTTGTGAATAAATTATAAAATTTTTGACAAAATGAGTATTAATATTGTTCTGATAAATGGGAATAAAAAAATCAATGTATCAATATTTTCGAGGAAAGGCAAGTAATTTTAATCAGTCTGTTCTGATACAAAATGTAATCGAAACAGATTTACTATAAAACAGAATGAATCTAGTAATAAAAAAACATTCAACAAAGAGAATTTTTTATAAAACATATAAATAGAGGGGAAATGAGTCAGAAGTTTAAACTATAGGATTTTTTAGTGGTTTTTAAATTATTAAAGTACGAAAAAAATAGAAATAATTGTATAGATTTCCTTGACAAATTATATAAATATTTTATAATATAAATCAAGGAACTATGTTAATCTATAAAAAGAACATGGTCTTATTTAAAACTATGTTCTACTTTTTTTGTGCATAGAAAAATATTGTTGAAGGGATTTCATATGAGAAAACTAAAAAAATCTCTATTATTTGGCTACTCACAAGATTCGGTACATACTGTAATCAGTGAATTAAAATCTGAAATTCGTGATTTGGAGATTCGTAACTTACAGTTACATGAAAAAATTGAGGAATATACCAAGAAAGAGCTGTTTATTTCAGAAACAATGATTGAAGCAAAACGTGTTTCACGACAAATTGTTGAAGATGCAGAGGCTCAGTCTAATCATCTCCTTAGTCAAATGTTGGATCATATTGAAAAATCAAATGAAGAACTCCATCAGCTTGAAGTGACTAGGCAAGATATCATGAATTGTACAGAATATATCAAGCAAGAACTCAAGCAACTGCTCGAGAATCAAATTATGATGATTGATTCTATTGATACTGGCGGTGTTCACTATGTTGGACATATTATTGATGATTTACTCGTATCAGGGCAAAATCGTATTGATCGTTCGGGACAAATTCTTAATAATCAAGTTCCAGATCCTGTACAGACAGGTAAGTTTGAACACAGCAATATCAGCCATATCAATTCCAATACACAGGCGGTAGTAGACATGGATGAGCCACCTCTATTTTCTATTGATTCTTTTTAGGAGAGAAATTTTATGACGAATATCAATCTTGCTTTTCAAACATTGCTACGAAATCGTCAACTTCAATTTCAAGAGATTAGACGAGAAGATGGGACGATTTACAAAGGGCGATTGTCTCTCGATGATGTCCATATCATTGATTTTGCTTTTTGGTTGGAGAATTCAGAAAACTCAGCTACAGTACAGATTATTTTTAATAATCTAGCCAATGTTGAAGAGTGGCCAAATCGCGATGATCTTTTAGAAAAGATAAATGAATTGAATCGAACTCATTGTCTCTACTATTACCTTGTTTTAGATATTGATAATAGGATTTTTGCTCGACATGTGACCCAAATCACTCTAAATGATTTAGAAAATCTCTTTGATATTTTTAAAACAGGAACTAGGGTGGTTAAGCAAGTTGTTTCAGAGCTGAATAGAAGGAATTAGTAGATGTTAACGAAGAAACGACTGAAACAAAATGGTCAACTATCAGAAATTTCTAGGTATTTGATGACATTTTACGACTTACTGATGATATGTTATCTGTATCTATGGATCGATCTTAGGAGTCACCTTAGGTGTATTGATAAGTCTATCGAACCCACATAGACTCTATTTTCTTATCAATAGGTGAACAAGATAGAAAATAGGTTCAAAAAGTGTGCTGACTTCTAATCTTTACCTCAGGTAGAAAGTGCCTTTCTATCTATAAATAATGTTTTGTATATGTAAAAGGAGATAAAAATGAATTTTGAAAAACGTCAACGATTTGCAATACGCAAATTTAGTGTAGGTGTAGCTTCGGTGCTTGTTGGTCAATTCTTTGTTGGGGCAGTCATGAATGCTCCTCAAGTTCGGGCAAGCGAGGTAAAAAAGACAGAAGAGTTTGAGGTCAATAAGCTAGAGGAGTCTCTGATTGACCAATCGAGTAAAGATGTGGCGATTCCTGAACCCTATCAGGCTCCTGCAACACTTGCAGGGGTTTCAGAAGAGAAAGTAGAAGATAACGCCACTGTAACAGCTACAGATGAAAAAACATCAGATAAGATAATCGAGAGTAAGGAAAACGCTCAGGTTACACCTTCAGAAGAAACTCCAGAAAATCTTCAATCTCTTAAGGAGCAGTTAAATAATAGCGTTATTGAGGCAAAAGCTGTTAACCAAGAGATTGAAAAACAAGTAACAAATGATAGTGTTGATAGAGACGATAAGAAGAAACTTAATGATGTTCTTCAAACTTCTAAAACAGAAATAGAGTTAGCAGAAAAGCTGAGTGCGAAAGATTTTGCTTCGAAATCAGAACTTGAGTACAGCCTTGTACGTATGCAAGCTGCTATCGAACTTGGTTACTCTGAGTTGAAGCGTTCGGGACATTCGGGTCAGGTAGTCTATATGCTCTCAGAAGAGAGTAAGACGACGGAAAATACCAATCCCTATATGACGATTGAGAACTATAGTGGAATTCAATCTTTACGCCAAAATGGTGCTAAGGTTCAAGTAAGGTATAAAATGGGATTGACTCGTATCACCTCTGATGAGGTCGAACTATCACAAGGGGCTAAGGATCTTGGTCTGACCTATGATCCTGAAGGGGAGTATGTATATGGGGAACTGACTCTGGATGGTCGCATCCAAAGTGGAATCTACCAGGTTGGGTTAGTCTCTAAGACAAATCCAGCTGTAAGCGCCACTCTCCCCCTAGAAATTACAAAACCTAAGTCATATGGTTTAACTACTTTGGGAGATTCTAGAAGAGATTTAAGTGCATCTAAATCAATTAATTGGCTAACTGAAACAGATGATATGGGGGAGGATAATACTCAGATTAATTCTTATATTATACCTACAACACCTTTTGGTTATCATTTAAACATTGATGATCCTGGTACCAAAACAGGTACGATTGCAGATGCTACACCGACTACGCCGACCTACTATACAGAACTCGGACTTTATGTAGCAGATTCAGCAAGTAAAAATGATTTCCCTGAAAAGCCAATTTTATTGAAGAGGCTTGAACGCTTGGATACTACGCCTGATGTAGATTACGAATTGGTAACTGTAGGTGATGTCTACGGAGGTAGTGATTCCGGATGGAATGTTCATACCAGAGCAACTCCCTATCGTCTGCGTTTTACAAAACTACCAGCTACTCAAGGGACCTTCACTATCAAGTTTAAGACGGTTGATGCACTTGGACAGGAAAGAATTTTTAATGTTCAGTTAACTACTGAAGAGAGATCGAAAGCATCGGATGACAACAATGGTTCTTATCTGACAAATGCTGATGTGCGATTTGCTCCTAATAAAGAACTCACTGTCTTGAACAGAGAAGGTATCGTTTCTGTTCCAAGGTCTACCGAGGAACAGAATTTAGGGAAAATCGAGATTAATAAGGTGAATGCAAGTATCAAACCAGTTCGTCTACCAGATGGACTCGAATTTGATTCAGCAACGCAAACCATAAAGAAAAAAGCAGGTGCAAAACTTGCTCCTGGTAAATATAGTTTTGAATTCCGTGCTATTGATGGACATTTTGGAGACAATGCTCCCAATCGTATCTTCCAATTTGAAGTTACGGATGTCTTAGAGCCGATTAGTCATCAGGTATGGCAAGAAGAAAAGAAATTCTCTGGTGTTCCAGTGGCTCTCTCAGGAAATTCTGCTATTGCAGCGATTCGTGTGGTAACGGAAAGTGGAGATACTTATGCCTCCATATCGGGTGATAGTGTCACAAAAACACTAGAAGGATATGGTGTTAAAGAAACACCCGTAACTCAAACAGCACGTGTGGAAGTTGATTACTATAACACCGAGGGCGGCATTTCTACAACTTTTACAACATTCACCTTTGAGGTGAAACCGCGTGAAGGAGTAGCCCTGAATCTTGATGTGACCAACTCGGATCAGACCGTCAAAGAAGGAGAAATTTTTAAAGATATAGTCATTAGCCACACTGACGGTGCCAGATTAACAGTTGACACAAACGCACTACCGAAAGGTACTAAATATGACCCTGAAACCAAAACGGTTGCAGGTAGAGCTTTTGTTGAAGGAAACTATCGTGTAAAAGTTCTAGTTGAAAAAGATGGGCAAGCCGTACAGAAGTACATAAATCTAAAAGTTCTTCCAGGTGCCTTGGTTGCTGAAGATTACTCACGTGAGCTAACAGCAGGTGAGACGATTGACCCAATTGAATTCCCACTTCCTAAAAATGCAACAATTTCAATTGATTTTTATAATAGGTTGGGTCTGAAACTTGACTACGAAAAAAAAGTCATTTCTGGTGTGGCAAACATTGCTGGAACTGAAACGTTTACATACAACCTTCGTCGCGGAAGAGAAGAAGTGACAGGTAGTGTTACTATTAAGGTTAAGCCTAAACCAGTTGAAGTCAATAGTGGTGAACAAACTGTTGAAGCTGGTAAACCTATTGAAAATTTTGTTCTCTCATCGAGTGAGGGAGCAGTTGTTGGGTCGCCAAGTACGTCCGGATGGATCTATAAACAAAATCTCTATGGATTACCTGAAGGACTTAGTTTTGATCCAAATACCAATACGATTTCTGGGACACCTAAAAGAGTTGGAGAGTTCGCTATTTCATATAATGTTGGATATGAAAACATTTCTAGCGATACTCCTAGAGGAAGGTTCAAGGTGATTGTTGCATCAAAACCAATTCAAGTGACAGGTGGTGAGAGAACAGTCCAAGTTTTATCTGGAATGCCTCCTATTAAGCTAGAAGCATCAGAGGGTGCAAAAATTAGCTATTACGGTTCTCTACCAAATGGCGTCACTTATGATTCGTCAACACAAACTTTCTCTGGAATACCAACTGAAGTTGGAACTTATCGTATAAATGTTCAAGCTAGTTATCCAGATATTATGGGGAATAAGACTGCAAATTCAGAAGTTATCATAAAAGTTACAGAATCTCCAGTTTCTATTGCTATTTCTAACAAAGACCAGACAGTTGCTATTGGAGATGAGATAACACCTGCAGTGATATCGCATAATAATTTATCTACTGTCGGCATGAAAACGCCTTATGGGATTGTAGAAGAGGAAGAAATTAATAACGTGCTTTCGGATTATGGTTTGACCTATAATGCGGCTACTAAAACCATAACAGGCAGTCCAACAAAAACTGGAGTTATCAAAATTAGAATGCAAGCCCAAAATCCTACTCAAATAGGAGGGGCTGCAAAAATTGATACCCTAACTCTTACTGTAACTCCTAAAGTTGAAAAAGAACTTGATTTGACTGTTTCAGGTGGGCGCCAATTGATAACTTTAGGAAAATCTCTATCTGATATCACTATTACTCATACAGCTGGAACAGTATTGACGATAGACGAAGCGAATCTTCCTAGTGGAGTAACTTATAATGCAGTCACAAAGACTATTTCGGGTTTGCCAACTGTAGCAGGTAGTTATACAGTGAAAGCAACGGCGACTACTGCTGAAAAGTCAGTGTCGAAAGATATTCTAATTGATGTCATTGATATTAGAAACGGACAAGATGGCCGTAACGGAGTGGATGGTCAGAATGGTCGAGATGGTGTCAATGGACAAGACGGAAAAAGCCCAACCATAACGGTAGTAGATAATGGCGATGGCACGCATACTCTCCAAGTGGTTAATCCAGATGGACAAACAGCCAATACCCTTATCAAGAACGGTAAAGATGGCCGAGACGGAGTGGACGGTCAGAATGGCAAAGATGGTAAGTCATCAACAATAGTTACTGAATTTGGTCAGGACAGCGAAGGTCAATCAGGTGTCTGGCTCATTGTTCGTGGCTCAGATGGCAATATTACTAGTCGAAACTTTATTAGTAATGGTAAGGATGGAAAAACCCCTAAAGTTCTGACAGAAACAGGGGAAGATAAGGATGGAAATTCTGGTGTTTGGATTGTTACTTATGATGGTGATGGGCAGGAAGTAAGTCGTACTTTTGTTCAAAATGGTAAGGACGGTCAAAATGGTCAAGACGGTAAGTCATCAACTGTTATTACTGAAATTGGAAAAAATGAAGATGGTTATACAGGTGTTTGGGTTATCGTTCGTGACTCCGAAGGTAGAATTATTAGTCGTACCTTTATCCGTGACGGTAAAGATGGAAAAACTCCAAGTGTTCTTACGGAATCTGGAAAAAACAAAGATGGACAAACAGGTTATTGGGTAATTATTAAAGATGGTGATGGTAAAGAACTTAATAGACTCTTTATACGTGATTGTGGTTGTCTAAAAGAAAAAAACCCACAACCAACCCCACAAACAAATCCGCAACCAAATCCGCAACCAAATCCACAACCAAATTCGCAACCAAATCCACAACCAAGTCCACAACCAAATCCGCAACCAAATCCACAACCAAATCCACAACCAAGTCCACAACCAAATCCGCAATCAAATCCGCAACTAAATCCACAGCCAATCCCACAACCAAATCCACAACCAAGTCCGAAACCTGATATGGAATTGGTTCCGCAACCGATTGAAGATAAATTTATACCTCTTTCAAAATTTAATAACGATTCTGATTTGAAGAGAGAACTACCAAAGACAGGCTCAGAAGATTTACCATTTCTACCCCTGTTAGCTCTTACAGGTTTAGCAACAGCAAGCTATGCTTTGTCTAGAAAAAGAGATGAGAAAATTTAACTAAATCTATAGCTATATTGGACTGATAAAAAAGAGAGAACACTGTTCTCTCTTTTTCTATAAGATTAGTTGGTTATGTGACTATGTGTTCTTAATCAAAATAGAAAAACAATCAACATAACTGTTTGGAAACTTCAAATTAGAAGATGATTGAGCTTTTTATTTCGAAAAATAAGTAAGGCTTTTCAATCGTTCTAGGAGGGGACGGCTAATGAAACTAATGGCAATGATTTTACCAAGATCAGGAAGGATAAAGGGAAGGACACCTACTGCAAGCGCCTTATCAAATGGCATCCCAGCAAGGAAGTGGAGGCTGAGAATACCTCCGACAAAGACCAGGGAGTCACCCAAGAGGTTGGCTAGGAAAATGCGAATGTAGCCACTATTTTGATGGATGAGATAAGATGTAAGTCCCGCATAGACAAGGTCGAACCAAAGATAGCCTGCACTTGGACCAACTAAAACATGAAATCCAGCTCCTCCCCCTGCAAAAACAGGTAAACCAATGGCACCCAGCAGGAGATAGAGAGCTACAGATAGAACTGCTTCTCTGGGTCTAAAAATAGTAGCAATCAGACCGATTGCAAAGTTTTGTAGAGTGAAGGGGACAGGACCGATAGGGAGACTGATTTGTGCCAAAACGGCGATGAGAGCCGCACCGATAGCAGGGATAGCGTAGATATGAGCTTTTTTCAAAACTGTTAACCTCTTTTCAAAATTATAGTAACTATTATACTAATTCAGAAGAAAAAGTCAACCTATTTTTTATAACGAGGTAACAATTTTGTAACAGCCGATTTTACATGTAAAAAGAGACCTCTTCAGGTCTCTTGCGATAACTAGCGCATGGTCACAAATTCTTCAGAAGCAGTTGGGTGGATAGCTACTGTAGCGTCAAAGTCTGCCTTTGTCGCTCCCATCTTGATAGCGACTGCAAATCCTTGAATCATCTCATCCACTCCGTATCCTAGTCCGTGAAGGCCAACAACTTTTTCATCAGCACCAGCTGTGATGAGTTTGAAGCGAGATTCTTGACGATGGTTTGTAACGGCAGAGTACATAGATGCAAAGCTTGACTTGTAGACTTTAATGTGCTCTTGGCCGTATTCTTTGATAGCTTGATCTTCAGTCAATCCCACGGTTCCGATTGCTGGGTGGGAGAAGACAACAGTAGGGATAGTTGTGTAGTCCATCTTAGCACTTGTTTTCCCATTAAAGAGACGTTCAGATAGGGTACGTCCAGCCTTGATGGCTACTGGAGTTAGTTCCTTCTCACCAGTAACGTCTCCAAGGGCATAGATACCATCTACAACAGTATTTTGATACTCATCCACTTGGATAAACCCACGTTCATTGAGTGTAACTCCAGCCTTTTCTAACTCCAACCCGTCTACATTTGGACGGCGGCCAGTAGCCCAGATAACTTGGCTTGCAGTGTGATTAGAACCATCTTCGAAATGAATGGCAATACCTTGCTCAGTTTCTTCGAGTTTGACGGGTACCTTGTGTGTGTGCAAAGGAAGGCCTGTTTTTTCCATTTCATTGACAAGACCTTCAACGATGTAGCTGTCAAACGTGCGCAAGGGACGATCACGACGGACAAACAAATCAGTTTTTACTCCGAGTGCGTGGAGAACACCTGCTAATTCAACAGCGATATAGCCAGCTCCAAGAATCGCAACGGATTCAGGAAGTTGCTCCCAAGCAAAGACATCGTCTGAGCTACCACCGAGTTCAGCTCCAGGAATAGTTGGAATGCTTGGACGAGCGCCAGTCGCAATCACGATATGCTTTGCACGAATCAATTCACCATTAACACTGACAGTGTGGGAATCAACAAAATGAGCACGCCCCTCAATCAAATCAACTCCGTTGCGTTTGAAACTTCCATCATAAGATGAGCGAGCGCGGTCGATGTAGGCTTCACGGTTTTGACGAAGTTTTGCGAAATCAAACTGAACATTTGAACTCGTAAACCCATAGTCAGGACCGTAGTGGTGGAAGCTTTCAGCAATTTGCGCTCCATACCACATGATTTTCTTAGGAACACAGCCAACGTTGACACAAGTTCCACCTAATTTTTTCTCTTCGATAACAGCTGCTTTGGCGCCGTGCTCACCAGCTCGGTTCATAGTGGCGATGCCGCCACTCCCTCCACCGATGGCGATGATATCATATTCTCTCATAGAAGACTCCTTATAGCTTTGATAGTCATATTCTATCGTTTTTATTTTTTGAATGCAAAAATCTGCTACGTTTAAAAAAATTACAAAAACACTTGCCATTTTTTCAAAGATAGTGTATTATATATCTAGTACAATAATCCAAAAAACAAATACCGAACGAAATATTTCTCCTGAACTGTCATTGTTTCTCTCTGAACGATCATTGTTTGGGTCTAGTATTTTTGATATAATGGTTTTTGTAAGCTTAAAGTGAAAAAGGAGATTAACTATGAAAAGAACAAAAAAGGTAAAAAAATGGCAATTATACACAGCGATTGGTGTTGCCAGTGCTATTGTTATCGGTGCTGCGGGGATTTTGATTTTTAGACAGCCTTCCCAGTCAGTAGTCAAGACTGAAACCTCTCATATCGTTGTTGCCAAGGAAGGTTCCGTTGCCTCATCGGTTCTCTTGTCAGGTACCGTCACAGCAAAAAATGAACAATACGTTTATTTTGATGGTAGCAAGGGAGATTTGGATGAAATCCTTGTTTCAGTTGGCGACAAGGTTGAAGAAGGGCAAGCGTTGGTGAAATACAGCAGTGCCGATGCCCAAGCTGCCTATGATGCAGCCAGTCGAGCAGTTGCAAAGGCAGACCGTCATATCGAGGAGTTAAAAAAAGCTCGTGAAAATGCATCAGCTGCACCAGCTTCTCCACAGGTCCCAACAGAAACTGGACTCCCAGAACAAGCGCAAGCAGCGACTTCTTCAGTATCTTCTATTGATTCTCAAATCAGTGATGCCAAGGATAACCGTGCAGATGCTGTGGCTCAGCTCAACAAGGCTCAAGCTCAGCTAGATGCTGCAACTGTCCTCAGTACACTAGAAGGGACTGTAGTTGAAGTTAATCGTAATGTTTCCAAATCGCCAACAGGTAATAGTCAAGTGGTAGTACATGTCGTAAGTAATGAAAACTTGCAGGTCAAAGGGGAGTTGTCTGAATACAACCTTGCTAATCTTTCTGTTGGGCAAGAAGTTACCTTTACTTCGAAGGTTTATCAAGATAAGAGCTGGACAGGTAAAATCAGCTATATTTCTGATTATCCTAAAAACAACGGGGAAGCAGCAAATGCTGCCCTTGGAGGGAATACTGGATCTAAGTATCCTTATACTGTTGATGTGACTAGCGATATCGGTGAGTTGAAACAAGGCTTCTCAGTCAGCGTTGAAGTTAAGAACAAAAGTAAAGCTATCCTTGTTCCTTTGACAAGTGTTGTTACCGAAAATGACAAAAACTATGTCTGGCTCGTTGATGACCAGAAAAAAGCGAAGAAGGTAGAAGTTACTTTGGGGAATGCGGACGCAGACAACCAAGAAATTACTTCAGGTTTGACAGACGGAGCCAAGGTCATCAGTAATCCAACATCTTCCTTGGAAGAAGGAAAAGAGGTGAAGGCTGATGAAGAAACTAATTAGTCTAAAAAATATCTGTAGGAGTTATCGAAATGGTGACCAAGAACTTCAGGTTCTTAAAAATATCAATTTAGAAGTTCATGAGGGTGAGTTTGTTGCCATTATGGGACCGTCCGGTTCTGGTAAATCTACTTTGATGAATACCATTGGAATGCTGGATACACCAACCAGTGGAGAGTACTATCTTGAAGGTCAAGAAGTTGCAGGTCTTGGAGAGAAACAACTGGCCAAGGTCCGCAACCAGCAAATCGGCTTTGTCTTTCAGCAGTTCTTTCTCTTGTCCAAACTCAATGCTCTTCAAAATGTCGAATTGCCCTTGATTTACGCTGGTGTTTCGGCTTCAAAACGACGGAAATTGGCTGAGGAATTTCTGGAAAAGGTTGAGCTAACGGAACGTAGTCATCATTTGCCTTCTGAGTTATCAGGTGGTCAAAAGCAACGTGTAGCGATTGCGCGTGCCTTGGTAAATAATCCCTCTATCATCCTAGCAGACGAACCCACAGGAGCCTTGGATACCAAGACAGGAAATCAAATCATGCAACTGTTGGTGGAGTTAAACAAGGAAGGGAAGACCATTATCATGGTCACGCATGAGCCTGAGATAGCTGCCTATGCCAAACGCCAAATTGTCATTCGTGATGGGGTCATCTCATCAGACAGTGCTCAGGTAGAAAAGGAGGAAAACTAGATGCAGAATCTGAAATTTGCCTTTTCATCCATTATGGCCCACAAGATGCGTTCCTTCCTCACCATGATTGGGATTATCATCGGAGTTTCTTCTGTCGTCGTCATCATGGCTCTGGGAGACTCCATGTCTCGTCAGGTCAATAAAAACATGACCAAATCACAGAAGGATATCCATGTCTTTTTCTCTCCTATCAAAAGCAAGGACGGCTCCTTTACTCAGCGCCAGTCAGCTTTGACAGTCAGTGGGAAAGAAGAGGATGTTCATGTTGAACCACCAAAACCACTGGAGTCTTGGGTCAAGGAGGCTGCTAAACTTAAAGGAGTAGACAGTTACTATGTCACCAACTCGACCAACGTCACCCTATCTTATAAGGATAAGAAGGTTGAACGGGCGACTTTGACTGGTGGAAATAGCACCTACATGAACGCAGTTGAAAATGAGATCGTTGCTGGTAGAAGTCTAAGACCGCAAGACTACAAGGAATTTGCCAGTGTGATTTTGCTGGACGAAGAACTAGCTAAGAGTTTGTTTGATAGTCCAGAAGCTGCGGTTAATCAAGTCATCTCTGTCAATGAATTTAGTTACCGTGTGATTGGCGTTTATACAAGCAATGAAGCCAAAACTGCTAAAGCCTTTGGGATTGGTGGTCTTCCAATTACGACCAATATCTCTCTCGCAGCTAATTTTAATACTGATGAAATCTCGAACATCGTCTTTCGTGTCAATGATACTAGTCTAACGCAGACCTTGGGTCCAGAGTTGGCTCGAAAACTGACTGAGATTGCAGGTCTTCAGCAAGGGGAGTACCAAGTTGCGGACGCCACTGCCGCCTTCCAAGAGGTACAACAACTATTTGGTTTTATGACCACTGTTATCAGTGCCATCGCAGGAATCTCTCTCTTTGTCGGGGGAACTGGTGTTATGAATATCATGCTGGTTTCGGTGACAGAACGTACGCGTGAGATTGGTTTGCGTAAGGCTCTCGGAGCTACACGGGCTAATATCTTAGTTCAGTTTTTGATTGAGTCCATGATTTTGACCTTGCTAGGTGGTGTCATCGGTCTAGTCAGTGCAGCAGGCTTGACAATGATAGCGGGTATCTTATTGCAAAATATGATTGCAGGTATCGAAGTTGGGGTGTCCCTCCCAATTGCTCTCTTTAGCTTGGCTGTGTCAGCTAGCGTTGGTATGATCTTCGGAGTCTTGCCAGCCAATAAAGCCTCTAAGCTTGATCCAATCGAAGCCCTTCGCTATGAGTAATCTAAACAAGAGGAAAAACAAGATGGACATTTGTCTATCTTGTTTTTGTATGGATTTTCCTATCGAAAATCACTAAAAATATGATATAATGAAGTGTTAGAAAAACAGGTTTCATTAGCCTGGAAAGGAAAAATTATGTCTGAAAAGAATTTTTATATTACAACACCGATTTACTATCCATCTGGTAAACTTCATATCGGTTCTGCCTACACAACCATCGCTTGTGATGTCCTAGCTCGCTACAAACGCCTCATGGGCTACGATGTCTTTTATCTGACAGGTCTTGACGAGCATGGTCAAAAAATCCAGCAAAAAGCAGAAGAAGCTGGGATTACACCACAAGCTTATGTTGATGGGATGGCAGTTGGAGTCAAAGAACTTTGGAAATTGCTCGATATCTCATACGATAAATTTATCCGTACGACGGATGACTACCATGAAAAAGTAGTGGCGCAAGTCTTTGAACGCTTGCTTGCTCAAGATGACATCTACCTAGGTGAATACTCTGGTTGGTATTCAGTATCAGATGAGGAATTCTTTACAGAAAGCCAGCTGGCAGAAGTTTTCCGTGACGAAGCTGGAAATGTAACTGGTGGTATCGCTCCATCAGGTCACGAAGTGGAGTGGGTTTCTGAAGAGTCATACTTCCTTCGCCTCAGCAAATACCAAGACCGTTTGGTCGAATTTTTCAAATCTCATCCTGAATTTATCACTCCTGATGGTCGCCTTAATGAAATGCTTCGCAACTTTATCGAGCCAGGTTTAGAAGATTTGGCAGTTTCTCGTACAACCTTTACCTGGGGTGTGCCAGTCCCATCAAATCCAAAACACGTTGTCTATGTTTGGATTGATGCTCTCCTTAACTATGCGACAGCTCTTGGTTACGGTCAAGATGAGCATGGTAACTTTGACAAGTTCTGGAACGGAACAGTCTTCCAAATGGTCGGAAAAGACATCCTTCGTTTCCACTCAATCTACTGGCCAATCCTTCTTATGATGTTGGATATCAAATTGCCAGACCGCTTGATTGCCCACGGTTGGTTTGTCATGAAAGACGGCAAGATGTCTAAGTCTAAAGGGAATGTCGTTTACCCTGAAATGCTGGTAGAACGCTATGGCCTCGATCCACTTCGTTACTACCTCATGCGTAGCCTTCCAGTTGGTTCAGATGGAACCTTCACTCCAGAGGACTATGTAGGCCGTATCAACTATGAATTGGCAAATGACCTAGGAAACCTCCTTAACCGTACGGTTTCCATGATCAACAAGTATTTCGATGGACAAATCCCTGCCTATGTAGAAGGTGTGACAGAATTTGATAATGCTCTTGCAGAGGTTGCAGAACAATCAATCGCCGACTACCATACACACATGGAAGCAGTTGACTACCCACGTGCTCTTGAAGCAGTCTGGACCATCATCTCACGTACCAATAAATACATCGACGAGACTGCTCCGTGGGTCTTGGCCAAGGATGAAGCTCTTCGTGACCAATTAGCAAGTGTTATGAGCCACTTGGCAGCCAGTCTTCGTGTCGTAGCCCACTTGATTGAACCATTTATGATGGAAACAAGTCGTGCAGTCTTGACTCAACTTGGTTTGGAAGAAGTAGCAAGTCTTGAGAACTTGAGCTTGGCTGACTTCCCAATAGATGTGACTGTAGTTGCCAAAGGAACTCCAATCTTCCCACGTCTGGATATGGAGGAAGAAATCGCCTATATCAAAGAACAAATGGAAGGTAACAAACCAGCCGTTGAAAAAGAATGGAATCCAGATGAAGTCGAACTCAAGCTAAACAAGGAAGAAATCAAGTTCGAAGACTTTGACAAGGTTGAGATCCGTGTGGCAGAAGTCAAAGAAGTGTCTAAAGTGGAAGGTTCTGACAAGCTGCTCCAATTCCGCCTAGATGCCGGTGATGGTCAAGATCGTCAAATCCTCTCAGGAATTGCTAAATACTATCCAAATGAACAAGAATTGGTCGGCAAGAAAGTACAAATCGTTGCCAACCTCAAACCACGCAAGATGATGAAAAAATATGTCAGTCAAGGGATGATTCTCTCAGCTGAACATGATGGCAAACTAACCCTTCTTACAGTTGATCCAGCTGTACCAAACGGAAGTGTGATTGGCTAGAAGCAAAAACCAACGTTAGGTACGTTGGTTTTTCTTGTTATGTGCGAGATTTTCTAAGAAGTGGTCTATCTCCTTTTGAGCCCGGAGGACAATTACTTTCTCTGGATAGGTTTCTTGAATCCCCTTGTAGCGTTCCTTAGCGGATTTGCTCCGCCCATCCCAGAGAATCCATCGGATAAATTCCCAGTTAAATTGCTCTTTACAGCCTGCAGCCATGCTTTCTCGAACTTGACCTCTGTATTTGAGATAACGCTTAAAGGCCCTCAGTAAGCAAGTCCAAGGTGAAAAATTGAGGAAGATGATTTGGTCAGCTTTTAACATTCTTTCCTCGTAATAGCACCAAGAGTAGTTGCCGTCGATGACCCAAACTTCGTGCTTTGTGAGGAAGTTTTTCATCTCGGTTTTCATCCAATCACGATCACTGTCTTGCCAGCCTGGTTGAAATTGGAGGGTGTCTATATGCAGTTTGGGAATTGAGTAGAACTGGGATAACTTTTGTGCCAGGGTTGATTTCCCAGCTCCAGAATAGCCGATGATTGCGATTTTCATTTTCTTCCTTTTCGTAATGGAGGACAAAAAAACAGCCTCGGTGGACTGTTTCTTATTTAGCAAGTTTAGCTGAAAGACGAGCTTTATCGCGGCTTGCTTTGTTTTTATGAATCAAACCTTTAGTTTCTGCTTTGTCGATAGCTGAGCTAGCAGCACGGAAAAGTTCTTCAGAAGGGTTTGCTTCGAAAGCTTTGATAGCAGTACGCATAGCTGATTTTTGAGCTGAGTTTTTTTCGTTTTGTTTAACGTTCAATTCAGCGCGTTTGATAGCTGATTTAATGTTTGCCAATGTTCTTACCTCCATATTTACTAACTATACTATTATATCTGAAAACTTATGTTTTGACAAGGGGAAATTATTTTTTTAGGTAAATTTCATCGATTTCATGGTTTTTAGCCTTGTGGAGAATAACCTCAGCCCGATTCCTTGTTGGTTCAATATAGTTTTGTAGATTTGTAAGGTTGATATCACTCCATACTTGATGGGCAAAAGACTCTACTTCCCCTATTGGCATTTGCGTAAAGTGGTGGTAGTAGCTGTCTGGATCATTTTGGGCAAAGCTGAGAAGTTTCAAAAAGCGGTCTAAATACCAGCTTTCAATGTCTTCGACAGCGGCGTCTACGTAGATGGAAAAATCAAAGAAGTCGGTGATGTAAAGACGCTCGTTTTGTGGATTTTGAAAGACATTGATTCCTTCGACAATGACAAAATCTGCAGCCTTGACTCGTTGTTTTTCCCCAGGAACAATATCATACACTTCATGAGAATAAACGGGGATATCGACATCCTGGCCATTTTTTAGGCGGTCAAGGAAATTCAGTAAGGCCTCCATGTCATAACTCTCTGGAAAACCTTTGCGATTTAAGATTCCTTGATCAATTAACGTTTGATTGGGATAGAGAAAACCATCAGTCGTCACTAACTCCACAGTGGCGTCAGTCACTGTACGAGAGAGAAGGATTTGCAGAAGTCGGCTAGTTGTTGATTTGCCAACGGCAACACTTCCCGAAACTCCGATGATGAAGGGTTGAGATTTACTCTCTCTTTGGAGAAAAATTCCCTTAGAAAAGGCTAAATCCTCTTTGGTGCGTTTGTAAATTTGGATGAGATGAGCTAATGGTAAGTAAATATCTGTCACATCTTGTAGGCTGATTTGATCGTTAAAACTCTTGATTGAGTCTAGTTCTTCTTCCGTCAAGGGAGGAGTTGACTTGCGGTGCAAGGACTGCCAGGTTTCACGGCTGATTTTTTCAAAATGTAAAAATTCGTTGGTCATATTCTTTCCTCGTTCGATATCTTAGTATATCATATTTTTCATTTAAAGAGAGAACGAAATTCGATATCTCTCATTCTGATTCTTGAAAGTTGCTATAAGTTGCTCTAAAAGGTCAAAAATAGAGGAAATAATACTGAAATTCTTTAATTATTATCATAACAGTTTTAATTTGTTTGTTGAATTTTAGCTTTGTAAACGATTTTATATTTCCTTAAATTATGGTAAAATAGTTTTATGAGTAAAATGTATTATGCAGAAAATCCTGATGCAGCTCACGATATTCATGACTTGAGAGTAGAGTTGCTGGGACATAAATTGACCTTTTTAACGGACGCAGGTGTCTTTAGTAAAAAGATGATTGACTTTGGTAGTCAGCTTTTACTAAAGTGTCTAGAGGTTGAAAAAGGCGAGCGAGTGCTAGATGTCGGCTGTGGGTACGGTCCCCTTGGTATTACTTTGGTCAAGGCTTACGGAGTCCAAGCAACCATGGTCGATATCAATAATCGTGCTTTGGACTTGGCGCGAAAAAATGCTGAGAGAAATCAAGTTTCAGCAACTATTTTCCAATCCAACATCTATGAGCAAGTTGAAGGGAAATTTGATCATGTCATCTCCAATCCTCCGATTCGTGCGGGCAAGCAAGTTGTTCATGAGATTATCGAAAAGAGTAAGGATTTTCTGGAAGACGATGGCGACTTAACAATCGTTATTCAGAAAAAACAGGGTGCCCCTAGTGCCAAAAGCAAGATGGAAGACGTTTTTGGAAATTGTGAAATCATAAAGAAGGACAAGGGTTATTATATCCTTAGGAGTGTGAAATTATGAGAGCCGTTGATTTAATCCAAAAGAAACGAGATGGTCAAGAACTGTCTTCAAGTGAAATCAAGTGGTTGGTAGAAGGCTATGTGGCTGGAACAGTCCCAGACTATCAAATGTCTGCCTTTGCTATGGCGATTTATTTCAAAGGAATGACCACACGTGAGATTTCTGACCTGACGATGAACATGGTTAAGACGGGGCAAGAGTTTGATTTGTCAGCCATAGAGGGCATCAAAGTAGATAAACACTCGACAGGTGGTGTTGGTGATAAGGTGACCTTGATTTTAGCTCCTTTGGTAGCCAGTTTTGGTGTGCCAGTAGCCAAGATGAGTGGTCGGGGACTAGGACACACTGGTGGAACCTTAGATAAGTTAGAAGCAATCAAGGGCTACCAAGTGGAACGTAGTCAAGAGGATTTCATCAAACAGGTTCAAGATATTGGTGTATCTGTCATTGGTCAGTCTGACCAGCTGGTTAAAGCAGACAAGCTTCTCTATGCTCTTCGTGATGTGACAGCGACAGTCGACACTATTCCTTTGATTGCTAGTTCTGTCATGAGTAAGAAAATCGCTGCTGGGGCAGATGCCATTTTGCTAGATGTGACTGTCGGTGAGGGTGCCTTTATGAAGACTGTTGAGGAGGCACGCGAATTGGCTCAAACTATGGTTGATCTCGGAAAGGCTGTTGGAAGAAAGACAGTAGCAGTTATTACCGATATGAGTCAACCCTTGGGTCGAGCTATTGGCAATCGTCTCGAAATTCTAGAAGCAATCGAAATTCTTCAAGGAAAAGGTCGAGAAGATATCAGTCACTTTATCTGTGAACTAGCTCAGATTATGCTTAGTTTAGCAGATGTTGAGAAGACGGTAGAAGAAGTACGTCAACACCTTGAAAATGGGCAAGCACTTGCCAAATTTGAAGAAATGGTGGCGGCTCAAGGCGGTGATCTAGAAGATCTCTACCGCCCAGTAAATGTTGCACATGTAGTGGATATCCCAGCTCAAGAGTCAGGTGTCATTTCAGCCCTTCCAGCTATGGATTTTGGCCTATATGCCATGAGATTAGGAGCTGGTCGCGCAGTCAAGACTGATGCTCTAGACTATGAAACTGGAATCGTTTTTGAGAAAAAAGTTGGAGATCCTGTTCAGAAGGGTGAAATTGTCGCAAAAGTTTATACAAATGGAAAAATTTCTTCTGAACTAGTTACAGAATTTCAAAAATATGTTAAAATAAATGATGGAGTGCAAAGTTTACGAGAAATTATAGAAATTATCTCATAAAACCAGGGAGAATCCGAATATGAAATTAAATAAATACATTGATCATACGCTTTTAAAGCAAGATGCAAGTCAAGAACAAATTGATCGTTTGCTATCTGAAGCGCGTGAGTATGATTTCGCCAGTGTCTGTGTTAACCCGACTTGGGTTGCTTATTCAAAGGCGGGGCTTGAAGGTTCAGATGTAAAGGTTTGTACAGTAGTTGGTTTTCCTTTGGGAGCAACAACTTCAGCTGTCAAAGCTTTTGAAACAAAAGAAGCTGTCCAAAACGGTGCAGATGAGATTGATATGGTTATCAATGTCGGTGCCCTCAAATCAGGCAATCTGGATTTAGTTGAATCGGACATCCGCGCTGTCTTAGAAGCAAGTGGCGACAAGTTAGTGAAAGTTATTATTGAAGCATGCTTATTGACTGACGAAGAAAAGGTTGTGGCCTGCCAGCTGTCTCAAAAAGCGGGAGCAGACTTTGTTAAAACATCTACTGGTTTCTCAACTGGGGGAGCAACTCTGCCAGATGTCAAATTAATGCGTCAAACAGTGGGACCTGATATGGGTGTTAAAGCTGCTGGTGGAGCGCGTTCTTACGCTGACGCTCTTGCCTTTGTGGAGGCAGGCGCTACTCGTATTGGAACATCCGCTGGTGTAGCAATCTTAAAAGGAGAATTGGCGGATGGCGACTACTGAGTTAATTGAACTAGCCATTGAAACCAGCAAGAATGCCTACGTGCCCTATTCTCACTTTCCTATCGGAGCTGTCTTAGTTGCCAAGGACGGTAGCATTTATACGGGTGTCAATATCGAGAATGCTAGTTATCCCTTGACTAACTGTGGGGAGCGTACAGCTATCTTTAAGGCGGTTTCTGAAGGACAACGGGAGTTTTCAGAATTGATTGTCTACGGTCAGACTGAAAAACCTATATCACCATGCGGTGCTTGTCGCCAAGTTATGGTCGAATTTTTTAAACCAGATCTAAAGGTGACTCTAGTTGCCAAAGATAAAACGACGGTCGAGATGACGGTCGGGGAATTACTTCCATATTCTTTTACAGACTTGCAATAGTCTGTGTCACTCTCTGAGTGGCAAGGGTCCTTGTGACCAATCAATCCATACTTGCAACATCGTTGCGCATCTTATTTAGGAGGTTCAGAAATGAACAAGAAACAATGGCTAGGCCTTGGTCTAGTTGCAGTAGCAGCATTTGGACTTGCTGCATGTGGTAATCGCTCTTCTCGTAACGCAGCTTCATCTTCTTCTGATGTGAAGACTAAAGCAGCTATCGTTACAGATACTGGTGGTGTTGATGATAAATCATTCAACCAATCAGCTTGGGAAGGTCTTCAAGCTTGGGGTAAAGAACACAACCTTGAAAAAGATAAAGGTTATACTTACTTCCAATCAACAAGTGAAGCGGACTATGCAAACAACTTGCAACAAGCAGCTGGAAATTACAACTTAATCTATGGTATTGGTTTTGCACTTAAAAATGCAGTTGCTGATGCTGCAAAAGAACATACAGATATAAACTATGTTTTGATTGACGATGTGATCAAAGATCAAAAAAATGTTGTAAGTGCTACTTTCGCGGATAACGAAGCAGCATACCTTGCAGGTGTGGCTGCAGCTAAAACTACTAAAACAAAACAAGTTGGTTTTGTAGGTGGTATGGAATCTGAAGTTATTTCTCGCTTCGCAGCTGGTTTCAAAGCTGGTGTTGAGTCAGTTGACCCATCTATCAAAGTACAAGTAGACTACGCTGGTTCATTTGGTGATGCTGCTAAAGGTAAAACAATTGCTGCAGCTCAATACGCTGCAGGTGCAGATGTTATCTACCAAGCAGCTGGTGGTACCGGAGCAGGTGTTTTCTCAGAAGCTAAATCTTTGAATGAAAGCAAAAATGAAAGTGAAAAAGTTTGGGTTATCGGTGTAGACCGTGACCAAGTAGATGAAGGTAAATACACTTCTAAAGATGGTAAAGAAGCTAACTTCGTACTTGCTTCTACTTTGAAACAAGTTGGTACAGCTGTAAAAGACCTTGCCAACAAAGCTGAAAAAGGTGAATTCCCTGGCGGTCAAGTTATCGTTTACTCATTGAAGGATAAAGGTGTTGACTTGGCAGTGACAAACCTTTCAGAAGAAGGTAAAAAAGCTGTTGAAGATGCAAAAGCTAAAATTCTTGACGGAAGCATTAAAGTTCCTGAAAAATAATGGATAAAAGTCATTTCTTAGGAAGCGGCCATCGGTCGCTTCTTTAAGAATTGAGGCAATTTTTGTCTCAATAGAGCTTGTTAATGTGATTAGCAGGTTTTATTGAAATAAAATAAACCTCTGAAAGGAAGAGCATATGGCACACGAAAATGTCATTGAGATGCGTGAGATTACCAAGGTTTTTGGTGAATTTGTCGCTAACGACAAGATTAACCTTGAACTTCGTAAAGGTGAAATCCATGCACTTTTAGGAGAAAATGGAGCGGGTAAATCCACTCTGATGAATATGCTGGCAGGACTTCTTGAGCCAACGAGTGGTGAAATTGTGGTGAATGGTCAGGTTGTAAAACTAGACTCACCATCTAAAGCTGCTAGTTTGGGAATCGGAATGGTTCACCAACACTTTATGTTGGTTGAAGCTTTTACAGTAGCTGAGAATATCATTTTAGGGAGTGAAATCACTAAGAATGGTGTTCTAGATATAGCTGGTGCTACTAAAGAAATCAAGGCTCTTTCTGAACGTTATGGTTTGGCAGTGGATCCTGCTGCCAAGGTAGCGGATATTTCCGTTGGTGCCCAACAACGTGTAGAAATCTTGAAAACACTCTATCGTGGTGCTGATATCCTTATCTTTGACGAACCAACAGCGGTATTAACTCCTTCGGAAATTGATGAGTTGATGGCAATCATGAAAAACCTTGTCAAAGAAGGCAAATCCATCATCTTGATTACCCACAAGTTGGATGAAATCCGTGCAGTCTCTGATCGTGTTACGGTTATCCGTCGAGGAAAATCTATTGAGACTGTTGAGATTGCAGGAGCAACCAATGCAGATTTGGCAGAAATGATGGTTGGACGTTCCGTATCCTTTAAGACAGCCAAACAAGCAGCCCAGCCGAAAGATGTGGTCTTGTCTATCAAAGACCTAGTTGTCAATGAAAACCGTGGTGTTCCAGCTGTGAAGAACCTTTCTTTGGATGTTCGTGCTGGTGAAATTGTTGGTATTGCGGGTATTGACGGAAATGGTCAGTCAGAACTGATTCAAGCTATCACAGGTCTTCGGAAAGTTGAGTCTGGTAGCATTGATTTGAAAGGAAAGTCAGTTGTCGGTATGCATCCTCGACAAATTACTGAGATGAGTGTGGGGCACGTTCCAGAAGACCGTCATCGTGATGGTTTGATTTTGGATATGATGATTTCGGAAAACATTGCTCTTCAAACCTATTACAAAGAACCGCTCAGTAAAAATGGTATCTTGAACTATGCCAATATTACTTCTCATGCTAAGAAATTGATGG
Source organism: Streptococcus sp. Z556 (assembly GCF_053010225.1). Lineage (NCBI taxonomy): Bacteria > Bacillati > Bacillota > Bacilli > Lactobacillales > Streptococcaceae > Streptococcus > Streptococcus sp. Z556. The sequence continues at coordinate 128,141 of NZ_JBRKNU010000002.1, forward strand.
AAGAATTTGACGTTCGTGCTGCTAGTGAGTTTGTTCCAGCAGCAGCTCTCTCAGGGGGAAATCAACAAAAGGCCATTATCGCCCGTGAGATTACCCGTGACCCTGATCTCCTCATTGTTAGCCAACCAACACGTGGTTTGGACGTTGGTGCCATTGAGTACATTCACAAACGCTTGATTGAAGCCCGTGATAATGGCAAGGCTGTCCTTGTTGTCAGCTTTGAATTGGATGAGATTTTGAATGTCTCTGACCGCATCGCTGTTATCCACGATGGGAAGATTCAAGGTGTTGTGACACCAGAAACAACCAATAAACAAGAACTTGGTGTCTTGATGGCTGGCGGAAGCTTGGGAAAGGAGAAGAGTGATGTCTAAAAAATTACAACAAATTTCGGTTCCCTTGATTTCTGTATTCTTAGGAATCCTTCTCGGAGCCATTGTCATGTGGATTTTCGGCTACGATGCTATTTGGGGTTATGAGGAATTATTCTACACAGCCTTTGGTAGTCTTCGTGGAGTAGGTGAAATTTTCCGTGCCATGGGGCCTCTAGTCTTGATTGGTCTTGGTTTTGCGGTTGCCAGTCGTGCAGGTTTCTTTAACGTCGGTTTGCCAGGTCAAGCTCTTGCGGGTTGGATTCTCAGTGGTTGGTTTGCCTTGTCAAATCCTGATATGCCACGTCTCATCTTGATTCCATTAACAGTGATTATCGCTTTGATTGCAGGTGGAATTGTTGGTGCCATTCCAGGTATCCTCAGAGCCTATCTGGGTACGTCAGAAGTTATCGTGACCATCATGATGAACTACATTGTACTGTATGTGGGAAATGCCTTTATTCATGCCTTCCCTAAAGATATCATGCAAAGTACAGACTCAACGATTCGTGTCAGTGCAAATGCAACTTACCAGACGCAATGGTTGTCTGAGTTGACTGGAAACTCTCGTATGAATATCGGGATTTTCTTTGCAATAATTGCTGTAGGAGTCATCTGGTTCTTGCTCAAGAAAACAACTCTCGGTTTTGAAATTCGTGCAGTTGGTCTTAACCCAAATGCTTCTGAATACGCAGGTATCTCTGCAAAACGTACAATCATTCTTTCGATGATTATCTCAGGAGCTTTGGCAGGTTTAGGTGGAGCAGTCGAAGGTCTAGGAACTTTCCAAAACGTATATGTACAAGGATCTTCATTGGCTATCGGGTTTAATGGTATGGCAGTTAGTCTACTAGCTTCAAATTCACCAATTGGAATTCTATTTGCAGCCTTTCTATTTGGTGTTCTCCAAGTTGGAGCACCTGGTATGAATGCGGCGCAAGTACCATCAGAGCTTGTTAGTATCGTAACAGCATCAATTATCTTCTTTGTCAGCGTTCACTATCTAATCGAACGCTTTGTCAAACCAAAAAAACAAGTAAAAGGAGGTAAGTAAGTATGTCTATTACAACAATGCTAACCCTCTTGGTATCATCCATGTTGATTTATTCAGCACCGCTTGTATTTACAAGTATCGGAGGCGTTTTCTCTGAACGTGCTGGTGTTGTCAATGTCGGTCTTGAAGGAATTATGGTTATGGGTGCTTTTTCTGGAGTAGTCTTTAACCTTGAATTTGCAGAACAACTTGGAGCAGTAACTCCATGGATCTCCTTATTAGTTGGGGGACTTGTTGGAGCAATCTTCTCCATCATTCACGCAGCAGCTACCGTTCACTTCCGTGCGGACCATGTTGTCAGTGGTACGGTATTGAACTTGATGGCGCCCGCTTTAGCAGTCTTTTTGGTCAAAGTTCTTTATAACAAAGGACAAACGGATAATCTAACCCAGACTTTTGGACGTTTTGATTTCCCAGTCTTGGCCAATATTCCAGTGATTGGAGAAATCTTCTTCAAGTCAACAAGTCTTCTTGGCTACTTAGCCATTGCCTTCTCATTCCTTGCTTGGTTTATCCTCTTCAAAACCCGCTTTGGTCTTCGACTTCGCTCGGTTGGTGAACACCCTCAAGCAGCGGACACCTTGGGAATCAACGTCTACAAGATGCGATATCTTGGAGTTATCATTTCAGGATTCCTTGGTGGAATTGGGGGAGCGATTTATGCTCAATCCATTTCCGTCAACTTCTCAGTAACAACCATTGTAGGGCCAGGATTTATTGCCCTTGCTGCAATGATCTTTGGGAAATGGAATCCAATCGGTGCTATGCTTTCAAGTCTCTTCTTTGGACTCTCTCAAAGTTTGGCAGTTATCGGATCTCAACTTCCTTTCTTGCAAGGAGTTCCTACGGTATACCTTCAAATCGCGCCTTATGTCTTGACAATTCTTGTCTTGGCAGCCTTCTTCGGAAAAGCAGTTGCTCCTAAGGCAGATGGGATTAACTACATTAAGTCTAAATAATCATACAAAAAACGCCAGTTTGAAACTGGCGTTTTATTTTTTAGGATTTTGATGTGTCAAGTTTAGTCCCCAAGGAACGAGGTTTTCAGTTTTGTTTTTGATGCGTGTGATATTATCCTTGTGACGAATGATAATTAGGCTAGCAAGAGCTAAGATAATTACGATAAAAAGAAGGTCATAGCTACTTAAGATAAACCCAAATAGTGGGAAAATTAGAACTCCAATTACAGCAGCAATAGAAGCAACAACGCTAGATAGTGAAATCATACTACCTAGATAGAGGGTTCCAAAGAATACGATTGCTAGATAGAGACAGAAGACAGGCGCAAATCCGAAAACAACCCCAGCGCTAGTTGCGACAGCCTTGCCCCCCTTAAATCCTGCAAAGATAGGAAAGGTATGTCCAATTACGGCCAAAAGTCCAAAGACGAGAGGTGATACACCTTGTTGGTAGAAAAGAATAGGAAGGAGAGTGGCCAAGGTCCCTTTAAAGAAGTCAATCACAAAGGTTGCCATACCTGCCTTCTTACCTAAAATACGGAAAGTATTGGTCGTTCCAGTATTTCCAGAACCGTGTTCACGCAAATTTGTTTGAAAAAAAGCTTGTCCAATCCAGAGACCAGACGGAATCGAACCTAGCAAATAAGCTAGAATTAATAATACAAATGTCATCATAGACCTATTATACCATGAAATGCTGTGGAAAGTCAGAGAATATCTTGTGAAATTGTGACAGCAGAATGGGAAAAATTTTGCAAAATCCCTAGAAAACCTGTAAAATAGTAAAGATGAACAAATAGGAGGTTCCTTGTGTCAAAAAAGGAAATCAATATTAATAACTACAATGATGACGCCATTCAGGTGCTAGAAGGGTTGGATGCGGTCCGTAAACGTCCGGGGATGTATATCGGATCGACTGACGGTGCGGGTCTCCATCACCTAGTCTGGGAAATTGTGGACAATGCAGTCGATGAAGCCTTGTCTGGATTTGGTGATCGCATTGATGTGACCATCAATAAGGACGGGAGTTTGACCGTTCAAGACCATGGTCGTGGGATGCCTACTGGGATGCATGCCATGGGCATTCCAACAGTTGAGGTTATCTTTACCATTCTCCACGCTGGAGGGAAATTCGGTCAAGGGGGTTATAAAACATCTGGTGGTCTCCACGGAGTGGGATCTTCAGTCGTTAATGCCCTATCAAGTTGGCTGGAAGTTGAAATCACCCGTGATGGTACAGTCTACAAGCAACGATTTGAAAATGGTGGCAAACCAGTAACAACTCTTCAAAAGGTTGGGACAGCAGCTAAGTCTAAGACAGGTACCAAGGTTACCTTCATGCCTGATGCAACTATCTTTTCCACGACAGACTTCAAGTACAATACCATCTCAGAACGCCTCAATGAGTCAGCCTTTCTCTTGAAAAATGTGACCTTGTCTCTAACTGACAAACGAACAGAAGAAGCGATCGAGTTTCACTATGAAAATGGGGTGCAGGACTTTGTTTCCTACCTCAACGAAGACAAGGAAACCTTGACACCAGTTCTATACTTTGAAGGGGAAGACAATGGTTTCCAAGTAGAAGTAGCCCTCCAGTATAATGATGGATTTTCAGATAACATCTTGTCCTTTGTCAATAACGTCCGTACCAAGGATGGTGGAACGCATGAGACAGGACTTAAGTCTGCCATTACCAAAGTCATGAATGACTATGCCCGTAAGACGGGACTTCTCAAGGAAAAAGATAAAAACCTAGAAGGTTCAGATTATCGTGAGGGACTAGCGGCCGTTCTTTCTATCTTGGTTCCGGAAGAACACCTTCAGTTTGAAGGCCAGACCAAGGACAAGCTTGGAAGTCCACTAGCACGTCCGGTTGTGGATGGAATTGTGGCTGATAAGTTGACCTTCTTCCTTATGGAAAATGGTGAACTGGCTTCTAACCTCATACGTAAGGCTATCAAGGCTCGTGACGCTCGTGAAGCAGCACGTAAGGCGCGTGATGAGAGCCGAAATGGTAAGAAAAACAAGAAAGACAAGGGCTTGCTGTCTGGAAAATTGACCCCAGCCCAGTCTAAAAATCCTGCCAAGAACGAACTCTACCTGGTCGAGGGAGACTCTGCCGGTGGATCTGCCAAACAAGGTCGTGACCGTAAATTCCAAGCTATCCTACCTCTTCGTGGTAAGGTCATCAATACAGCCAAGGCTAAGATGGCGGATATCCTAAAAAATGAGGAAATCAACACCATGATTTATACCATCGGTGCGGGTGTTGGAGCAGACTTCTCTATTGAAGATGCCAACTATGACAAGATCATTATCATGACCGATGCCGATACCGATGGTGCCCATATCCAGACCTTGCTCTTGACATTTTTCTACCGTTACATGCGTCCCCTAGTTGAAGCAGGACATGTCTATATCGCTCTTCCACCTCTTTACAAAATGTCTAAAGGAAAAGGCAAGAAAGAAGAAGTGGCCTACGCTTGGACGGACGGAGAGCTAGAAGAACTCCGCAAGCAGTTTGGAAAAGGCGCTACCCTCCAACGCTACAAGGGACTTGGTGAGATGAATGCGGATCAACTCTGGGAAACAACCATGAACCCAGAAACCCGTACTCTCATTCGTGTTACGATTGAAGACCTAGCACGCGCCGAACGTCGCGTCAATGTCCTCATGGGAGATAAAGTCGAACCACGCCGTAAGTGGATTGAAGATAATGTCAAGTTTACGCTGGAAGAAGCGGCAGTGTTTTAAAAAATATAAAATTAATATAGAAAATCTAATGTAGAAATAAAAATGTCTAACAATATTAACGAAGAACAAGTAAAAGAAGCTCTTGAAAGTGGTTATGGAAAATCTGGGGCTTTATTAAATAATAAAGATGAATTAGATGATTATTTATATCGATTGGAGCAAAAAATAAAAGAAATGCCATTAGTCGGAGAAGAATTTGCTGTTATCCCAATTATGATTTCTTTGATTAAACATTATGTGGAAGGGAAGTACACTACTGTTCCTTATGGGACAATTTTGGCAATTATGAGTGCACTTATTTATGTTTTATCACCAGTAGATATTATTCCTGATTTTATTCCGTTTGTAGGACATTTAGATGATGTGGCAGTAATTGGACTTTGTTTATCAATGGTAAAAACAGATGTCGAAGCCTATGATGAATGGCGTCGCTCTCAAGGATTAATTTAAGACAATAAATTAGATTATTACCAGTCAATTCCGTATAAACAGGAATTATCAAAACATTTTAAATCATCACTTATAGACAATACTTAATTTTATTATCTGATACCTTATTTCATTTTTATAATAAACAAAGAAGTGATAAACATGAGAACTGAACCCGAAATGCTTGGACTGATTTTAGGAACAGTTAAAACTTTAAAAGTTGACGCTGGTAAGAACTCAAGTATCTCCTCCTCAATAATCTGACGGATGACCTCACTCAGGCCAGTTTCTTTAAGGGTGTGGATGCTTCATGTTATTACGAAGGGTATAACCTTTACCAGACAGGGGAGTTTTGAAGTTCAAGTAAAGGTGACGATCATCTTTTGTATGTGAATAATCGCTATAACTATTGGAGGTGAGGTATTGATTACGTTATTAATGTTGCCTTTTTTCCTCGTTCTCTTGGCTATTTTGGGAATTATATATGACTTAATGACCAATAAAGGTAGAAAAGAGTGTGCTCGCACAGTATCCTTGTTTATATTGAACATCCTCACTATTGGTATCTGTCTATTAGATCTACCAATGGAAAGTAAACCATACTCAGGAATAGGGTTTATCTTATTTTATGCACTTGCCTTCACACCTTTGATGATTGTTTTCTCATCATATACCCTCTATCGGATTGGAAAACATTATAGGTATTTTAAGAGTAAGTTTGCTATAATACTCCTATTCAATGCTATTTTACTTTTCCTTCTTTCATTAGTAAATACTTTTGTATTATGGAGAAGCTTTCAAATATATCATAGAAACGATATGAATTTGTTTTATTTTGTTTTAATCGTTTCGGGGATTTGTTCAACTATCCAATTGATAGTAGGCGAACTTGAGATGAAAAGAATACGAGGCATCCAAAAACAAGAGGAGCAAGACGGCAATGAAAAATAATTCTATAAAAGATATGTGCAGACAACATAGAAGTGAAGCGCAAATGCTGAGATTAATTTTACAGGTAGCCGAAAATATACAAGTCGAGGCTGTCGCTATGTCTGGTTCACGGACAAATCCAAAAGCACCAAAAGATGAATTTCAGGATTACGACGTGGTTTATGTTGTGGATGACTTAGATACTCTAACAAGCAATCTTGCTTGGTTGGACCAGTTTGACGCTCGTATCATTGAGCAGCATAATATCCTAGGCAACCGTCGTCTCTATCTCATGCTCTTTGAGGATGGCAATCGGATTGATTTGACTCTATGTCCTAAAGTGCATATCAAGGAGTGGGTAGAAAGCGAAGCGGATTTCACGGTGCTAGAGGATCCTAAGGGCTTGTTTGTGCCTTATTCTCCAAGTCCTCAACGTTACTGGACAAGTCCAGCTAGTCAGATAGATTTTGAAAAAGCCTGCAATGAATTTTGGTGGGTATCAGCCTATGTGGTCAAGGGAATCTGTCGCAAGCAAGTCATCTATGCGACTGACCATCTCTACGGTATTTGTCAGCAAGAACTCTTGAAGGTCTTGGCTTGGCAGGTAGCAAGTGATAATGGAACAGTCGATATCGGCAAGAACTACAAGTATCTTTTCCAGTATTTACCTACAGAGAAAGGGAAAGAATTCTCAAATCTGCTTGATTTTTCAAGTGTAGAGAAAATCACTCAATCCCTATTCTCCACAATGAATCTCTTCCACAGAGAAGCTCAAATTCTTGCTCAAAAGATGGGATTTGATTACGATAAGGAAGTGGCGGAGAAGATGATTCAGTATGCTGAGGAGAAACTTCCTAATCGCTAAATAATTAAGCAATGTTTTTTAAACTACAGAAAGGGTCGTTTGGTTATTTATCGTAACTGAACACGGTACTAATTTCCGTAAAATATCCTTTATTCTACAAAACCTACTCTACATTCTTTGAAAGGAGTTGAACACGCCCTAAATGCTGTGTGAAAAAGATAAATTCTCTTACGAGCATCGCTCGCTTTAAGAATTTCCTATTTTCACTTTGCATTTTACGGGCTTAGTATCCTATGTCTAACATTCAAAACATGTCCCTAGAGGACATCATGGGAGAGCGCTTTGGTCGCTACTCCAAGTATATTATTCAAGACCGGGCTTTGCCAGATATTCGTGATGGATTGAAGCCGGTTCAGCGTCGCATTCTTTATTCGATGAATAAGGATGGCAATACCTTTGACAAGAGCTACCGTAAGTCAGCCAAGTCTGTCGGTAACATCATGGGGAATTTCCACCCACACGGTGATTCTTCTATCTATGATGCCATGGTTCGTATGTCTCAGGATTGGAAAAATCGTGAGATTCTAGTTGAAATGCACGGTAATAACGGTTCTATGGACGGAGATCCGCCGGCGGCAATGCGTTATACTGAGGCGCGTTTGTCTGAGATTGCTGGTTATCTCCTTCAGGACATCGAGAAAAAGACCGTTCCTTTTGCGTGGAACTTTGACGATACCGAGAAAGAACCGACGGTATTGCCAGCAGCTTTTCCAAACCTCTTGGTTAATGGATCGACTGGGATTTCGGCTGGATATGCCACAGATATTCCACCGCATAATTTGGCTGAGGTTATCGATGCGACAGTTTACATGATTGACCACCCAACAGCCAAGGTGGACAAGCTCATGGAATTCTTACCTGGGCCGGACTTCCCTACAGGGTCTATCATCCAAGGGCGTGACGAAATCAAGAAAGCCTATGAAACTGGGAAAGGGCGCGTCGTTGTTCGTTCTAAGACGGAGGTTGAAAAGCTAAAAGGTGGTAAGGAACAAATCGTTATCACTGAGATTCCTTATGAAATCAACAAGGCAAATCTGGTCAAGAAAATCGATGATGTTCGTGTCAATAACAAGGTAGCAGGGATTGCTGAGGTTCGTGATGAGTCTGACCGAGATGGTCTTCGTATCGCGATCGAACTCAAGAAAGACGCCAATACCGAGCTCGTTCTTAACTATCTCTTTAAGTACACTGACCTGCAAATCAACTACAATTTTAACATGGTGGCGATTGACAATTTCACACCTCGTCAGGTCGGAATTGTCTCAATCCTGTCTAGCTATATCGCCCATCGTCGTGAAGTCATCTTGGCGCGTTCACGCTTTGACAAGGAAAAGGCTGAGAAACGTCTCCATATCGTCGAAGGTTTGATTCGTGTCATCTCTATCTTGGATGAAGTCATTGCTCTTATCCGTGCTTCTGAGAATAAGGCTGACGCTAAGGAAAACCTCAAGGTCAGCTATGATTTTACAGAGGAGCAGGCAGAGGCTATCGTTACCTTGCAACTTTACCGTTTGACCAATACCGACGTCGTTGTCTTGCAGGAAGAAGAAGCAGAGCTTCGTGAGAAGATTGCTATGCTGGCGGCGATTATCGGTGATGAACGGACTATGTACAATCTCATGAAGAAAGAACTTCGTGAGGTCAAGAAGAAATTTGCGACACCACGTTTGAGTACTTTAGAAGATACAGCAAACGTCATCGAGATTGATACAGCTAGTTTGATTGCAGAAGAAGATACCTACGTTAGTGTGACCAAGGCTGGCTATATCAAGCGTACCAGCCCACGTTCCTTTGCAGCTTCTACGCTGGAAGAAATTGGCAAACGTGATGATGATCGTCTGATCTTTGTTCAATCTGCCAAGACAACCCAGCACCTCTTGATGTTCACGACTCTTGGGAATGTCATCTATCGACCAATCCACGAATTGGCAGATATTCGTTGGAAGGATATCGGAGAGCATCTGAGCCAAACTGTCACAAACTTTGAAACTAACGAGGAAATTCTCTATGCAGAAGTCGTGGATCAGTTTGATGATGCGACAACCTACTTTGCTGCAACTCGTCTTGGTCAAATCAAACGCGTAGAACGCAAAGAATTCTCTCCATGGAGAACCTACAAGTCGAAGTCTGTCAAGTATGCTAAGCTCAAAGACGAGACAGATCAGATTGTAGCAGTGGCTCCAATTAAACTAGATGATGTACTCTTGATTAGCCAAAACGGTTATGCCCTTCGTTTCAATATCGAAGAGGTTCCTGTTGTCGGTGCCAAGGCTGCAGGTGTTAAGGCTATGAACCTGAAAGAAGATGATGTCCTCCAATCCGCCTTTATCTGTAACACCTCATCCTTCTTCCTCTTGACCCAACGTGGTAGTTTAAAACGTGTTTCTATTGACGAAATTCCAGCAACCAGCCGTGCCAAACGAGGACTACAAGTCTTGCGTGAGTTAAAAAACAAACCGCATCGTGTCTTCTTAGCAGGAGCAGTTGCAGAGCAAGGTTTCGTTGGTGATCTCTTTAGTACAGAAGTGGAAGAGAACGACCAAACACTGCTTGTCCAATCTAACAAGGGAACAATCTATGAGAGCCGATTGCAAGATTTGAACTTGTATGAACGCACTAGCAATGGAAGCTTTATATCAGACACCATTTCAGATGAAGAAGTTTTCGATGCTTACCTCAAAGAAGTTTTTAAAGAGGACAAATCCAATCCTTAAAAAGAATCAGTCCAGAGGGCTGATTTCTTTATGTTGAAAAAATTTTCAGAAAATTACAAATAATACTTGAAATTTTACTAGAAAAGTGTAGAATAGAACACATAGTTTGAATAGTATAAAGGAGAAACACATGACAGTTGCAATTGATTGGGAAAATCTTGGCTTTGCATATATGAAATTACCCTACCGTTATATCGCTCATTACAAAGATGGACAATGGGATCAAGGGGGATTAACGGAGGACTCGACTCTTCATATTTCTGAATCTTCTCCAAGTCTTCACTATGGACAGCAAGCATTCGAGGGATTGAAAGCCTATCGTACTAAGGATGGCAGTATTCAACTGTTCCGTCCTAATGAAAACGCCAAGCGTTTGCAACGTACCTGCGACCGTCTTTTGATGCCTCAAGTATCTACAGAAATGTTTGTAGAAGCTTGTAAAGCAGTTGTCCGTGCAAATGAAGATTATGTACCACCATACGGAACAGGTGGAACCCTCTATCTTCGTCCGCTTTTGATTGGTGTTGGAGACATCATCGGGGTAAAACCTGCAGAGGAGTACATTTTCACTATCTTTGCCATGCCAGTTGGCAACTACTTCAAAGGTGGCTTGGTTCCAACGAATTTCTTGATTCAAGATGAATTTGACCGAGCAGCCCCACATGGTACAGGAGCTGCCAAGGTAGGCGGTAACTACGCTGCCAGTCTTCTACCAGGTAAAATGGCAAAATCACGTAATTTTTCAGATGTTATCTACCTAGATCCAGCTACCCACACCAAGATTGAGGAAGTCGGATCAGCCAACTTCTTTGGGATTACGGCTGATAATGAGTTTGTTACGCCATTAAGCCCATCTATCTTACCATCTATTACCAAGTACTCTCTGCTTTACTTGGCTGAACACCGCTTGGGCTTGACACCGATCGAAGGTGATGTTCCAATTGATAATTTGGATCGTTTTGTAGAGGCAGGAGCTTGTGGTACAGCAGCAGTTATTTCTCCAATTGGGGGGATTCAACATGGCGATGATTTCCATGTTTTCTATAGTGAAACAGAAGTAGGTCCTGTTACACGTAAACTCTACGATGAATTGACTGGTATCCAATTTGGTGATGTGGAAGCACCAGAGGGATGGATTGTCAAAGTGGACTAAAAGACACGAAGTAAAGAAGAACTCCATAGCAGTTGTAATGGCTGAAATGGAGTTTTTTCTTGCTAGTTTGAGTATTTTCTTGTACAATAGAAAAAGTGAAAAGAGGTACAGTATGAGTAAAAAAGATAAGAAAATTGAAATCCAATTAACCGATGCAAAAGTGACTGTTGGAAAAGACAGCTATGAAGGATACATTTTGACAATTGGGAAAAAGGTCATTGGGGAAATTGCCGAATTAGATAACCAATTTGCCATCATAAAGAATGGAAATGTCGATAGTTTTTATAAAAAACTTGAAAAAGCTGTGGAAATTTTGATTGAAAACTATAATTTGACAAAATAATACTTGTTTTATTGAAATTTTCATGATATAATAGTTCTCGTTAAACATTGGAGAGATAGCGAAGAGGCTAAACGCGGCGGACTGTAAATCCGCTCCTTCGGGTTCGGGGGTTCGAATCCCTCTCTCTCCATTTATCAATGGGGTATAGCCAAGCGGTAAGGCAAGGGACTTTGACTCCCTCATGCGTTGGTTCGAATCCAGCTACCCCAGTTCTTAGGTAATAAATTCAAGATAAAAAGAAAATATCTTAGGGTATTTTATTTTTATAATTGAAAGACGTGAACGATATGAACATGTCCTTGCGGGTGCTTAGGAAAAAAATTATAAGTATGTCAAGTTAAGAAAAAACTTGATTGTTGGAGGATTTTTTAGATGAACGAATTTGAAGATTTGCTAAATAGCGTTAGCCAAGTTGAGCCTGGTGATGTTGTTAGTGCTGAAGTATTGACAGTTGATGCGACTCAAGCTAACGTTGCAATCTCTGGGACTGGTGTTGAAGGTGTCTTGACTCTTCGCGAATTGACAAACGATCGCGATGCAGATATCAATGACTTTGTTAAAGTAGGAGAAGTATTGGATGTTCTTGTACTTCGTCAAGTAGTTGGTAAAGATACTGATACAGTTACATACCTTGTATCTAAAAAACGCCTTGAAGCTCGCAAAGCATGGGACAAACTTGTAGGACGCGAAGAAGAAGTTGTTACTGTTAAAGGAACTCGTGCCGTTAAAGGTGGACTTTCAGTAGAATTTGAAGGTGTACGTGGATTTATCCCAGCTTCAATGTTGGACACTCGTTTCGTACGTAACACTGAGCGTTTCGTAGGTCAAGAATTTGATGCTAAAATCAAAGAAGTTGACGCTAAAGAGAACCGCTTCATCCTTTCACGTCGTGAAGTTGTTGAAGCAGCTACTGCAGCAGCTCGTGCTGAAGTATTCGGTAAATTGGCTGTTGGTGATGTCGTAACTGGTAAAGTTGCTCGTATCACAAGCTTCGGTGCTTTCATCGACCTTGGTGGTGTTGACGGATTGGTTCACTTGACTGAGTTGTCACACGAACGTAACGTTTCACCTAAATCAGTAGTAACTGTTGGTGAAGAAATTGAAGTGAAAATCCTTGATCTTAACGAAGAAGAAGGACGTGTATCACTTTCACTTAAAGCAACAACACCTGGACCATGGGATGGCGTTGAGCAAAAATTGGCTAAAGGTGATGTAGTAGAAGGAACAGTTAAACGTTTGACTGACTTCGGTGCATTTGTTGAAGTATTGCCAGGTATCGATGGACTTGTTCACGTATCACAAATTTCACACAAACGTATCGAAAATCCAAAAGAAGCTCTTACTGTTGGTCAAGAAGTTACTGTTAAAGTCCTTGATGTTAACGCTGACGCAGAACGTGTATCACTTTCTATCAAAGCTCTTGAAGAACGTCCAGCTCAAGAAGAAGGACAAAAAGAAGAGAAACGCGCTGCTCGTCCACGTCGTCCAAAACGTCAAGAAAAACGTGATTTCGAACTTCCAGAAACACAAACAGGATTCTCAATGGCTGACTTGTTCGGTGATATCGAACTTTAATCAAATTGATAATCGCAAAATCCTTTGTTTAAAACAAGGGATTTTTCTTTTGTCTCTTTCTCATTTTTGATATAATAGTTCTATGTTAGATTCAGAAAAACAATCACAATATCAAATGTTAAATGAGGAACTCTCTTACTTACTAGAAGGTGAGACCAATGTTCTTGCCAATCTTTCAAATGCTAGTGCCCTCCTAAAATCTCGCTTTCCGAATATTGTATTTGCAGGTTTTTACCTGTTTGATGGTAGCGAGTTGGTTTTAGGGCCTTTTCAGGGCGGTGTTTCTTGCATTCGCATCCCGCTTGGAAAAGGCGTGTGTGGAGAAGCTGCTGAGTTTCAGGAGACAGTTTTAGTTGGCGATGTGAGCACCTATCCAAACTACATTGCTTGTGATGGTCATGCCAAGAGTGAAATCGTAGTTCCTATGCTTAAAAATGGTAGATTAGTCGGTGTATTAGATCTAGACTCTTCTCTGATTGATGATTACAATGCCATTGACCGTGATTACTTGGAACAATTTGTCGCTATTTTGCTTGAGAAGACAGAATGGGACTTTACAATGTTTGAGGAGAAAGCCTAATGTATCAAGCACTTTATCGAAAATATAGAAGCCAAACTTTTTCACAACTGGTAGGTCAAGAAGTTGTGGCTAAAACCCTAAAACAAGCGGTTGAGCAGGAAAAGATTAGTCATGCCTATCTTTTCTCAGGCCCTCGTGGGACTGGGAAGACCAGTGTAGCCAAGATTTTTGCCAAGGCTATGAACTGTCCGAACCAAGTGAACGGAGAACCATGTAATAACTGTTATATCTGTCAGGCTGTGACAGAAGGAAGCTTAGAAGATGTTATCGAAATGGATGCGGCATCGAATAATGGAGTCGATGAAATTCGTGAAATTCGTGATAAATCGACCTATGCTCCTAGCTTGGCTCGTTATAAGGTCTACATTATCGACGAGGTTCATATGCTGTCTACGGGAGCCTTCAATGCGCTTTTGAAGACGCTTGAAGAGCCGACTCAGAATGTCGTCTTTATTTTGGCAACCACTGAATTGCATAAGATTCCAGCAACCATTTTATCCCGTGTTCAACGTTTTGAGTTTAAATCGATTCGAACGCAAGATATCAAGGACCATATCCAAACTATTTTGTCAAAAGAGAATATCAGTTCTGAACCAGAGGCTGTGGAAATCATTGCCAGACGAGCTGAAGGTGGAATGCGGGATGCCTTGTCTATTCTGGATCAAGCCTTGAGTTTGACGCAAGGGAATGCTTTAACGACAGCTATTTCTGAGGAGATTACAGGCACTATTAGTCTTTCGGCTCTAGATGACTATGTGGCCGCCTTGGCCCAACAAGATGTCCCAAAAGCGCTCGATTCTTTAAATCTATTGTTTGAAAATGGCAAGAGCATGACTCGTTTTGTGACGGATCTCTTGCAGTATTTGCGTGATCTACTGGTTGTTCAGACAGGTGGCGAAAATACTCATCATAGTCCAGTTTTTATAGACAATCTAGCTCTTTCTCAGGAAAGTCTCTTTGAAATGATTCGTCTAGCGACAGTGAGTTTAGCAGATATGAAGGCCAGTTTGCAACCTAAGATTTATGCTGAAATGATGACCATTCGTTTAGCAGAAATTAAGCCTGAATCTGCGGTTTCGGGAGCTGTTGAAAGTGAAATTTCTGCACTGAGACAGGAAGTTGCCCGTCTCAAACAAGAGATTGCTAATGTAGGAACAGCTCCTAAACAAGTTGCCCCAGTCCCTAGTCGTCCAGCCACTTCCAAGACAGTCTATCGAGTGGATCGCAACAAAGTTCAGTCTATTCTGCAAGAAGCTGTTGAAAATCCTGATTTGGCACGACAAAACTTGATTCGCCTCCAGAATGCGTGGGGAGAAGTGATTGAAAGTTTAGCTGGACCAGATAAGGCCCTTCTCGTAGGTTCTCAACCAGTTGCGGCCAATGAACACCATGCTATTTTAGCCTTTGAGTCTAATTTCAATGCTGGGCAAACCATGAAACGGGATAACCTCAATACCATGTTTGGCAATATTCTTAGCCAAGCTGCTGGATTTTCACCTGAGATTCTGGCTATTTCCCTAGAGGAATGGAAAGAGGTTCGAGCAGCATTTTCAGCTAAAAACAAGTCTCCTCAAGCTGACCAAGAGGTGGAAGAAGAGAGTCTGATTCCAGAAGGATTTGAATTTCTAGCTGATAAAGTCATGGTTGAAGAAGACTAAAAGTGGATTTCATGATACAATAATCTTATGAATAGACAACAATTTATCATAATAACGTTATTCACGGCAGCTGAGACTTATTTCTTCAATGAATCCTTGATGACTGGTCGCTACGTTATGGCAGCTTTTTGGGCGATTTTACTCTTTCGAAACTTTAGGTTAAGTTACCTGATGGGAAAAATTGTAGACGCTATTGATCAGCACCTAAACCGCAAGGATTAGCCCCAGCTTCTAGACAAAATCAAAGCCTTTTAGGCTTTTTTTTGTTATACTAGTAGAGTATATTTATTGACCTTTTGCCCTATTTTTTAGGGATTGTAAGCAATTTCCTAAAGTATTGAGCAAAATGTTTGAAAAAGAAAGGAACTATCATGTCAGTATTAGAGATCAAAGATCTTCACGTTGAGATTGAAGGAAAAGAAATTTTGAAAGGAGTCAATCTGACTCTGAAAACAGGAGAAATCGCAGCCATTATGGGACCAAATGGTACTGGTAAATCGACTCTTTCTGCAGCTATCATGGGAAACCCTAACTATGAGGTTACCAAAGGTGAGGTCTTGTTTGATGGTGTAAATATCCTTGAATTGGAAGTGGACGAGCGTGCACGTATGGGACTTTTCCTTGCCATGCAATACCCATCTGAAATTCCAGGAATTACTAACGCAGAGTTTCTGCGTGCAGCTATGAATGCTGGAAAAGAAGATGATGAAAAGATTTCAGTTCGTGAGTTTATCACTAAACTAGATGAGAAAATGGAATTGCTCAATATGAAAGAAGAAATGGCAGAGCGTTACCTCAACGAAGGCTTCTCTGGTGGTGAGAAAAAACGCAATGAAATTCTTCAACTCTTGATGTTGGAACCAACTTTTGCCCTTTTGGATGAGATTGACTCAGGTCTTGATATTGATGCCCTTAAAGTTGTATCGAAAGGTGTGAATGCTATGCGTGGTGAAGGCTTTGGTGCTATGATCATCACTCACTACCAACGTCTTTTGAACTACATCACACCAGACGTGGTACACGTGATGATGGAAGGTCGTGTGGTTCTTTCTGGTGGTCCAGAATTGGCTGCCCGATTGGAACGTGAAGGATACGCAAAATTAGCTGAAGAACTTGGCTACGACTACAAGGAAGAATTGTAATTCCCTCGTATCTTTTAGGAGAAGTAAATGACTAAAGAAACTATTAAACTTTTTTCAGAAATGCACGCTGAACCAAGCTGGTTGTCAGACCTCCGTCAAAAAGCTTTTGATAAGATTGAGAGTTTGGAATTACCAGTTATCGAGCGTGTGAAATTTCACCGTTGGAATCTGGGAGATGGAACCATCACAGAAAGTGAGCCTTCAGCAAATGTTCCTGACTTCACAGCTCTAGATAATCACTTGAAATTGGTTCAAGTAGGGACTCAAACTGTTTTTGAACAAATTCCACTTGAATTGGCTGAACAAGGGGTTGTCTTTACAGACTTCCACTCAGCTTTAGAAGAAATTCCAGAGCTTATTGAGGAATTCTTCATGTCATCTGTTAAATATGACGATGATAAATTAGCAGCCTACCACACAGCTTACTTTAATAGTGGTGCTGTTCTCTACATTCCTGATAATGTGGAGATTGCAGAGCCCATTGAAGGAATTTTCTACCAAGACAATGATAGCGATGTGCCCTTTAACAAGCATATTCTGATTATTGCTGGTAAGAACTCTAAAATAAGCTATCTTGAACGTCTAGAGTCACGAGGTGGAGGTAGTGCAAAAGCAACTGCCAATATCACAGTTGAAGTGATTGCTCGTTCTGGTGCGCAAGTAAAATTTGCTGCTATTGACCGTTTAGGTGAAAATGTCACTGCCTACATTAGCCGTCGTGGTAAACTAGGCAACGATGCAAGCATTGACTGGGCGATTGGTGTCATGAACGAAGGAAACGTCGTTGCAGACTTTGATAGCGACTTGATTGGAAATGGTAGCCATGCTGACCTTAAAGTCGTAGCTCTTTCAAGCGGCCGCCAGGTTCAAGGGATTGATACTCGAGTGACTAACTACGGCTGCAACTCAATCGGAAATATTCTCCAACATGGGGTTATCCTTGAAAAAGCAACCTTGACCTTCAACGGTATCGGACACATCATCAAAGGCGCTAAGGGAGCAGATGCGCAACAAGAGAGTCGTGTTCTCATGCTTTCAGACCAAGCACGTTCAGATGCTAACCCAATTCTTTTGATTGATGAAAATGATGTTACTGCAGGCCACGCGGCTTCTATCGGTCAGGTGGATCCTGAAGACATGTACTACCTCATGAGCCGTGGCTTGGACAAGGCAACTGCAGAACGTTTGGTTGTTCGTGGGTTCCTTGGATCCGTTATCGTTGAGATCCCTGTCAAGGAAGTTCGTGATGAAATGATTGCAACCATCGAAGAAAAATTGTCAAAACGCTAAGGGGAAGCCTATGTTAGATGTAGAAGCGATTCGCAAGGATTTTCCAATTTTAGACCAGATTGTCAACGATGAACCACTGGTCTATCTGGACAATGCTGCGACGACACAAAAACCACTAGCAGTTCTTGAAACAATCAACCGCTACTATGAGCAGGACAATGCCAATGTTCACCGTGGTGTTCATACCTTGGCAGAACGGGCAACAGCATCTTATGAAGCTGCTCGTGAAACCATTGGTAAGTTTATCAACGCTGGTTCGACAAAGGAAGTTCTCTTTACCAGAGGAACGACGACCAGTCTTAACTGGGTAGCACGTTATGCTGAGGAAGTGTTGACTGAGGGAGACCAGGTCTTGATTTCCGTCATGGAACACCATTCCAATATCATTCCTTGGCAGGAAGCCTGCCGAAAGACTGGGGCGGAGCTTGTCTATGTTTATCTCAAGGACGGATCTCTGGATATGGCTGACTTGCAGGTCAAATTAACTGATAAGGTCAAGTTTGTTTCGTTAGCTCACGCCTCCAATGTTCTTGGTGTGGTCAATCCTATCAAAGAAATCACTCAAATGGCCCACCAAGTTGGAGCTATCATGGTGGTGGATGGTGCTCAATCTACGCCTCATATGAAGATTGATGTGCAGGATTTGGATGTGGACTTCTTTGCCTTTTCAGGTCACAAGATGGCTGGTCCAACTGGTATCGGTGTTCTTTACGGCAAAGAAAAGTATCTGGAACAAATGTCACCAGTAGAATTTGGTGGAGAGATGATTGATTTCGTCTATGAGCAATCTGCTAGTTGGAAGGAATTGCCTTGGAAATTTGAGGCTGGAACTCCTAATATGGCTGGTGCAATTGGGCTTGCTGCTGCAGTGGATTATCTAGAAAAAATTGGCATGGATGTCATTGAAGTCCATGAACAAGAATTGATAGCCTACGTCTATCCAAAACTTCAGGCAATTGAAGGACTGACCATTTATGGTTCTCAGGACCTGGCTCAACGTTCGGGTGTTATTGCCTTTAACCTAGGTGATCTTCATCCTCACGACCTCGCGACTGCTCTGGATTATGAAGGAGTGGCAGTTCGTGCGGGGCATCACTGTGCCCAACCCTTGCTCCAGTATTTGGAAGTCCCAGCAACTGCTCGCGCAAGTTTTTATATCTACAATACCAAGGCAGATTGCGACAAGCTAGTTGATGCCTTACAAAAGACAAAGGAGTTTTTCAATGGCACTTTCTAAACTAGATAGCCTTTATATGGCAGTGGTAGCAGACCATTCGAAAAATCCACATCACCAAGGGAAGTTAGAAGACGCTGAGCAAATCAGTCTCAACAATCCAACCTGTGGGGATGTTATTAATCTCTCTGTTAAGTTTGATGCTGCTGACCGTTTGGAAGATATTGCTTTTCTAAATTTAGGCTGCACCATCTCAACTGCTTCTGCAAGCATGATGACAGATGCCGTTTTAGGAAAAACAAAGCAAGAGATTTTAGAATTAGCAACTATTTTTTCAGAAATGGTCCAAGGGCAAAAAGATGAACGTCAAGACCAACTTGGAGACGCGGCTTTCTTATCAGGTGTTGCCAAATTCCCTCAAAGAATAAAGTGTGCAACCTTAGCTTGGAATGCTCTCAAAAAAACAATTGAAAATCAAGAAGATAAATAAGAAACATAGAAATATATAATGAAAGAAAGGATATTATGGCTGAAGAAAGAGTAGAACCAAAACCAATTGACCTTGGTGAATATAAATTTGGTTTCCATGACGATGTAGAGCCTGTCCTATCGACAGGAAAAGGACTCAACGAAGGTGTTATTCGTGAATTATCTGCTGCCAAGGGTGAGCCTGAGTGGATGTTGGAGTTCCGTTTGAAGTCTTATGAAACCTTCAAGAAAATGCCCATGCAAACTTGGGGAGCAGACTTGTCAGAGATTGACTTTGATGATTTGATCTACTACCAAAAACCATCTGACAAACCAGCCCGTTCTTGGGATGATGTACCTGAAAAAATCAAAGAAACCTTTGAACGTATCGGAATTCCAGAAGCTGAGCGTGCTTATCTAGCTGGAGCTTCTGCCCAGTACGAGTCAGAAGTGGTATACCACAACATGAAGGAAGAGTTTGAGAAGTTAGGAATTATCTTTACAGATACAGATTCTGCCCTCAAGGAATACCCAGACTTGTTTAAACAATACTTTGCGAAGTTGGTCCCGCCGACAGATAATAAGTTGGCAGCCCTTAACTCAGCAGTATGGTCTGGTGGAACCTTTATCTACGTGCCAAAAGGTGTCAAGGTAGATATTCCACTTCAAACCTATTTCCGTATCAATAATGAAAATACAGGTCAGTTCGAACGTACCTTGATTATCGTTGATGAGGGAGCAAGCGTCCACTACGTAGAAGGATGTACAGCACCAACATATTCAAGCAATAGCTTGCACGCTGCCATTGTAGAAATTTTTGCTTTGGACGGAGCTTATATGCGTTATACGACTATTCAAAACTGGTCTGACAACGTCTATAACTTGGTAACAAAACGTGCAAAAGCCTTGAAAGATGCGACAGTTGAGTGGATTGATGGTAACTTGGGTGCCAAAACAACCATGAAATACCCATCTGTTTACCTTGATGGAGAAGGAGCGCGTGGTACCATGCTTTCGATTGCCTTTGCGAATGCTGGACAACACCAAGATACGGGTGCCAAGATGATCCACAACGCTCCACACACAAGCTCGTCTATCGTTTCTAAATCCATCGCTAAAGGTGGAGGAAAGGTGGACTACCGTGGACAAGTAACCTTTAACAAGAACTCTAAGAAATCTGTTTCTCACATTGAGTGTGACACCATTATCATGGATGACTTATCAGCGTCAGATACCATTCCATTCAATGAAATCCACAACTCGCAAGTTGCTTTGGAACACGAAGCCAAAGTATCTAAGATTTCAGAAGAACAACTCTACTACCTCATGAGTCGTGGTTTGTCAGAAACTGAGGCAACCGAGATGATTGTCATGGGATTTGTCGAACCTTTCACAAAAGAACTTCCAATGGAATATGCAGTTGAGCTAAACCGCTTGATTAGCTATGAAATGGAAGGGTCAGTTGGGTAAGAATATGCAGAATCTGAACAGGAAGTCTTCCTGTTCAGAATTTTTTTTCAAAAATGAACCTAATAAATATTCACAAAAATGCTTTTATGTGGTAAAATAAAACAATTACATTTAGTGGAGATGAAGTATGAATATTTTTAGAACCAAGGATGTTAGTCTGGGACGAACGGAAATGCGCCGCCATTTGAAACTATGGGACTTGATTCTATTAGGAATTGGTGCCATGGTGGGGACGGGAATTTTCACCATTACTGGAACAGCAGCGGCTACACTAGCTGGCCCTTCACTAGTGATTTCTATTGTGATTTCTGCCCTATGCGTTTCTTTATCAGCCCTCTTTTTTGCAGAATTTGCCTCTCGTGTGCCTGCAACAGGAGGCGCTTATAGTTATCTCTATGCGATCTTAGGAGAATTTCCAGCCTGGATTGCCGGTTGGTTGACCATCATGGAATTCATGACGGCCATATCGGGTGTGGCATCTGGCTGGGCAGCTTACTTTAAGGGCTTACTCAGTAATTATGGTTTCTCCATGCCCCAAGCCTTAAATGGTACTTTTAACCCCGAACAAGGCACCTATATCGATCTATTACCTATTTTGGTGCTTGCTTTGGTAACAGGAGTAGTTTTATTGAATTCCAAGGCAGCCTTGCGCTTTAATTCACTTCTTGTGGTCTTGAAATTCTCTGCTCTAGCCTTGTTTATCCTAGTTGGTATTTGGTACATTAAACCTGAAAATTGGTCAAATTTTGCTCCCTTTGGCTTTGGTCAACTATATGGTGGAAGTACTGGAATAATGGCAGGAGCCTCTTTGATGTTCTTTGGTTTCCTCGGTTTTGAGTCTATTTCCATGGCAGTTGATGAGATTCAAAGTCCGCAAAAGAATGTTCCTCGAGGAATTGTCCTTTCTCTGTCAATCGTCACTATTCTCTATGCTTTGGTAACCTTAGTATTGACTGGGGTTGTTCACTATAGCCAACTCAATGTGGACGATGCAGTGGCCTTCTCATTGCGTAGTATCGGAATTGGCTGGGCAGCTAACTATGTTTCGCTTGTAGCTATTTTAACCTTGATTACTGTGTGTATTTCCATGACCTACGCTCTTTCTCGAATGATTTACAGCTTAGCACGTGATGGACTTTTGCCTCAAAGCTTCAAACAACTAAGCAAAAGCAGTCGAGTTCCAAAGAATGCGACCATCTTAACAGGAGTTGCCTCAGCTATTGCTGCGGGCATTTTCCCCTTGGCAAGCATTGCAGCCTTTCTAAATATCTGTACACTAGCCTATCTCATCTTACTTGCCTATGGCATTATCAAACTTAGAAAAGATAAGGGGATGCCAAAAGAAGGAGAGTTCAAAACTCCTTTAGTGCCGCTTTTGCCAATCCTTTCCATTCTTATCTGTCTTTCCTTTATGCTTCAGTATACCAAGGAAACATGGATTGCCTTTGGACTTGCTTTGTTGGTTGGACTAGTGATTTACTTTACTTATGGTTATCGTCATTCTACACTTTCTAAACAAAAATAAAAGCTGGGATTTCCCAGCTTTTTTGTTTTATTCTTTTATGTAGGTAAATCCTTCCCCAAGGATTTCATGGGCTTCAGTGATGGTAATAAAGGCTTGAGGATCTATATGGTGAATCATATCCTTCATTTTAACGATTTCGTTTCGACCGACGATACAATAAATGATTTTCAAATCTTTCTTACTGTAGTAGCCTTGACCAGAGATATAGGTCACGCCACGTCCTAGTTCTTCATTGATTTTATCAGCTAATTGCTCAGGATACTGAGTGATAATCATAAATCCTTTACCAGCATAGCCCCCTTCACCGATCAAGTCAATAACACGAGCGATGATAAAGTCAAACAAGAGAGTATAGGTAACAAGACGAAGATCTTGGAAGATAATTAAAATTAACATTAGGATAAAAAAGTCAATCCCAAAGAGCAATTTACCAATTGAGATATTGGTGTATTTATTGAGGATACGGGCAACAATATCTGAACCACCAGTAGTCCCACCAGCATTAAAAATAACTCCTAAACCGACTCCCAGTAAAACACCAGAAACTAGCGAAACGATAATGAGATCCCCTTGTAGGTCAAACTGTAAAGGAATTTTTTCAAAGACAGCAAGCCAGACAGAAAGGGAGATAGTTCCCAAGAGACTGGTGTAGAGAGTTTTAGGACCAAATATTTTCCAGGCAAGGATAAATAAAGGAATATTGATCAAGAGGTTCATCAGTGAGACTGGAATTTTAAAGAGGTAGAAGGTAATGAGTGTAATACCTGTCGCACCACCCTCAAATAGATGATAGGGAACTACAAAGTAGGTGAGACCAAAGGCATAAATAGCTGCCCCTAGTATGATAGTGATAATAGGCTGAACTTTTCGAATCATGATTCTCCCTCGCTTTTTCTATAGATAGATTATACCAAATTTTCAAGCGTTTTAATTGGATCTCTTATGATTTTTTAACAAAATTTTGATATAATAAAAGTGATAAATCCCTATCTTATTGAAAAGAATAGAAAGATTGAAATTATGACACAAGTAAAAATTGTAACAGATTCTTCTGTTACCATCGAACCAGAAGTAGTTAAAGAGTTAAATATTACGGTTGTGCCGCTATCCGTTATGATTGATAGTGTGCTTTATTCAGACGCAGATTTGAAAGAAGGGGAGTTCCTTCATCTTATGCAACAAAGTAAGAATCTGCCGAAAACCAGTCAGCCTCCAGTGGGAGTGTTTGCTGAGGTTTTCGAAGAACTAGGTAAAGACGGTAGTCAGATTCTCGCAATTCACATGTCCCATGCCTTGTCAGGAACTGTTGAAGCTGCTCGTCAAGGAGCGAGTCTCTCAACTGCTGATGTGACGGTTATTGATAGTTCTTTTACAGACCAAGCTATGAAGTTTCAAGTAGTTGAAGCAGCTAAGCTTGCCCAAGAAGGGAAAGATTTAGAAACCATCCTAGCTCATGTAGAAGACGTTAAGAATCATACTGAACTCTATATCGGTGTTTCAACATTAGAAAATCTAGTTAAGGGCGGACGTATCGGACGTGTGACAGGATTATTAAGCTCTCTGTTGAACATCCGAGTTGTGATGCAGATGAAGAATCATGAACTCCAGCCTATCGTTAAGGGACGAGGTGCTAAGACATTCAAAAAATGGCTTGATGAATTGACTGAGACGCTCTCGCATCAATCAGTGGCTGAGATTGGAATTTCATATGCAGGTACAAATGAATGGGCAAATGAGATGAAGAACTTGTTGCAAACTTATGTAGAAAAACCAATCTCTGTATTGGAAACAGGGTCTATTATTCAAACACATACGGGAGAAAATGCCTGGGCTATTCTAATTCGTTACAATTCCTAAAAAAATAGAGAAAAATCGTTAGAAATAGTGTTTTTGACTTGACCTATAGCCAATTTTAGGATATGATTATATTTGTTAATTAGAAATTATTTGGAGGATTTATTAACATGGCAAACAAACAAGATTTGATCGCTAAAGTAGCAGAAGCTACAGAATTGACTAAGAAAGATTCAGCAGCAGCAGTTGATGCTGTATTCGCAGCAGTAACTGAATACCTTGCAGCTGGTGAAAAAGTTCAATTGATCGGTTTTGGTAACTTTGAAGTTCGTGAGCGTGCTGCACGTAAAGGTCGCAACCCACAAACTGGTAAAGAAATCAAGATCGCAGCTTCTAAAGTTCCAGCATTCAAAGCTGGTAAAGCTCTTAAAGACGCTGTTAAATAATGACACTTTAAAAAGCCTATTGTATCAAGCTTTCTAGCTTGGTCAATAGGCTTTTTTCTTGTTAGAAATCTATGATCTTAGTATATATTATAAAAGAAAAAGGTTCCCATGATGAGAACCTTCTTTTCATTAGTTTTTAGAAGCTGCTTGGAATTCAGGGTTTTTCCATGCTTCATTAATAATTGCTTGCAATTCTTTTGCAGATGCTTGCATTTTTTGTGTTTCAGCGTCGTTCAATGGGATGTTAACTGGACGAACGATACCGTGTGCACCAACGATAGCAGGTTGACCGATAAAGACGTTTTCAACACCGTATTGTCCTTCTTGGAATACTGAAAGTGGAAGTACTGCATTTTCATCGTCAAGGATAGCACGAGTGATACGAGCAAGGGCAACTGCGATACCGTAGTATGTAGCGCCTTTCTTGTTGATGATTGAGTAGGCAGCATCACGAACTGAGATGAAAAGTTCAACAAGGTCAGCTTCATTCAAGTCACGGTTAGCTTGCAACCAGTGTTCCAATTTAACACCGGCAACGTTAGCGTGAGACCAAACAGCGAATTCTGAGTCACCGTGTTCACCCATGATGTAGGCATG
Organism: Streptococcus sp. Z556; assembly: GCF_053010225.1. Classification (NCBI taxonomy): domain Bacteria; kingdom Bacillati; phylum Bacillota; class Bacilli; order Lactobacillales; family Streptococcaceae; genus Streptococcus; species Streptococcus sp. Z556. The sequence goes on from NZ_JBRKNU010000002.1 coordinate 153,432, forward strand.
GACTGAACGAGCGTCAACACCGATTGTTTCAGCAAGTGCTTGACGGAAACGAGCTGAGTCAAGAGAAGTACCAGAACCGATAACGCGTTCTTTAGGGAATCCAGAGAATTTCCAAGTTGAGTAAGTCAAAACGTCAACTGGGTTAGCTGCTACAAGGAAGATACCATCGAAACCAGAAGCAACAACTTGCTCAACGATTGATTTGTTGATTGCAAGGTTTTTACCTACAAGGTCAAGACGAGTTTCACCTGGTTTTTGAGGAGCACCAGCAGTGATAACTACAAGGTCAGCGTCAGCACAGTCTTCGTATTTTGCAGCGTAGATTTTTTTAGGTGAAGTGAAGGCAAGGGCATGGCTAAGGTCTTCTGCGTCACCAACCGCTTTTTCAAACAATTGAGGAATTTCAATGATTCCAAGCTCTTGTGCAATTCCTTGGGTAACAAGCGCGAAAGCATAAGATGAACCTACGGCACCGTCACCGACAAGGATCACTTTTTTGTGTTGTTTAGTAGAAGTCATTTTCTAAACATCTCCTTCAATTTTTTTAGGGAATTCCCCAGATATTTTCATTCTATCACTTTTAAAAAGCTTTGTCACGGAAATGCCTTCTTGTTCTTGATGTAAACGTTTTAGTGATTTCCAAAGACTGAAATGATCTACACTTTATGGTATAATATATCTAGTTACTAATTGTGAAATGAGGCATTTATTAATGCAGGATAAAAACTTAGTGAATGTTAATCTGACAAAGGAGATGAAGACCAGCTTTATCGACTACGCCATGAGTGTTATCGTAGCGCGTGCTCTTCCTGATGTTCGAGATGGCTTAAAACCAGTTCACCGTCGTATTCTTTACGGAATGAATGAACTAGGTGTTACTCCAGATAAACCCCATAAAAAATCAGCCCGTATTACAGGGGATGTCATGGGTAAATATCACCCTCACGGAGACTCGTCTATTTATGAGGCTATGGTTCGTATGGCCCAGTGGTGGAGCTATCGTTACATGCTCGTTGATGGGCATGGAAACTTTGGTTCTATGGACGGGGACGGTGCTGCCGCCCAGCGTTATACTGAGGCACGTATGAGCAAGATTGCTCTGGAAATGCTTCGCGATATCAATAAAAACACGGTTGATTTCGTAGACAACTACGACGCCAATGAGCGTGAACCCTTGGTCTTGCCAGCTCGTTTTCCAAACCTTTTGGTCAATGGGGCAACTGGGATTGCCGTAGGGATGGCTACCAACATTCCTCCTCACAACCTAGGTGAAACCATTGATGCAGTGAAGTTGGTTATGGATAATCCTGAAGTGACGACTAAGGACTTGATGGAAGTCTTGCCTGGTCCAGATTTTCCGACTGGCGCTCTTGTTATGGGGAAATCAGGTATTCATAAGGCTTATGAGACTGGTAAAGGTTCCATTGTCCTTCGTTCTCGTACAGAGATTGAAACCACTAAGACGGGTCGTGAGCGCATCGTTGTAACAGAATTCCCTTATATGGTTAATAAAACCAAGGTACATGAGCATATTGTTCGCTTGGTTCAGGAAAAACGAATTGAGGGCATTACAGCCGTACGTGATGAGTCCAACCGTGAAGGCGTCCGCTTTGTAATCGAAGTTAAACGCGACGCGTCTGCCAACGTTATCCTTAACAACCTCTTCAAGATGACCCAGATGCAAACCAACTTTGGTTTCAATATGTTGGCGATTGAAAATGGTGTGCCAAAAATCTTGTCCCTTCGTCAAATTTTGGATGCTTATATCGAGCACCAAAAAGAAGTGGTTGTTCGCCGTACTCGTTTTGACAAGGAAAAAGCAGAAGCGCGTGCGCACATCTTAGAAGGTCTTTTAATCGCGCTAGACCATATTGATGAAGTGATTCGTATCATTCGTGCCAGTGAAACAGATGCGGAAGCGCAAGCTGAGCTGATGAGCAAGTTCAAGCTTTCTGAACGTCAAAGTCAAGCTATCCTTGATATGCGTCTTCGTCGTTTGACAGGATTGGAACGTGATAAGATTCAGTCTGAATATGATGAATTGATTGCCTTGATTGCAGATTTGGCTGATATTCTTGCCAAACCTGAGCGCGTGGCTCAAATCATCAAAGAGGAATTGGACGAAGTCAAACGCAAGTTTGGTGACAAGCGTCGTACGGAGTTGATGATCGGAGAAGTCTTAACTCTTGAAGATGAAGATTTGATTGAAGAAACGGATGTCTTGATTACCCTATCTAATAAGGGTTACATCAAACGTCTGGACCAAGGTGAGTTCACTGCTCAAAAACGTGGTGGCCGTGGAGTTCAAGGTACGGGAGTTAAGGATGATGACTTTGTGCGTGAGTTGGTTTCAACCAGCACCCATGATCATCTGCTCTTCTTTACTAATAAAGGACGTGTCTACCGCCTTAAAGGTTATGAAATCCCTGAATACGGTCGTACCGCTAAGGGCTTGCCAGTTGTCAATCTTTTGAAGTTGGACGAAGGCGAAAGCATTCAGACCATCATCAACGTTGAGTCTGAACGTAGTGATGACGCCTATCTCTTCTTTACAACTCGTCACGGTATTGTGAAGAGAACCAGTGTCAAAGAGTTCGCTAATATTCGTCAAAATGGACTGAAAGCCTTGAATCTCAAGGATGAGGATGAGTTGATCAATGTCTTGCTGACAGAAGAAGATACGGATATTATCATTGGTACCAAGTTTGGCTATGCTGTTCGCTTTAATCAATCAGCTGTTCGTGGCATGAGCCGTATCGCGACTGGTGTTCGAGGAGTCAATCTTCGTGAGGGTGACACAGTAGTTGGTGCTAGCGTGATTACAAATCAAGACGAAGTTCTTATCATCACTGAAAAAGGATATGGTAAACGTACACTTGCTACTGAATATCCTACTAAAGGCCGTGGTGGTAAAGGGATGAAGACAGCTAATGTTGCTGAGAAGAATGGTCCTCTGGCTGGTCTCCTCACTGTTAAGGGGGATGAAGACTTGATGATTATCACAGATACAGGTGTCATGATCCGTACAAATGTTGCCAATATTTCACAAACTGGACGCTCAACTATGGGAGTTAAGGTAATGCGTCTAGATCAGGATGCTAAGATTGTGACCTTTACAACGGTTGCTGCAGCAGAAAAAGAAGAAGTTGGGACTGAAATTGAAACAGAAGGTGAAGCATAATGTCTCATAGAAGAACGAAAAATAAAAAGAGTAAGAAAAATAAGCGCAGAAATCTATTTATCAATATTTTAGCGGGTTTCTTAATTCTTTTATCGCTAGCTTTGATTTTTAATTCAAAGATTCGTGATCTCTTTTTGGTCTGGAACACCAATAAATACCAAGTCAATCAAGTCACTAAGGAAAATATAGATGAAAATCTAAAAACCGAAGGGAATTTTGATTTTGACTCTGTTAAGTCTATTTCATCTGAAGCTGTATTAGCTTCACAATGGGATGCTCAGAAACTTCCCGTTATTGGAGGTATTGCTATTCCTGAAGTAGAGATTAACCTTCCTATTTTCAAAGGTTTGGACAATGTAAACTTGTTCTATGGAGCAGGGACCATGAAACCAGATCAAAAAATGGGAGAAGGAAACTATTCTCTAGCCAGTCACCATATCTTTACTGCTGAAAATGCCAGTCAAATGCTCTTCTCACCTTTGGTCAATGCCAAAGCAGGTATGAAAATTTACCTGACGGATAAGGATAAAGTTTATACTTATGAGATTACAGAAGTTAAACGTGTTACACCAGACCGAGTAGATGAAATCGATGATCGTATTGGTATGCAGGAGATTACTTTGGTTACTTGTGTTGATTATAATGCGACCGAGCGTATAATCGTCAAAGGAATCTTTAAAGAATCAAAAGCTTATTCTGAGACTTCTGAGGATATTTTGAAGGCCTTTAATCAACCGTATAGACAACGTTATTAAGAATGAATGAACCAGTGAAGTGCTATTTCACTGGTTTTTTATATGAACAAATAGAATCAAAATAGTTCTTATGAAAAAGGATAAGAAGGCTTAGGATAAAGATTTTTAAGATAAATATTTTAGAATTTTACAGAAAACGCTTTCTAGAAAACAAGAATTATGTTATAATTATCACAAATAAAAATTTAGGAGTTTTCTATGGTCTCTTCAGAATTTATTTCAAAGATTGAATTTGCTTGCAAGAAGAAAGAAAGTCTTTATAGCCAAAGCAAGTTTAAGTATGCGATTCGTTCCATGTTTGCAGGTGCTTTTCTAACATTTAGTACGGCTGCGGGCGCAGTTGGGGCTGATTTGATTAATAAGATCGCACCTGGTAGTGGACGTTTTCTTTTCCCATTTGTTTTTGCTTGGGGATTGGCCTACATTGTTTTCTTGAATGCTGAGTTGGTCACTTCCAACATGATGTTCTTGACAGCTGGCAGTTTTTTGAAGAAAATTTCTTGGAGAAAAACAGCTGAGATTCTACTTTACTGTACCTTCTTCAACCTCATCGGAGCTTTGATAGCAGGTTGGGGCTTTGCCCACTCAGCAGCCTATGCAAATCTAACACATGATAGCTTCATTTCAGGAGTTGTAGAGATGAAGTTAGGTCGTTCCAATGAGCTAGTCTTGCTTGAAGGTATTTTAGCCAATATCTTTGTAAACATTGCCATTCTTTCATTCGTTTTGGTGAAAGACGGTAGCGCCAAACTTTGGCTTGTTTTGTCAGCAATTTACATGTTTGTATTCTTAACAAACGAACACATTGCTGCGAACTTTGCTTCTTTTGCGATTGTTAAGTTCAGTGTTGCAGCTGATTCCATTGCAAACTTTGACATACCTAATATTCTTCGTCACTGGGGTGTAACCTTTGTCGGGAACTTTATCGGAGGAGGTCTCTTGATGGGCTTACCTTACGCCTTCCTCAATAAAAACGAAGATACCTATGTCGATTAAAGAAATGAGCACGAGCTAATCGTGCTTTTTTGTTTGATGTGTATGACTAGTCATAGTTGTTACTTATATCAAAATATAGAAAAACGGTATTGGAAAAGGCTAACCCAAGATGATACAATATACCTAATGAAGCTATTTGGAGGCCGTCTTATGACTCGTGATTTTAAATTTGAAACCCTACAATTGCATGCTGGGCAAGTAGTTGATCCAGCGACCAAGTCTCGTGCAGTACCGATTTATCAAACAACATCCTTCGTTTTTGATGACACGCAGGAAGGTGCAGATCTGTTTGCCTTGAGAAAACCAGGCAATATCTATACTCGTATCACAAACCCTACAACAGCGGCATTTGAGGAAAGAATCGCTGCTCTTGAAGGTGGTGTTGGAGCGCTAGCGACAGCATCTGGTATGGCTGCACTTACTTATACAATTCTTGCCCTTGCTCATGCGGGTGACCATGTGGTGGCTGCGTCAACTATTTACGGTGGGACTTTCAATCTCTTGAAAGAAACCCTTCCTCGTTATGGAATCACAACTACCTTTGTCGATGTGGATAATTTGGAGGAAGTAGAAGCAGCTATCGGTGACAATACCAAACTTGTCTTGATTGAAACCTTAGGGAATCCCTTGATTAACATTCCTGACTTGGAAAAATTGGCTGAGATTGCGCATAAACACCAGATTCCTCTCGTTTCGGACAATACTTTTGCCACACCATATTTGATTAACGTTTTCTCTCACGGTGTCGATATTTCAGTCCACTCAGCGACTAAGTTTATCGGTGGTCATGGTACGACTATTGGTGGTGTTATCGTGGACAGTGGTCGTTTTGACTGGGAAGCTTCAGGGAAATTCCCTCAATTTGTAGAGGAAGATCCTAGCTACCATAACTTGAGCTATACTCGCGATGTTGGGGCAGCAGCCTTTATTATCGCTGTCCGTGTTCAATTGCTTCGTGATACAGGTGCTGCCTTGTCACCATTCAATGCCTTTCTCTTGCTCCAAGGGCTTGAAACTCTCTCTCTTCGTGTTGAACGTCATGTGCAAAATGCAGAGAAAATTGTTGATTTCCTTGTCAACCATCCTAAGGTTGAAAAAGTCAACTATCCAAAACTAGCAGACAGTCCTTACCATGCCTTGGCTGAGAAATATTTGCCAAAAGGTGTTGGTTCAATCTTTACCTTCCATGTTAAAGGTGGAGAGACAGAGGCTCGCAAGGTGATTGATAATTTGGAAATCTTCTCTGACCTTGCAAACGTGGCAGATGCCAAATCGCTTGTTGTCCATCCTGCGACAACCACTCACGGTCAGTTGTCAGAAAAAGACCTAGAAGCGGCAGGTGTCACACCAAACCAAATCCGCTTGTCTATCGGTCTTGAAAATGTAGAGGATTTGATTGAAGATTTGCGCTTAGCCTTGGAAAAAATTTAGAGTAACAGATATCAACAGTGGGTTTCGACTCACTGTTTTTGATTTTTCCTCAAGCATGATATAATGGTTACAGAAGTCTAGAAAGAGGAAAGTTATGAACGAAATCAAATGTCCCAACTGTGGGGAAGTCTTTACAGTAAATGAAAGTCAGTATGCCGAACTTTTATCCCAAGTGAGAACGGCTGAGTTTGATAAGGAATTGCACGATCGAATGAAGCAGGAGCTGGCCTTAGCTGAGCAAAAGGCCATGAATGAGCAACAGTCTAAACTGGCTCAGAAGGATCAAGAAATTGCGCAATTACAGAGTCAAATTCAAAACTTTGATACAGAGAAAGAACTGGCTAAAAAAAAGGTTGAACAAACAAGTCATGAAGCTTTATTGGCAAAGGATAAGGAAGTACAGACCTTGGAAAACCAATTGGCTACCTTGCGTTTGGAGCATGAAAATCAACTGCAAAAGACTCTTTCTGACCTAGAAAAAGAACGGGATCAAGTTAAAAATCAGCTCCTCTTGCAAGAAAAGGAAAATGAGTTGTCTTTGGCTTCTGTTAAGCAGAATTACGAAGCCCAGCTCAAGGCAGCCAGTGAACAAGTCGAATTTTACAAGAATTTCAAAGCCCAACAATCTACAAAAGCTATCGGGGAAAGTCTGGAACAGTACGCAGAGAGTGAATTTAACAAGGTCCGCAGTTTTGCCTTTCCAAATGCCTACTTTGAGAAAGATAACAAGGTTTCTGCGCGTGGGTCTAAAGGCGACTTTATCTTCCGTGACTTTGATGAAAATGGGTTAGAATTCATTTCCATCATGTTTGAAATGAAAAATGAAGCGGACGGAACAGAGAAGAAGCATAAGAATGCAGATTTTTACAAGGAATTGGACAAGGACCGTCGGGAGAAGAACTGTGAGTATGCTGTTTTGGTGACCATGTTAGAAGCAGATAACGATTACTTTAACACGGGTATCGTGGATGTCAGTCATGAGTATGAAAAGATGTATGTGGTCCGTCCTCAGTTCTTTATCCAGTTGATCGGTCTTTTGCGAAATGCTGCGCTCAATTCCCTAAAATACAAGCAGGAGTTAGCGCTTGTTCGTGAGCAGAATATCGATATCACCCATTTTGAAGAAGACTTGGATGCTTTTAAGGTTGCCTTTGCAAAAAACTACAATTCAGCTTCAGTCAACTTCGGAAAGGCTATTGACGAAATCGACAAGGCCATCAAAAGGATGGAAGAAGTCAAGAAATTCCTAACAACATCAGAAAACCAACTCCGCCTCGCAAACAATAAGTTGGACGATGTTTCTGTTAAAAAATTGACTCGTAAAAATCCAACCATGAAAGCAAAGTTTGAAGCGCTGAAGGGGGAATAGAAAGCAAAACATGAACGGTATTATCAACTTAAGAAAAGAAGCGGGGATGACCTCGCATGATGCGGTTTTTAAACTGCGTAAGATTTTGGGAACTAAGAAAATTGGTCATGGAGGGACGCTGGATCCTGATGTGGTGGGTGTTTTGCCTATTGCGGTGGGCAAGGCAACCCGTATGGTCGAGTTCATGCAGGATGAGGGCAAGGTCTATGAGGGGGAAATCACCCTAGGATATTCAACAACGACCGAGGATGCTAGTGGGGAAGTGGTCGCAGAGACTCCTGTTTTGTCGCCCTTGGATGAAAAGCTTGTCGATGAAGCGATCGCTAGTCTGACTGGGGCTATCACCCAGATTCCTCCCATGTACTCAGCTGTCAAGGTAAATGGTCGCAAGCTCTATGAGTATGCGCGTGCTGGTCAGGAGGTGGAGCGTCCAGAACGTCAGGTCACTATTTATCAATTTGAGAGGACGAGTCCGATTTCTTATGAGGATCACCTCGCACGTTTTACATTTCGTGTGAAATGTAGTAAGGGGACTTATATCCGTACCTTGTCAGTTGATTTGGGAGAGAAGCTGGGTTATGCGTCCCATATGTCCCATTTGACTCGGACGAGTGCAGCAGGTTTACAACTGGAAGATGCTCTTACCTTGGACGAAATTGCTGCAAAAGTGGAGGCTGGTCAACTGGATTTTCTTTATCCCTTAGAGATTGGAACAGGGGATCTTGTCAAAGTTTTCCTAACTCCAGAAGAGGCTACAGAAGTCCGCTTTGGTCGATTTATAGATCTAGAACAATCGGATAAGGAGTTAGCTGCCTTTGAAGATGATAAATTGCTAGCAATTCTAGAAAAACGGGGCAATCTCTACAAGCCAAGGAAAGTTCTATGCTAGTCAAACTGGAGTGTGGGGATGGAATTGTTAGCCATAGTCTATCAAAATCAGACTATAAATTTGTCTAAAAATGTGATAGAATAGACGACGGATAAAAAAACGGAGGATAGCATGCAAAATAGACCAATCATTATCGGAGTGACAGGTGGTTCTGGTGGTGGTAAGACTAGTGTTTCAAAAGCCATTTTATCTCATTTTCTTGATGAGAAGATTGCCATGATTGAGCATGATTCATACTACAAGGACCAATCTCATTTGACCTTTGAAGAGCGTGTCAAAACCAACTACGATCATCCATTTGCCTTTGATACAGATCTGATGATCGAGCAAATTAAGGAGTTGTTGGCAGGGCGTCCGGTGGACATTCCGACTTATGACTATACTGAACATACACGGAGCAACAAAACCTATCGTCAAGAGCCTCAAGATGTCTTTATCGTTGAGGGGATTCTGGTCTTGGAGGACAAGCGTCTGCGCGATTTGATGGACATCAAGATTTTTGTGGATACAGATGATGATGTGCGCATTATTCGTCGGATTAAGCGGGACATGGAAGAGCGTGGCCGTAGTTTGGATAGTGTGATTGACCAATATCTGGGTGTGGTCAAACCCATGTATCACCAGTTCATCGAGCCAACCAAGCGTTATGCGGATATCATTATTCCTGAAGGTGCCAGCAATACAGTCGCTATTGACCTTTTGACAACCAAGATTTCTAAGATTTTGGAAGAAGCTCGTAATAGCAAATAATCAGATGAGGAGGCCTAGCCTCCTTTTTCTATTTTTCCTTTCGTTTCGATATGCAAAAGGAGATTTTTAATCATATTTTTGGTATAATAATACCCATGGAAAAGCAAGAAAATGAATAGTAGGTGGAGATGGAAAAGTATTTATCGGTAACAACTTTGACCAAGTATCTGAAAATGAAATTCGATAAAGACCCTTACTTGGAACGGGTCTATTTAACTGGTCAAGTTTCCAACTTTCGTAAACGACCTACTCACCAATATTTCTCCCTAAAAGATGACCACGCAGTCATTCAAGCGACCATCTGGTCAGGGATATATCAGAAATTAGGTTTCGACCTCGAAGAAGGGATGAAAATCAATGTGATTGGGCGAGTTCAGGTTTATGAACCGAGCGGGAGCTATTCTATCATCATTGAGAAGGCTGAACCTGATGGAGTTGGTGCGCTTGCGATTCAGTTTGAACAACTCAAGAAAAAACTAACGGAAGAAGGTCTCTTTCAAGAACGGTTCAAGCAGCCTCTGCCCCAGTTTGCTAAGAGAATTGGTGTAGTAACCAGTCGCAGTGGCGCAGTCATCCAGGATATTATCACAACCGTGAGCAGACGTTTTCCTGGTGTCGATATCCTTCTCTATCCGACCAAGGTGCAAGGAGATGGAGCAGCAGAGGAAATAGCACGGAATATTGCTCGTGCCAATCAGCGTGAGGATCTAGATGTCCTCATCATTGGTCGTGGTGGGGGTTCCATCGAGGATCTCTGGGCCTTTAACGAAGAGATTGTGGTACGGGCTATTTTTGAATCTCGCTTGCCAATCATTTCTAGTGTGGGGCATGAGACGGATGTGACCTTGGCAGATTTTGTAGCGGATCGCAGAGCGGCGACCCCAACGGCTGCAGCTGAACTGGCAACACCTGTCACTAAGTTGGATCTCTTGACGCATTTGCAGAATCAAGAAAAACGGATGACGACAGCAGTTCAGAATGTCCTGTCAAGAAAAAAAGAAGCTCTGAAAAAATGCAGCCAGTCTGTGATTTTTAGACAGCCAGAGCGCTTGTATGATGGTTATTTGCAACGCTTGGACCAACTGCAGCTGCGCTTAAAACAAAGTTTGCGAACACGGATTTCTGATAGCAAACATTTAGTCCAAGCAAGGACACACCAATTGGTGCAATTATCTCCTGTTCCTAAAATCCAACGCTATCAAGATCGGCTTGCTCAGTTGGACAAGCTGCTCCTTAGCCAAATGGCGTTAGTTTATGATGCCAAGGTTGCTGAGGTCAAGCGCCTTTCGGAAGCATTGTTGATGTTGGATACTAGCCGAATTGTGGCGCGTGGTTATGCAATTGTCAAAAAAGAAGAGTCCGTTGTGGATTCGGTTGAGAGTTTAAAGAAAAAAGACCAAGTGACGCTTTTGATGCGAGACGGTCAGGTAGAATTAGAGGTTAAAGATGTCAAAACAAAAGAAATTTGAGGAAAATCTAGCAGAACTGGAGACCATTGTCCAAAGTTTAGAAAATGGTGAAATTGCTCTGGAAGATGCGATTGCTGCCTTTCAAAAGGGCATGGTCTTGTCAAAAGAGCTCCAAGCGACCTTGGACAAGGCTGAAAAGACCTTGGTTAAGGTTATGCAAGAAGATGGAACAGAAAGTGATTTTGAATGAAGAAGCAAGAAAAATTAGCTCTTGTGGAGTCGGCTTTGGAGGAATTTTATGGAGACCAACAGTTTGCCTCTAGTTTACGAGAGTCTGTTCTCTACTCCATTCATGCCGGTGGCAAGCGTATTCGTCCTTTTCTCTTGTTAGAAGTTCTGGAATCCTTGCAAGTAGTTATCCAACCAGCACATGCTCAAGTGGCAGCGGCTTTGGAAATGATTCATACTGGAAGTTTGATTCATGATGATCTTCCTGCTATGGATGATGATGATTACCGTCGGGGACGCTTGACCAATCATAAGAAATTTGGCGAAGCGATGGCCATTTTGGCTGGAGATGCTTTGTTCCTAGATCCTTATGCCTTGATTGCGCAGGCAGATTTGCCAAGTCAGATCAAGGTGGACTTGATAGCCAACTTATCCCTTGCGTCAGGTAGTTTGGGCATGGTGGCAGGGCAGGTTCTGGACATGGAGGGTGAACGTCAGCACTTGTCCTTGGAAGAACTTCAGACCATTCATGCTAATAAAACAGGTAAGTTACTTGCCTATCCTTTCCAAGCAGCTGCTATCCTAGCAGAATTGGCACCTGAAATCCAAGCAAAATTGAAAACTGTGGGTGAATTGATTGGCCTTGCCTTTCAAGTTCGAGATGATGTGCTAGATGTGACCGCTAGTTTTGAGGAAATCGGCAAGACACCACAAAAGGATTTGCAGGCAGAAAAGTCAACCTATCCAGCCTTGTTGGGCTTGGAGGAGGCCGTTGCCTTTTGTAACGAAACTCTGGATCAAGCCAATGCGAAATTAGAAGAAATTTCCCAGCAAGTCAGCTTTGAAACAGAGCCGATTGTGAAAGTAGTAGAAAGTTTGAGAATCAATGGCTAAGGAAAGAGTGGATGTACTAGCTTATAAACAGGGTTTGTTTGAGACACGAGAACAAGCCAAGCGAGGTGTTATGGCTGGGCTCGTTGTGTCTGTTCTTAATGGAGAGCGTTTTGACAAACCAGGAGAGAAAATCCCAGACGATACTGAGCTAAAACTCAAAGGTGAAAAACTCAAGTATGTCAGCCGTGGTGGTTTGAAACTGGAAAAGGCCTTGCAGGTCTTTGATTTGTCAGTGGATGGGGCGACCACGATTGATATTGGGGCTTCTACTGGTGGCTTTACCGATGTCATGTTGCAAAATGGTGCTGAGCTTGTCTACGCGGTGGATGTTGGGACCAATCAGTTAGCCTGGAAATTGCGCCAAGATCCTCGGGTTGTCAGCATGGAGCAGTTTAATTTCCGCTATGCAGAAAAGACTGACTTTGAGCAGGAACCAAGTTTTGCCAGTATTGATGTGAGTTTTATTTCCCTTAGTCTGATCTTACCAGCCCTACATCGAGTTTTGGCTGATCAAGGCCAGGTGGTAGCACTTGTCAAACCTCAGTTTGAAGCAGGTCGGGAGCAAATCGGGAAAAATGGGATCATTCGTGATGCTAAGGTTCACCAACATGTCCTTGAATCAGTCACTGCTATGGCGGTTGAGCAAGGCTTTTCTGTACTTGGATTAGACTATTCACCAATCCAAGGAGGACATGGAAACATCGAATTTCTGGCATATTTGAAAAAGGAAGATGGAGCAAGTAACCAAGTTGCCCCTGAAATAGAAAAAGTTGTAGAGAGAGCACATAGAGAATTTAAAGATGAATAAAAAAGAAAGACTTGAAAAAATTAGAAGATTTGTTACGGATTACCAAATCGGAACACAGGAAGAAATCGTTGAGCACTTAAAGGAAGCAGGTATCTCTGCCACTCAAGCTACTGTGTCAAGAGACATCAAAGAGCTTGGTATTGTTAAAATTCCTTTGAAAAACAACACTTATATCTATGAATTGCCAAAATCAATTGTGAAGAGTTTGCAGTTGGCTGAGAATAACATCGAAGGTTCTCAAGTAATGGGTAACATGCTTAACCTCAATGTTATTCCTGGAAACACAGTATTTGTGAAAGGTCAGTTGGTTGCAGCATTTTCTGATAAGATTTTTAGCTGCATTGCGGATGACAATTCAATCTTGATTGTGGCAAAAACAGAGGAAGCAGCTAAGGAAATATCTGAACAAGTTAAAAAATGGTAGGTCGATATGTTACTTGAAATTTCGATTAAAAATTTTGCCATTATAGAGGCGATTTCGCTTAATTTTGAAAAAGGCATGACAGTCTTAACTGGTGAGACAGGTGCTGGTAAATCAATCATCATCGATGCTATGAACATGATGCTAGGAGCTAGAGCGGCTACGGATGTCATTCGTCATGGTGCTCCTAAGGCTGAGATTGAAGGGCTTTTCTCTGTTGAGAATAGTCGTTCTTTGCAAGAACTTTTTGAGGAGCAAGGCTTGGAATTGGGGGATGAGATTATCATTCGTCGTGAAATTCTTCAAAATGGGCGAAGTGTTAGTCGCGTGAATGGACAGATGGTCAATCTTTCTGTCCTGCGTGCAATCGGCCAGCATCTTGTCGATATTCATGGACAACATGACCAAGAAGAGTTAATGCGTCCGCAACTCCATATCCAAATGTTGGATGAATTTGGTGATGCAGCATTTTTTGAGTTGAAACAAGCCTATCAGACAAGCTTTGACGCCTATCGCAAAATGCGTAAACAAGTTCTTAAAGTCAAGAAAAATCAGCAGGAACACAAGGCTCGTATTGAGATGTTGGAATTTCAAATGGCAGAGATTGAGGCGGCAAATTTACAGGCTGGTGAAGACTTGGCTCTCAACCAAGAACGAGATAAACTCCTCAACCATAAAAATATTGCGGATACGCTAACCAATGCCTACAGTATGTTGGACAATGAGGAATTCTCAAGTCTTGCTAATGTTCGTTCCGCTATGAATGACATGGAAAGTGTTGAAGAATACGATCCTGAATACCGTGAAATTTCAAGTTCTCTATCAGAAACCTACTATGTTTTAGAAGATATTAGCAAGCGTTTGGAAGATATTATTGAGGACTTGGATTTTGATGGCAATCGCCTCATGCAGGTTGAAAATCGCTTAGACCTTCTGAATACTATTACCCGTAAGTATGGTGGGACTGTTGATGAGGTCTTGCTTTACTTTACTAAAATTACGGATGAGTACAATCTCTTGACAGGAAATAACCTTTCCTCCGAAGACATGGAAGCAGAGCTTAAAAAATTGGAAGTCAATCTTGTTGATTTGGCAGGGCAGCTTGCCTCAGCTCGCCATGACTTGGCCCAGCAGCTAGAAGCAGAGATAAAACAAGAGTTGCAAGATCTTTATATGGAGAAGGCTCAATTTCAAGTTCGCTTTAGCAAGGGCAAATTCAGCCGTGAAGGAAATGAAGCAGTTGAGTTTTACATTTCTACTAACCCAGGTGAGGACTTTAAACCCTTAGTCAAGGTGGCGTCTGGAGGAGAATTGTCTCGTCTGATGTTGGCTATCAAGTCTGCCTTTTCTCGTAAGGAAGGTAAGACCAGTATTGTCTTTGATGAGGTGGATACGGGAGTTTCAGGTCGTGTTGCTCAAGCTATTGCTCAGAAGATTCACAAGATTGGCCAACATGGTCAGGTTTTAGCAATCTCTCACCTTCCTCAAGTGATTGCGATTGCGGATTATCAATTCTTTATTGAAAAGATTAGTGATGAGCACTCAACTGTTTCGACAGTTCGTCTCTTGACTTTAGAAGAGCGAGTAGAGGAAGTTGCTAAGATGTTAGCAGGAGAGAATGTAACAGAAGCAGCTCTTACCCAAGCGAGAGAATTATTGCAAACGAGGGAGAAATAAATGATAGACTATTATGTAATTGGAGATGTTCACGGGAAAGCAGGTATGCTAGAAGAACTGCTCAAAACCTGGGATGGTCAAACTCAGTTGCTTTTTCTGGGGGATTTGATTGACCGAGGTGAAGATAGTCGCCGTGTTCTAGAAATGGTTAAGGACTTGGTGGACAATCAAGGGGCTATCTGTCTATCAGGAAACCACGAGTATATGTTTCTGACATGGTTGGACAATCCTGAAGAAAGCTATGACCACTATCGTCGAAATGGTGGTGATACAACCATTAACTCTATCCTAGGTCGTCCCTTGGATGCACCTGTGGATGCAGTTGAAGACGCTAAACGCGTCGAGACGGAAGCAGCAGATTTAGTCGAATTTATTCGTCAAATGCCTTTTGTCGTTGAGACAGATAAGTATATCTTTGTGCATGCTGGTATTGATTTGACCTTGGATGATTGGCATGAAACGACTGATTACAAGAAAGTCTGGCTCAGAAAACCATTCCACGAAGCGGCCAATCATACTGGGAAAACCATTGTCTTTGGGCATACACCAGTCTATGGTTTACTAGATCAGAAACCAGGTACTGCTGACCTTTGGGTGACAGAAGATGGTAAGGTTGGGATGGATGGAGGAGCCGTTTACGGAGGTGTCCTTCATGGAATCGTCTTTACAGACCAAGGAATGACAGAACACCACTTTATCGAAAATGATGGCTTTGTTGCCGAAGATTAGTACTCCTTACAGGGTATAGTCTTGTCAAAATATTAAAAACAATTTATAATAAATAGATACCCTGAAAGGAAGAGAATCATGAATTTAGAAGAATTAAAAAAACGACAGGAGAAGATCCGGAACTTTTCTATTATCGCCCATATTGACCACGGGAAGTCAACGCTGGCAGACCGCATTCTGGAAAAGACGGAGACGGTTTCTAGTCGTGAAATGCAAGCCCAGCTTCTGGATAGTATGGATCTTGAGCGTGAACGTGGGATTACCATCAAACTCAATGCCATTGAGCTCAATTACACTGCAAAAGATGGAGAGACCTATATCTTCCACTTGATTGACACGCCTGGACATGTGGACTTTACCTATGAAGTGTCGCGTTCGCTAGCTGCCTGTGAGGGAGCTATTTTGGTGGTCGATGCAGCCCAAGGGATTGAGGCGCAGACGCTTGCCAACGTTTATCTAGCCTTGGATAATGATTTGGAAATTCTTCCTGTTATTAACAAGATTGACCTACCAGCAGCTGATCCTGAGCGTGTTCGTACGGAGATTGAGGATGTCATTGGACTGGATGCCAGTGAAGCAGTCTTAGCATCTGCCAAAGCTGGTATTGGTATTGAAGAGATTCTTGAGCAAATCGTAGAGAAAGTGCCAGCGCCAACGGGTGATGTTACAGCACCACTCAAAGCCTTGATTTTCGACTCAGTTTATGATGCTTATCGTGGGGTTATCCTCCAAGTTCGTGTCATGGACGGAGTTGTTAAACCTGGCGATAAGATTCAACTCATGAGCAATGGCAAGACATTTGATGTGACGGAGGTCGGAATTTTCACACCGAAAGCAGTAGGGCGTGATTTCCTAGCCACAGGTGACGTTGGTTATATTGCGGCTTCTATCAAGACGGTTCAAGACACGCGTGTCGGAGATACAGTGACCTTGGCAAGCAATCCTGCGACAGAGCCACTTGATGGTTACAAGCAGATGAACCCTATGGTCTTTGCGGGTCTTTACCCAATTGAGTCAAACAAGTACAATGACCTTCGTGAAGCACTTGAGAAACTGCAGCTCAACGATGCTAGCTTGCAGTTTGAACCAGAAACATCTCAGGCTCTTGGATTTGGTTTCCGTTGTGGATTCCTTGGACTCCTCCATATGGATGTTATCCAAGAGCGTTTAGAGCGTGAGTTTAACATTGATCTCATTATGACAGCTCCTTCTGTTATCTACAAGGTTAACCAAACTGACGGTGAGTCTATGGATGTGTCAAATCCATCAGAATTCCCAGATCCAACCAAGATTGCGACCATTGAAGAACCGTATGTCAAGGCTCAGATTATGGTGCCGCAGGAGTTCGTTGGAGCGGTGATGGAACTGGCTCAGCGCAAGCGTGGGGACTTTGTGACTATGGATTATATTGATGACAATCGTGTCAATGTCATCTATCAAATTCCACTTGCTGAAATCGTATTTGACTTTTTTGATAAGCTCAAGTCTTCGACACGTGGTTATGCAAGCTTTGACTACGAATTGTCAGAGTACCGTCCATCTAAGCTGGTCAAAATGGATATCCTTCTCAATGGTGATAAGGTCGATGCTCTTAGCTTTATCGTCCACAAGGACTTTGCCTACGAGCGTGGGAAACTCATCGTTGATAAACTCAAGAAAATCATCCCTCGTCAACAGTTTGAGGTGCCAATTCAGGCAGCTATCGGACACAAAATTGTGGCTCGTACGGATATCAAGGCCCTTCGTAAAAACGTACTTGCCAAGTGTTACGGTGGTGACGTTTCGCGAAAACGCAAACTCCTTGAAAAACAAAAAGCTGGTAAGAAGCGTATGAAAGCCATTGGTTCTGTCGAAGTTCCACAAGAAGCCTTCCTTAGCGTCTTGAGCATGGATGAAGAATAGAAATAGAAAACTAAACTCTTGAAGATTTTTCAAGAGTTTTTCTATTTTTGATAAACGTAAGCTATCAAATATGAAAGCTGAATAAATAAAAAAAAAGAAGATCCTTGGTCTTCTTTTTATGTTTTTTACGAATAGATAGATGAGTAGCAAAAGAAATGGAGTTGTATATGAAAATCACAAACTATGAGATTTACAAATTAAGAAAAGCAGGCTTGACCAATCAACAGATTTTAACTGTTCTTGAATATGACGAGACTGTAGAGCAGGAACTTTTGTTAGGGGATATTGCTGAAATCTCTGGTTGCCGCAATCCTGCTGTCTTTATGGAACGCTATTTCCAGATTGATGATGCGCAGTTGGAGAAGGAGTTTCAAAAATTTCCATCCTTCTCGATTCTAGACGACTGTTATCCTTGGGATCTGAGTGAGATTTATGATGCTCCAGCTCTTTTGTTTTACAAAGGGAATCTGGACTTATTGAAATTTCCAAAGGTTGCTCTTGTAGGGAGTCGTTCTTGTTCGAGTCAAGGTGCTAAGTCGATCCAGAAAATTATCCAAGGTTTAGAAAACGAGTTAATCGTGGTTAGTGGATTAGCAAAAGGAATCGATACCGCTGCCCATATGGCTGCGCTCCAGAATGGAGGACGAACGATTGCTGTCATTGGAACAGGATTGGATGTCTTTTATCCACGTGCTAATAAACGCTTGCAGGACTACATTGGAAATCATCATCTAGTGCTAAGTGAGTACGGTCCAGGTGAAGAACCCTTGAAATTTCACTTTCCAGCCCGTAATCGTATCATTGCAGGATTGTGTCGTGGAGTTATAGTAGCAGAGGCAAGGATGCGTTCTGGTAGTCTCATCACCTGTGAGCGAGCAATGGAAGAAGGGCGTGATGTTTTTGCCATTCCAGGAAACATTTTAGATGGCCATTCAGATGGCTGTCACCACCTGATCCAAGAGGGAGCGAAACTGGTCACAAGTGGTCAAGATGTGCTAGCTGAGTTTGAATTTTAAGGAGAAATTTGTTCCCTCGGATAAACTTTTCTTCTATATATAGGACTTAGGTCTTGACAGCTATAGAAAAATGGTTTACACTTTATAAAGTTTATTACTTTGAAAAGGTGTGATAGTGTGGCTACGGCAACAAAGAAGAAAAAATCAACAGTTAAGAAAAATCTAGTCATCGTGGAGTCGCCTGCCAAGGCGAAAACGATTGAGAAATATTTAGGCAGAAATTATAAGGTTCTAGCCAGCGTCGGACATATTCGTGATTTGAAAAAATCCAGTATGTCGGTCGACATTGAAAATAACTATGAACCGCAGTATATCAATATCCGTGGAAAAGGCCCTCTCATTAATGACTTGAAAAAAGAAGCTAAAAAGGCCAATAAAGTCTTTCTGGCGAGTGACCCGGACCGTGAAGGAGAAGCAATTTCCTGGCATTTGGCTCATATCCTTGATTTGGATGAGAATGATGCCAATCGTGTGGTCTTTAATGAAATCACCAAAGACGCAGTGAAAAATGCTTTTAAAGAACCTCGTAAGATTGACATGGACTTGGTCGATGCCCAACAAGCTCGTCGTGTCTTGGACCGCTTGGTAGGCTATTCAATTTCGCCAATTTTGTGGAAAAAGGTCAAGAAGGGCTTATCAGCAGGGCGCGTGCAGTCTGTTGCCCTTAAGCTCATCATTGACCGTGAAAATGAAATCAATGCCTTCCAACCGGAAGAATACTGGACAATTGATGGTGTCTTTAAGAAGGGAACCAAGCAATTTCAAGCTTCTTTTTATGGTATGAATGGCAAAAAGATGAAATTGACCACCAATGAAGAGGTCAAAGAAGTCTTGTCCCATCTAACGAGTAAAGATTTTACAGTGGATCAGGTAGATAAGAAGGAGCGCAAACGCAATGCGCCCCTACCTTATACGACCTCAACCATGCAAATGGATGCTGCTAACAAAATAAATTTCCGTACTCGTAAGACCATGATGGTTGCCCAACAGCTTTATGAAGGGATTAATATCGGTACAGGAGTGCAAGGTCTGATTACCTATATGCGTACAGACTCGACTCGCATCAGTCCTGTGGCTCAGAATGAAGCGGCAAGCTACATCAACGATCGTTTTGGTAGCAAGTATTCCAAGCATGGTAGCAAGGTCAAGAATGCCTCAGGTGCTCAAGATGCCCACGAAGCCATTCGTCCATCTAGCGTCTTTAATACACCAGAAAGCATCGCTAAGTACTTGGACAAAGACCAGCTCAAGCTCTATACCCTTATCTGGAACCGTTTTGTAGCGAGCCAGATGACGGGAGCTATCTTTGATACCATGGCTGTCAAGCTCTCTCAAAATGGAGTTCAGTTCGCAGCAAATGGTAGTCAAGTTAAGTTTGATGGTTATTTAGCAATTTACAACGACTCTGACAAGAACAAGATGTTGCCAGATATGGCTGTTGGAGATATGGTTAAGCAAGTTAATAGCAAGCCAGAACAACATTTCACCCAACCGCCTGCTCGCTATTCGGAAGCGACTCTTATCAAGACCTTGGAAGAAAATGGTGTTGGTCGTCCTTCAACTTATGCTCCGACCATTGAAACCATCCAGAAACGCTATTATGTTCGTCTGGCAGCCAAACGCTTTGAACCAACAGAATTAGGAGAAATTGTTAACAAGCTCATCGTTGAATATTTCCCAGACATCGTAAATGTGACCTTTACAGCTGAAATGGAAGGAAAACTGGATGATGTCGAAGTTGGAAAAGAACAGTGGCAACGTGTTATTGACGAATTTTACAAACCATTCTCCAAAGATGTAGCCAAGGCTGAAGCTGAAATGGAAAAAATTCAGATCAAGGATGAGCCAGCTGGATTTGACTGTGAAGTCTGTGGAAGTCCAATGGTGATTAAGCTAGGCCGTTTTGGTAAATTCTATGCTTGTAGCAATTTCCCGGACTGTCGTCACACACAAGCGATTGTTAAGGAGATTGGTGTCGAGTGTCCAAGCTGTCATCAAGGACAAATCATTGAACGCAAAACCAAGCGCAATCGTATCTTCTATGGTTGCAATCGTTACCCAGAATGTGAATTTACTTCCTGGGACAAACCAATTGGACGTGATTGTCCAAAATGCGGACACTTCCTTATGGAGAAGAAAGTCCGTGGTGGTGGCAAGCAGATTGTGTGTAGTAATGGCGACTACGAAGAAGAGAAAATTAAATAACACGAAGAGTCCTGAAAATAAATTTCAGGCTCTTTTTACTTGAAGCTTGACAAATTTCCTCACTTTGTGGGAAACTAGTAGAAGATTATTTCAATTAGGAGAAGACATGCGTATTATTTACCTAGTTATTGGTTTTATTTCTTTAGCCTTGGCTCTTGTTGGGGTTGTCTTGCCCCTCTTGCCAACAACGCCCTTCCTTTTGCTATCAATTGCTTGCTTTTCCAAGTCTTCAAAGAGATTTGAAGACTGGCTTTATCACACCAAGCTCTATCAGACTTATGTAGCTGACTTTCGCGAGACCAAGTCTATCGCGCGAGAACGCAAGAAAAAAATCATCGTATCCATCTATATCTTGATGGGGATTTCTATTTATTTTGCCCCTCTTTTGCCAGTCAAAATTGGTCTGGGAGCCTTGACTATCTTTATCACCTACTACCTCTTTAAAGTCATTCCTGACAAAGAATAGATAAAAATAGTAGTTATTTGCCTTGATAAAAATGAAATCATATTTAAATAATATGATATAATAAATTAAAAGTAATCTTCAAGGAGAAACAAATGATTTACGAATTTTGTGCTGAAAATGTGACCTTGCTTGAAAAAGCGATGCAGGCTGGAGCTCGTCGAATCGAACTTTGTGATAATTTAGCAGTTGGTGGGACAACACCAAGCTATGGAGTAACCAAGGCAGCTGTTGAATTGGCCGCTAACTACGATAGCACCATCATGACCATGATTCGTCCACGTGGTGGCGACTTTGTTTATCAGGATCTGGAAATTGCCATCATGCTAGAAGACATTCGTTTGACTGCTCAAGCAGGTAGCCAAGGGGTTGTCTTTGGTGCTTTAACTGCTGATAAGAAGTTGGATAAGGTTAATCTAGAGAAGCTGATTGCCGCATCAAAAGGAATGGAAATTGTCTTCCACATGGCCTTTGATGAATTGAGCGAAGAAGACCAGTTGGAAGCCATTGACTGGCTCAGCCAAGCCGGAGTCACTCGTATCTTAACTCGTGCTGGTGTGTCTGGAGACTCGCTAGAGAAACGTTTCGCTAATTATCACAGAATTTTGGAACATGCAAAAGGTAAAATTGAAATCTTACCAGGTGGGGGGATTGACTTAGACAACCGTCAAACCTTCATCGACCAACTTGGTGTGACTCAATTGCACGGTACCAAGGTTGTCTTTTAAAAAATAGAAAGGAACTGCTAGCTTTGGGTAGCAGTTTTCACTTATGTTTGAAATTTTTAAATCCTATCAGTTTAATCAAGAAAAAGCTCGTGTCTATGGTTTTATAGAAAATGAGGGAGTCTGGACCTACAGTTTCCAGATTTTGGATGGAGACTTTGTCATGAATGTGTCCATCACAACGGATAATGTGAGCTTTCAAGTTTTTGATCAGGAGACTGGTGACCTTTATCCTCAAGTCCATATGGAAAGTATGAGAGGGTCTTTTGTCGGAAGTGTTCGTGAGGCTTGTTTGGAGATTCTTTACCAGATTCGGAAGGCTTGCTTTGATGTGCAGGATTTTATCTGCCCTCAGACTAAGCGAATCATGGCTCAAGTTCAAGAAAAGTATGGTGATCAGTTGGAATATCTATGGGAAAAATCGCCTGATACAGCTGTATTACGCCATGAAGGTAATCAAAAATGGTATGCTGTTTTAATGAGAATTCCTTGGGATAGGCTAGATAAGGGGAGAGAAGGGCTAGTGGAAGCCGTCAACCTCAAACATGACTGCGTTGCTAACTTACTCTCACAAAAGGGTATTTATCCAGCCTTTCATATGAACAAACGCTACTGGATTAGTCTTGCTCTTGATGATAGTTTATCGGATAACGAAGTTCTAGATTTGCTAGAAATCAGTTGGAATTTGACATTGAAAAAGTAAGGAAATTCCCTTGTGTTTTCAAATACTTTCAATTAGCAAAATATTCTTTACTGAAGAAATTTTCAGAAAATATTGGATTTTTTCTTGACAAGAGATTTTTCCTATGCTAAAATACTTAACAAGACATCAAACGAAGGAGAAAGTCAAACATGAAAACAGCTAAGTTTAATCAATTTGCTTTGTTGTTGAGGTACTCGGGCTAGTGCAGAAGCATTAGTCCTGTTTGGCTTACCAAGCGGGAGTAAATCAACATCTCGCTTGGGTTTCCGAGCGAGATGTTTTTTCTATACTGAAATTTTGAAGGGGGAATTCTCATGCGTAGAGTTGAGTTTCTAGATACCAGTCTCCGTGATGGTGAGCAGACACCAGGCGTTAATTTTTCAATCAAGGAAAAGGTCGCCATTGCAAGACAGCTGGAGAAATGGGGGATTTCGGCTATCGAAGCTGGTTTTCCAGCGGCGAGTCCAGATTCATTTACAGCAGTTCAGGAGATTGCCAAGGTCTTGAAGAAAACAGCAGTGACAGGTTTGGCCCGTTCGGTCAAGTCTGATATAGATGCTTGTTATGAGGCGCTCAAGGATGCCAAGTATCCTCAGGTTCACGTCTTTATCGCGACTAGTCCGATTCACCGTAAGTATAAGCTCAATAAGAGCAAGGGAGAGATTTTGGAAGCAATCAGTGAACATGTTTCTTATGCTCGTTCTAAGTTTGAAATTGTCGAATTTTCTCCAGAGGATGCGACCAGAACAGAATTGGATTTCCTCTTGCAAGTTGTTCAGACAGCTGTGGATGCAGGTGCGACCTACATCAATATCCCTGACACGGTTGGATTTACTACGCCAGAGGAATATGGTGCCATCTTCAAATACTTAATTGAGAATGTCAAGACCGATCGTCAGATCATCTATTCGCCTCACTGTCACGATGACCTCGGAATGGCAGTGGCTAATAGCCTTGCTGCTGTTAAGAATGGAGCAGGACGAGTCGAAGGAACCATCAATGGTATCGGGGAGCGAGCTGGCAATGCTGCATTGGAAGAAATTGCAGTGGCGCTCAATATTCGCCAAGATTACTACCAAGCTGAGACAAGCATTATCCTAAACGAAACCATCAATACGTCAGAAATGGTTTCTCGCTTCTCAGGTATTCCAGTTCCTAAAAACAAGGCGGTTGTTGGTGGTAATGCCTTCTCTCATGAATCGGGTATTCACCAAGATGGGGTTCTTAAAAATCCTCTTACCTATGAAATCATTACACCTGAATTGGTTGGTGTCAAGTGTAACAGTCTTCCGCTTGGTAAATTGTCAGGTCGCCATGCCTTTGTTGAGAAACTAAGGGAATTGGCCCTAGACTTTACTGAAGAAGACATCAAACCACTCTTTGCTAAATTCAAGGCGTTGGCAGACAAAAAGCAAGAAATCACAGATGCAGATATTCGTGCGCTGGTAGCTGGAATCATGGTTGAAAACCCAGAAGGATTCCACTTTGATGATTTACAACTTCAAACCCATGCGGATAATGACATTGAAGCAATTGTCAGCCTTGCTAATATGGATGGTGATAAGGTTGAGTTTAATGCGACAGGACAAGGTTCTGTTGAGGCTATCTTCAACGCCATCGACAAATTCTTTAACCAATCTGTTCGCTTGGTGTCTTACACAATTGACGCGGTGACAGATGGGATCGATGCCCAGGCTCGGGTATTGGTCACTGTTGAAAATAGAGATACAGAGACCATCTTTAACGCAGCAGGGCTTGATTTCGATGTACTGAAGGCTTCGGCTATTGCCTACATCAATGCCAATACCTTTGTTCAAAAGGAGAATGCTGGTGAGATGGGGCGTAGTGTTTCCTACCGCGATATGCCTAGTGTGTAAAGGAGAAGGCTATGACAAAAAAAATAGTAGCTCTAGCAGGAGATGGAATCGGCCCAGAAATCATGGAAGCTGGTTTGGAAGTTTTGGAGGCCCTAGCTGAAAAAACAGGCTTTGACTATGAGATAGATGGGCGACCTTTTGGAGGGGCAGGTATTGATGCTGAGGGGCATCCCTTACCTGATGAGACCCTCAAGGCATGTAGAGGAGCAGATGCTATTCTCCTAGCGGCTATTGGTAGTCCCCAGTATGATGGGGCAGCGATTCGGCCTGAACAAGGACTGCTGGCCCTCCGTAAGGAACTCAATCTTTATGCCAATATTCGTCCTGTAAAAATCTTTGACAGTCTCAAGCATTTGTCGCCTCTCAAACCTGAACGAATTGCTGGTGTAGACTTTGTCGTGGTGCGTGAGTTGACAGGAGGTATTTACTTTGGGGATCATATTCTTAAAGATCGAAAAGCGCGTGATATCAACGACTACAGCTATGAGGAAGTGGAGCGAATTCTTCGCAAGGCTTTTGAAATAGCAAAGAGTCGGAGAAAAATCCTCACCAGCATTGATAAGCAAAATGTTCTAGCAACCTCAAAACTCTGGCGCAGTGTAGCTGAGGAGGTTGCCAAGGATTTCCCAGATGTGACCTTGGAGCACCAGTTGGTGGACTCAGCTGCCATGCTTATGATTACTAATCCTGCCAAGTTTGATGTCATCGTGACAGAGAATCTTTTCGGAGATATCTTATCTGATGAATCAAGTGTTCTATCTGGTACACTTGGAGTCATGCCATCAGCTAGTCATTCTGAAAATGGCCCAAGTCTCTATGAGCCCATTCACGGTTCGGCACCTGATATTGCTGGTCAGGGAATTGCCAATCCTATTTCCATGATTTTATCAGTAGCCATGATGTTGAGAGATAGTTTTGGATGTTTTGAGGATGCAGAGTGTATCGAACATGCTGTTGAAGCCAGTTTGGCAGCAGGAATTTTAACGAGAGATATAGGAGGAAAGGCTTCTACCAAGGAAATGACGGAAGCCATCATTGAAAGACTATGAAGATAAATGAAGGAATCACGCTTACCCTCTTGATTTGGAATGTCATAATTTTCATTATATATGGAATCGACAAATCCAAGGCAAGAAAAGGTGCTTGGCGCATCCCAGAGAAGATTCTCTTGACGATAGCACTTGTCTGTGGTGGTTTTGGTGCATGGTTAGCAGGAATGACCTTTCACCATAAGACTAGAAAATGGTATTTTAAAACGGTTTGGTTCCTTGGGATGGTAACCACACTAGTAGCCCTATATTTTATTTGGAGGTAATGGATGGCAGGAAAATCGATTTTTGATAAACTATGGGACCGCCATGTCATCATAGGAGAAGAGGGGCAGCCCCAACTCATGTATGTGGACCAGCACTATATTCATGAAGTGACCAGTCCCCAAGCTTTTCAAGGATTACGAGATGCAGGCCGCAGATTGAGACGACCAGACTTGACATTTGGAACCTTTGACCACAATGTACCAACTGTCAATATCTACGATATTCGAGATGTGATTTCTAAGGCTCAAATTGATAAGCTAGCAGAGAATGTTGAGGAATTCGGGATTGAACATGCGGCCCACGGTTCTGAAAAGCAGGGAATCGTTCACATGGTAGGTCCAGAAACAGGACGGACGCAACCAGGAAAATTCATCGTCTGTGGCGATAGCCATACAGCTACCCACGGAGCTTTCGGAGCTATCGCCTTTGGGATTGGGACTAGTGAGGTTGAGCATGTCTTCGCTACTCAGACGCTCTGGCAGGTTAAACCCAAGAAAATGCTGGTAGAATTCACTGGTGTTCCTCAAAAAGGAGTTTATTCTAAGGATTACATTTTAGCCTTGATTGCCAAGTATGGTGTTGCCTGTGGTGTAGGCTATGTGGTGGAATATCGTGGGCAAGCGATTGATGCTCTAACCATGGAAGAGAGAATGACCATCTGCAATATGTCCATCGAGTTTGGCTCTAAAATGGGCATCATGAATCCAGATCAGACGACTTATGACTATCTCAAGGGACGGGAATGTGTTCCAGAAGCTTTCGAAGAGGCGGTTGCTGACTGGAAGACGCTTGTCAGTGATAGTGATGCTATTTATGATAAGGTTATCCAGATGGATGTCTCTGACTTGGCACCTATGGTAACCTGGGGAACCAATCCTGCTATGGGCGTCGACTTTGACAGTAGTTTTCCAGAAATTAAGGATATGAATGATGAGCGAGCTTATCATTACATGGACTTGGAGCCTGGTCAGAAGCCAGCAGATATTGAACTAGGCTATATCTTTATCGGGTCTTGTACCAATGCTCGTCTCAGCGACTTGCAACTGGCCGCGCGATTTGTCAAAGGAAAGAAAATAGCTCCCAATCTAACAGCAATTGTAGTTCCGGGCTCTCGTCCTGTGAAACGAGCCGCTGAGAAGTTGGGCTTGGATATGGTCTTCTTAGATGCTGGCTTTGAGTGGAGAGACCCAGGTTGCTCCATGTGTCTAGGGATGAATCCAGACAAGGTACCTGATGGTGTCCACTGTGCTTCAACCAGTAACCGCAACTTTGAAGACAGACAGGGATTTGGGGCTAAGACCCATCTCTGCAGTCCAGCGATGGCAGCGGCGGCAGCTATCGCAGGGCGCTTCGTAGATGTTCGGCAGATGCCAGAAGCCCAGTAAGGAGAGGATATGGAGAAATTTACAGTTTATACGGGAACGACCGTTCCTCTCATGAATGATAACATCGACACTGACCAAATCCTTCCCAAGCAGTTTCTCAAGTTAATTGATAAAAAAGGCTTTGGTAAGTACCTCATGTATGCTTGGCGATATTTGGACGACAAGTATACCGAGGACCCAGACTTTGTCTTTAACAGACCTGAATATCGAAAAGCCAGTATTCTCATCTCAGGGGATAACTTTGGGGCAGGGTCGTCCAGAGAACACGCAGCTTGGGCTCTAGCTGACTATGGTTTTAAAGTCGTGATTGCAGGATCTTTCGGTGACATTCATTACAATAATGAACTCAATAATGGTATGTTGCCTATTGTTCAGCCTAGGGAGGTTAGAGAAAAGCTAGCCCAACTCAAACCGATCGACCAGGTAACTGTAGACTTGGAACAACAAAAAATCATCTCACCAGTTGGAGAATTCACTTTTGAAATTGATAGCGAATGGAAACACAAACTCTTAAATGGTTTGGATGATATCGGTATTACTTTGCAGTATGAAGATTTGATTGCTGCTTATGAAAAACAACGCCCAGCCTATTGGCAGGAATAGAATAAAAATAGAAAAGGAACTATAGAATTATGACAAAACACATTCAATGGAACGGAACACTTTCACAAGAAGGCTATGACATTTTAAAAGGTGAGGGCGGGTGCATTGTTTGCCCTACAAAAGTTGGTTACATCATCATGACAAGCGATAAAGCGGGACTTGAACGCAAGTTTGAAGCAAAAGAGCGTAACCGTAACAAACCAGGCGTTGTACTTTGTGGTAGTATGGAGGAGCTTCGCGCTTTAGCACAACTCAATCCAGAAATTGAAGCCTTCTACCAAAAACATTGGGACGAAGACATTCTTCTAGGTTGTATCCTTCCATGGAAACCAGAAGCCTTTGAGAAATTGAAAGCATACGGTGATGGTCGTGAAGAACTCATGACAGACGTGCGTGGCACTAGCTGTTTTGTCATCAAGTTTGGTAAAGCTGGTGAACAATTGGCTGCCAAGCTTTGGGAAGAAGGCAAGATGGTATACGCCTCATCAGCTAACCCATCTGGAAAAGGAAACCGCGGTAAGGTAGAAGGGATCGGAGCACGTATCGAAGGAGCAGTGGACCTTGTCATCGAAGCAGACGACTATGTGGCATCTATCCAACCTGACAAAACGATTGAAACCCGCTACGAGCAAGGTGTGATGGTGTCTATGGTTGATAAAGACGGCAAACTAATCCCAGAACAAGGAGGAGCACGTTCAACTTCACCAGCACCAGTCGTTATCCGTAAAGGGCTTGACATTGATAAAATCATGATGCACTTGTCAGATACCTTTAACTCATGGGACTACCGTCAGGGTGAGTATTATTAAGATAAAAAGAGTCTAGTGTTATGAGGTAATAAAGCTCTCTACACTGGGCTTTTTCTTTAGAAATTCTTTTCTTTTTCTATAGGATATGATATTCTATATATGAAATATATAGTTTTTTATTCGAACATTATTATAAAAGGAGTAAGATTGATGGATAAAAGAAAGGTTAGCTTGGAAGATTTTTATGCTTGGTATCAAGAAAATAAAATAAGATTAAGAGAAGATGCATTTAAATATAGTGTTCACAATGAAAAATTACGTGAAGAATTTCTTAAAGAATGGCCACTTGATAGAATTTTAACCATGTCTATCGATGAATACGTCATTGGGAAAGGTGCTA
Organism: Streptococcus sp. Z556; assembly: GCF_053010225.1. NCBI lineage: Bacteria > Bacillati > Bacillota > Bacilli > Lactobacillales > Streptococcaceae > Streptococcus > Streptococcus sp. Z556. The sequence goes on from NZ_JBRKNU010000002.1 coordinate 182,313, forward strand.
AAAGTAATTCTTTTTGCTATGCTCTTGAGATAGGAAAGTACCAATCATTATTTATGGGAATTGGTGGAGGAGGTTCTTCAAAATTTGGTATTTATTGGAATGAGGATAGCAAAAGCTATAAGAATCAAGCTAATAAAATCATTCCAGAATCAGAACTAGAAGACCGATTTAACAAATTAAAATCGGATTTGTATGAGATCATCCAAGCTGGTAGAATGTTGGATTTCAATAATCCTATCTTTGACATGAAACAGTCAGAGAATGAATTTATTAGGCGTTCTGCTGTGGTAACAAAACTACTTTGTATTTATTCTGAGAATCCTTCTTTTTTAGGAGTAAATATGAATAGTCAAAATGAATTTTGGAATAGGTTGATTCCCCAAAGCAATCAAGGAGGGCCCTATCGTCAGAATCATGAGATTTGTAAACTGTTTTCTAAAACATATCCTGAACTAGAATCTTCAATGTTGGGTAGTATTTTATTTGAGTATTCAAAAGATTTTATAGACAGTGATAATAAGCAAGGAGAGAAAGAAATGTCTGAACAAAATAAGATTCATCATCCCTTGAGTAATATCTTGTTACAATCCAAAAACCTCATCCTCCGTGGTGCGCCTGGTACAGGAAAAACTTATCTTGCTAAAGAAATTGCTAAAGAATTAACGGATGGCAACGAAGATCAAATCGGCTTTGTACAGTTTCACCCATCTTATGATTATACGGATTTTGTAGAGGGTTTAAGACCGGTATCAAATGGGGATGGAGCTATTGAGTTTAAGCTACAGGATGGTATTTTTAAAGATTTTTGTCAGAAAGCAAAAGAAGCCCAATTGATTGGAGGACAAGATAATTTTGATGAGGCTTGGGATTCTTACTTAGAATATATAAATGTTGCTGAAGAAAAAGAATATATAACAAAAACATCTTACTTATCTGTTAATAGTAGACAAAATTTGTCAGTAAATTATGATAGTGGTGTTCCAGGATGGTCACTACCTCGCAAATATGTTTATGAGTTGTATAAAGATAAAAATTATAATAAGCAAGAATACTACAAAAGTGGTGGAAAAACTGTCCTAGAAACATTGAGAAAGAGATTTGGTTTGAAAGACTATGTTTCCCCAACAGAAATTGATACTGATAAGAAATTCGTCTTCATCATCGATGAGATCAATCGTGGTGAGATTTCTAAGATTTTTGGGGAGCTCTTTTTCTCTATCGACCCTGGCTATCGTGGTGAGAAGGGAAGTGTATCTACCCAGTATGCTAATTTACATGAGACAGATGAAAAGTTTTATATCCCCGAAAATGTTTACATCATCGGAACCATGAATGATATTGATCGTTCAGTGGATACCTTTGATTTTGCTATGCGTCGTCGTTTCCGCTTTGTTGAAGTTACTGCTGAAAGTCAAGTTGCTATGTTGGATAAAGAACTAGGTATCCATGCAGAAGAAGCAAAAACTCGTATAAGAAACTTGAACGCTGCTATCGAGAACGTTCAGGAATTAAACAGTCATTATCATATCGGTCCAAGTTATTTCCTTAAATTGAAGGAAGTGAATTTTGACTATGAATTCCTCTGGTCTGATTATATTAAACCCCTCCTAGAAGACTACTTGCGGGGTTCTTATGAAGAGTCTGAAACTCTGGCAACATTGAAAAAAGCATTTGATTTGACAAATAAAGAGCAAACAGTTCAGCAAGATACTGGTGATGATAATGCGGATAACTGATAATCAGCATAGAATTGCTAAAGAAGACTTTATCGTAGAATATCCCAAACTAAGTCAAGCTCTTCTTGATAGAACACTGGATAACCTTTCTAGAGAGGATAATATCTTTATTTTTCCAAATGATTTGACTCATACTCCTGATTTAGAGAAGGACCAAAAGATTTTTGAAACTGTCAATCAGGAAATTAAGACTGGAAATGTGATTGGTTTTCTGGGGTGTGGTCAGGAAAAATTGACGATTTCCTCTCGTTTTTCTGATGAAAGTAACGACCATTTTTTGCATTATCTTTTACAAAAGGTTCTTCATATCAATCTCACTAGTTTAGATGTAGCTTTGTCGCGTGAAGATAAGCTCTATCAACTTTTGATGTATCTCTTCCCCAAGTATCTACAAGCTGCAATTCGAAAAGGTCTGTATAAGGAATACCAGCGATTTTTCCATAACGATAGTCATGTAAAGGGTGTACTAGATGTTGGAAATCATCTGAAAAATAATCTCCCTTTTACGGGGAATATTGCCTATACCACTAGGGAGTTCACCTATGATAATCCACTTATGCAGTTGATTCGGCATACGATTGAATTCATGAAGAATCAGAAAAGTATTGGGAGAGAAGTTCTTGAAAATCTCTCAACTAGCCGTGAAAATGTGGCAGAAATCGTTCGAGTAACGCCCTCTTATAAATTAGCTGATCGTGCTAAGATTATCAGACTAAATCAATCTAAACCTATACGTCATGCATACTTTCACGAGTACAGAAAGTTACAAGAACTTTGTCTGATAATCCTAAACCAAGAAAAGCACGGTTTAGGGTATCAGGAACAAAAAATTCATGGTATTCTTTTCGATGTTTCCTGGCTCTGGGAAGAGTATGTTTATACCTTGTTGCCAAAAGGTTTTGTACATCCCAGAAATAAGGATAAGACAGACGGTATTTCAGTATTTTCTAATCGTGAAAGAAAAGTATTTCCAGATTTTTATCATAAAGAGTTAAAAATAGTTTTAGATGCTAAATATAAAGAACTGGAGTTCACTGAAAAAGGAATAAATCGTGAGGACTTATTCCAGCTGATTTCCTATTCTTATATTTTAAAAGCTGAGAAAGGTGGTCTTGTTTTTCCGAGCAAGGACAAGGTTGTTGATAATGAGATAGGAAAGCTAGCAGGTTATGGAGCTTTGTTGAAGAAATTTTCTATCCAAATTCCTCAGAATGCTTCATCTTATAATGAATTTTGTGAAATGATGGAAAGATCCGAAGCAATTTTTAAAAGAAATATTGATAAGGAAGTGGGGAGAAACTAATCTCCACTTTTTATATTTAAACCATAAAAACCGAACATTATTGTTTTATAATTGAAATTATTTGACAAAAACTGTACTTTTGTTTATAATAAATTAAGGAAACGTCGGAAATGACGTAGGGATGCGCAAGCATAGGTAGGTCATTATAAAAGAAATGAGACATCGATATGTTAAATGAATTTCCAATTTTTGATTACGAAGATATTCAGTTGATCCCAAATAAATGTGTCATTAAAAGCCGTGCAGAAGCAGACACAAGTGTCACACTTGGAAATCACACTTTCAAACTACCTGTTGTACCAGCCAACATGCAGACGATTTTGGATGAGAACGTAGCAGAGCAATTGGCTAAAGGCGGATACTTTTACATTATGCATCGTTTTGATGAGGCTGGGCGCATTCCTTTTATCAAGCGCATGCACGATCAAGGGCTCATTGCTTCCATTTCTGTCGGTGTCAAGGACTACGAGTATGATTTCGTTAGCCAACTCAAGGCTGATGCTCCTGAGTATATCACGATTGACATTGCTCATGGTCATGCAGATAGCGTGATTTCTATGATTCAGCATATCAAGAAAGAATTGCCAGATACTTTTGTCATTGCTGGAAATGTGGGAACACCAGAAGCTGTGCGTGAATTGGAAAATGCTGGTGCGGATGCTACAAAGGTTGGAATCGGTCCTGGTAAGGTTTGTATCACCAAGGTAAAGACTGGTTTTGGTACAGGTGGTTGGCAGTTGGCTGCCCTGCGTTGGTGTACAAAGGCTGCGCGTAAACCGATCATCGCTGATGGTGGGATTCGTACTCACGGTGATATTGCTAAGTCTATCCGTTTCGGTGCTAGCATGGTCATGATTGGTTCCCTCTTTGCAGGTCATATTGAAAGCCCAGGAAAGACGATTGAAGTCGACGGCGAACAGTTCAAAGAATACTATGGTTCAGCTTCACAATATCAAAAGGGTGCTTATAAAAATGTGGAAGGAAAACGCATCTTACTTCCTGCCAAAGGACACTTGCAAGACACCCTTACTGAGATGGAGCAGGATCTGCAAAGTGCCATTTCCTACGCAGGTGGACGAAAAGTTGCCGACCTCAAGCACGTTGATTATGTGATTGTGAAAAACTCTATCTGGAATGGTGATGCATCCCACTAAGAGACGCTTAGTCCACCCATAAAAAACTTGTTATTAGAGCAAATTTCTGTTATAATAAGACAAGTTTCCACCCTTAGTGTAATGGATATCACGTAAGATTCCGGTTCTTGAGATGGGGGTTCGATTCCCTCAGGGTGGATGTAAATAGCCTATGAAAGCCTTATTTAAAGGCTTTTTTCTTTATCTCGCCCCAAGTTTGCCCCTAAAAATGAAAAGTTTGTTCTAAAAAATGTTCAAATCCCCTTCACTCCCGTTTTAAAGTGACTCAGGGGGCTTTTTTTGATATAATAAGAAAGACTGTTATCAGTTAGAAAGAGGTTGGTATGAAAGAATTACAAACTGTACTGAAAGACCGTTTTGCAATCGAATTTGCAGATAAAAAGCTACTAGAAACTGCCTTTACTCATACGAGTTATGCCAATGAGCACCGCCTCTTAAAAATTTCACACAATGAGCGCTTGGAATTTTTAGGAGACGCTGTTCTGCAATTATTGATTTCAGAATACCTGTATAAAAAATATCCTAAGAAACCAGAGGGTGATTTGTCCAAGCTCCGTGCCATGATTGTCCGTGAGGAAAGTTTGGCAGGTTTTGCGCGTGATTGCCAGTTTGATCAGTTTATCAAGCTAGGAAAAGGGGAAGAAAAGTCTGGTGGGCGCCATCGTGACACCATTCTTGGTGATGCCTTTGAAGCCTTTCTGGGTGCTTTGCTTTTGGACAAGGATGTTGCTAGGGTAAAAGAGTTTATCTATCAGGTCATGATTCCCAAGGTTGAAGCAGGTGACTTTGAAATGATTAAGGATTACAAGACGCACCTGCAAGAGTTGCTCCAGGTTAATGGCGATGTGGATATTCGCTACCAGGTGACCTCTGAGACGGGGCCTGCCCATGATAAAGTTTTTGATGTAGAAGTTCTGGTTGAGGGCAAGAGTATTGGAAAAGGCCAAGGTCGTTCTAAAAAATTAGCAGAGCAAGAGGCCGCCAAAAATGCAGTTGAGAAGGGGCTGGATTCATGTATTTAAAGGAAATTGAGATTCAGGGATTCAAGTCCTTTGCTGACAAGACCAAGGTAGTCTTTGACCAAGGTGTGACAGCTGTCGTTGGTCCAAATGGATCTGGAAAATCAAATATCACAGAAAGTCTGCGATGGGCCTTAGGGGAGTCTAGTGTCAAGAGCCTTCGTGGTGGCAAGATGCCTGACGTTATCTTTGCTGGGACTGAAAGTCGTAAACCGCTCAATTATGCCTCTGTTGTCGTGACCTTGGATAATGAAGATGGTTTCATCAAGGATGCAGGGCAAGTCATTAAAGTAGAACGCCATATCTACCGTAGTGGAGATAGCGAGTATCGAATTGATGGCAAAAAAGTCCGTCTCCGCGATGTACATGACCTTTTCTTAGATACAGGTCTGGGACGGGATTCCTTCTCTATTATTTCCCAAGGGAAGGTTGAGGAGATTTTCAATTCCAAGCCTGAAGAGCGTCGAGCTATTTTTGAGGAAGCTGCTGGAGTTTTAAAGTACAAAACTCGTAGAAAAGAAACAGAGAGCAAACTGCAACAAACTCAGGACAACCTAGACCGCTTAGAAGACATTATCTATGAGTTAGATAATCAAATCAAGCCCCTTGCAAAACAAGCCGAGAATGCTCGCAAGTTTCTCGACTTGGATAGTCAACGCAAGGCAATTTACTTGGATGTACTGGTTGCTCAAATCAAGGAAAACAAGGCTGAACTAGAGCTGACAGAAGAAGAGCTAACGCAAGTTCAGGAACTTTTGACTAGCTATTACCAAAAGCGTCAAGAGTTAGAAGAGGAAAATCAAACTCTTAAAAAGAAACGTCAGGATCTCCAAGCTCAAATGGCTAAAGACCAAGGAAGCATAATGGATTTGACTAGTTTGATCAGTGACTTAGAGCGAAAACTAGCCCTATCCAAACTGGAATCTGAGCAGGTAGCCCTTAATCAACAAGAAGCGCAAGCCCGTTTGGCGACTCTGGAAGATAAGAGAAAGGCTCTAAGTAAGGAAAAGGCTGAAAAAGAAGCGAACTTGGAACAGTTAGAGAAAAGTCTAGCTGAAAACAACAAGGAACTCAATCGCCTAGAAGCGGAGTTATTGGCATTTTCAGATGATCCTGACCAGATGATCGAGCTCTTGCGTGAACGTTTTGTGGCTCTTTTACAAGAAGAAGCGGATGTCTCAAACCAGTTGACCCGCATCGAGAATGAACTAGAGAACAGCCGTCAGTTATCTCAAAAACAAGCAGATCAACTTGAGAAATTGAAAGAACAGCTGGTTACAGCTAAAGAGAAGGCCAGTCAACAGCAGGCTGAGCTTGAAACTGCCAAGGAGCAAGTTCAGAAATTATTGGCAGACTACCAAGCTAGTGCCAAGGAACAAGAGGAGCAGAAAGTTTCTTACCAAGCCCAGCAGAGTCAACTCTTTGACCGTCTGGATAGTCTCAAAAACAAGCAGGCTCGAGCCCAGAGTTTAGAGAATATCCTTAGAAATCACAGTAACTTTTACGCGGGTGTTAAGAGTGTTCTTCAAGAAAAAGACCGTCTTGGTGGGATCGTTGGTGCAGTCAGTGAACATTTGACCTTTGATGTACATTATCAAACTGCCCTAGAAATTGCGCTTGGAGCCAGCAGTCAGCATATCATTGTAGAAGATGAGAAAGCAGCAACTAATGCTATTGATTTCCTCAAGCGCAATAGAGCTGGTCGTGCGACCTTTCTTCCATTAACAACAATCAAGGCACGTACGATTTCTAGTCAGAATCAAGACGCTATCGCAGCAAGCCCAGGCTTCCTTGGAATGGCAGATGAGTTGGTGTCGTTTGACAAGAGACTAGAAGCCATATTCAAGAATTTGCTAGCTACGACGGCTATCTTTGATACTGTAGAACATGCACGTGCCGCAGCTCGCCAAGTTCGTTATCAGGTTCGCATGGTGACACTGGATGGGACAGAGTTGCGCACAGGTGGTTCCTACGCAGGTGGTGCCAATCGTCAAAATAACAGTATTTTCATTAAGCCAGAACTAGAGCAATTACAAAAAGAAATTGCTGAGGAAGAAGCTGACTTGCGGTCAGAAGAAGAAAGTTTGAAGACCTTGCAAGACGAGATGGCGGTATTGACAGAAAGATTAGAAGCCATCAAATCTCAGGGTGAGCAAGCTCGTATTCAGGAGCAAGGCTTGTACCTCGCCTATCAACAAACCAACCAGCAAGTGGAAGAATTAGAAACTCTTTGGAAACTTCAAGAAGAGGAATTAAATCGCCTTACTGAAGGAGATTGGCAAGCGGATAAGGAAAAATGGCAAGAGCGCCTCGCTACTATCGCCAGTGAAAAGCAAAATCTGGAAGCTGAGATTGAAGAGATTAAGTCCAATAAAAACGCTATTCAAGAACGCTATCAAAACTTGCAGGAACAGATTTCTCAAGCGCGCTTGCTTAAGTCCGAACTGCAAGGACAAAAGCGGTACGAAGTGACTGATATTGAACGCCTAGGTAAGGAACTGAATAATCTGGATATCGAACAAGAGGAAATCCAGCGTCTTCTCCAAGAAAAGGTTGATAATCTTGAGAAAGTTGATACGGATTTGCTAAGTCAGCAGGCGGAAGAAGCCAAAACTCAGAAAACAAACCTCCAACAAGGTTTGATACGCAAGCAGTTTGAGTTGGATGATATCGAAGGTCAGCTGGATGATATTGCCAGCCATTTGGATCAGGCTCGTCAGCAGAATGAAGAGTGGATTCGCAAACAAACACGTGCTGAAGCTAAGAAAGAAAAGGTCAGTGAACGCTTGCGCTATCTACAAGCTCAATTAACTGACCAGTACCAGATCAGTTACACAGAGGCACTAGAAAAGGCTCATGAACTGGAAGATCTCAATCTGGCAGAGCAAGAGGTTAAAGATCTTGAGAAGGCTATTCGCTCACTGGGTCCAGTCAATTTGGATGCTATTGAACAGTACGAAGAAGTCCACAATCGTTTGGATTTCCTAAATAGCCAACGAGACGATATTTTGTCTGCGAAAAATCTACTCCTTGAGACCATCACAGAGATGAATGATGAGGTTAAGGAACGCTTTAAATCAACCTTTGAGGCGATTCGTGAGTCCTTTAAAGTGACCTTTAGACAGATGTTTGGTGGAGGTCAGGCAGACTTGATATTAACTGAGGGTGACCTTTTAACAGCTGGTGTGGAGATTTCTGTTCAACCACCAGGTAAGAAAATCCAATCTCTCAACCTTATGAGTGGTGGTGAAAAAGCCCTATCGGCCTTGGCCTTGTTGTTCTCTATCATTCGAGTCAAAACTATTCCTTTTGTTATCTTGGATGAGGTAGAGGCGGCGCTGGACGAAGCTAATGTCAAACGTTTTGGGGATTATCTCAATCGTTTTGACAAGGATAGTCAGTTTATCGTCGTGACCCACCGTAAAGGGACGATGGCGGCAGCGGATTCTATCTATGGGGTTACCATGCAAGAATCTGGTGTGTCCAAGATTGTTTCGGTTAAGTTAAAAGACTTGGAAGAAACAGTAAACTAGTTACCAAACGATAGCATCTCTTAGGAGGTGCTATTTTTTAAAACTCATAGCTTGAATTGTCTATAAAGGTCAGTTCAGGCGCAAAAAACGACATTTGGGATTTCCTCTTAGCGAAAAGGCTTTCTCTATGATATAATAGTTTCATGATTACAACAGTACCTATTAAGAACGAAAAAGATATTGCAGTACCGGGTAAAACAGTCCTTGTACTAGGTTATTTTGATGGCATCCACAAGGGACATCAGAAACTTTTTGAAGTGGCCAGTAAGGCTTCGATGAAGGACTATCTGCCAGTTGTCGTGATGACCTTTACGGAGTCACCAAAACTTGCCTTACAACCTTACCAACCTGAGCTTATGCTCCATATCGTCAATCATGAGGAACGAGAGCACAAGATGAAGTGGCACGGAGTAGAGGCTCTTTTCTTACTGGACTTTAGTAGCAAATTTGCTAGTTTAACGGGTCAAGAATTCTTTGATACTTATGTTAGAGCTTTAAAACCAGCCATTATCGTAGCAGGATTTGACTATACCTTTGGCTCTGATAAGAAAACTGCGGATGACCTGAAGGACTATTTTGATGGAGAGATTATCATTGTTCCTCCGGTCGAGGACGAAAAGGGAAAGATCAGCTCCACACGGATTCGCCAAGCTATTCTTGATGGAGATGTCAAGGAAGTCAACCATCTACTAGGCACACCTCTCCCAACCCGTGGAATGGTCGTTCATGGAAATGCTCGTGGGCGTACTATCGGTTATCCAACAGCCAATCTGGTTCTAAGAGATCGAACTTATATGCCAGCAGACGGTGTTTACGTAGTCGATGTAGAAGTACAACGTCAGAGATATCGTGGCATGGCAAGTGTTGGGAAAAATGTTACTTTCGATGGAGAAGAGCCACGTTTTGAAGTCAACATTTTTGACTTTTCAGATGATATTTATGGTGAGACAGTCATGGTCTACTGGCTGGACCGTGTTCGCGATATGGTCAAATTTGACTCCGTAGAGGAGCTGGTAGATCAACTTCAGAAAGACGAAGAGATAGCTCGGAACTGGAAGGATGAGGAGCAAAAGAGTTAAAAAAGTGAACCATATTTTATGTTCGCTTTTTTATTTTTAAAAGAAATCTTAATAGAGAGAAACTTAATTGAAGCTTGATTGAAAATCTGTTAAAATAGTGATATTCATAACTTTAAAACCAAAGAGAAGAGACTAGTATGATTACAGGCGAATTAAAAAATAAAATCGATCATCTGTGGGAAATGCTGTGGACTGAAGGAAATTCAAATCCTAAAAAATCACTTATGCAGGGGTATTTCGGTTAAGATTTGGGATGAGATAGCAGTTTTACACTATCATTGTAATTACCGTAGTTATTTATCATAATACTTCAAAGGAGGAAATCAGATGGTCGTAAAAACAAGAAAACAAGGAAATTCAATCACCATTACGATTCCAAGCGAATTCAATATTCCAAGTGGTGTTAATTACGAAGCGAAATTGCTACCAAGTGGCGAAATTATCTTTACTCCTGAAGAATTGGACCATCAGGTCTCTTATGTCTCTGATGATGCCTTTGACTTGAAATTGGATACAATTTTTGATGAATACGATGATGTTTTCAAAGCTTTGGTGGAAAAATGACAGTCTATTTAACAGAAAAGCAAATTGAAAAAATCAATGCTTTAGCAATTCAACGGTATTCTCCAAATGGGCAAATTCAAACAGTTAGTCCTTCAGCGTTAAATATGATTGTGAGGAAGAAGCTGTTGATATGTGCGTGACTATAGCGGTAGAAACTTTAACTGATGAAAAAATGATAAGCTACTCTAAATGGGTTTCTGAACATTCTATCAGAGAAAAGGTCAAAAAGTAAGATAGTATGCTGGATTAAAATGAGCATAAGAAAAAAATGAAGAGACAATATTAGAATTCTGTAATGCAGAAACTCTGATATTGCCTCTTTTTATTAAAACACACGATAGACATAAGGATTTTCTGGTTTGTCTACTTTGGTGAAACTCTCAACTTCCAGTGTTGGGAGTTTTTGTTTGAGTTCTTTATGGTAGTGGAGGGTCAGGGTTCCCCTAGCGGTAATCCAAGTATTGTCAGGATACTGGCGTGAGTTCCCCTTGGTCAAGAGTCCATATACACCAGAATCGGCGATACAGTGGATGATCCCAAAGCGAAAGAGGAATTGGCTATCTTCATGGCTAGGATCGTTATAGACGAAGCCTGTAAACTCGATTTTCTTTCCTTCAAACTCTTGTGGATAGTCATAGAGAACTTCCATAACTTCCATATAGTTTTCATCAGTGACTTGAATGGTTGGCTGGGCGAGGTATTTGTCAGCTGTTGTCCTCATTTCCTTTTCATAAGCAGATTTGGAAAAATAGATGCTGGTATCGGGTTTGAGGTATTGACTGGATGTACCTTCGCTTGCCTGAATGGCTGTGTCGATTCCCTCAGCAAGTGGGAAATGGTATCCCTTAGCAGACACGGTTCTCGAGTCCAAACTTACTGTCGGAAAGGCAATTCCAATCAAGAGAGGTAGTGACAGTAAAAGGATGCTGATTCGTCTAGCTCGACGGCTTTCCAAATGGCTGTGAGAGTTGATTTTCTTAATCCAAATGTAGAATTGGACCAGAGCCAACAGAAGAGAAAGGACCATTGAGATATAGACTAGATAGGAATAGTGGAGGTTGATGTAGTGGCTGAGCTTGCCAGATAGCTGTAGATAAAGGGTCAGAGCAAAATAGCCCAGTAGAATGAAAAATCGAATCATAGCATCACCCCTATCATGTAAGAATAAAGCAAGACAAGCACTGTCACAATGCCCATGAATTGCCAGATGAAGTTGGCCTTGAGATAGTGTTTCATCATGAGGAGATTTTTGATATCAAGCATGGGTCCGATGACCAGAAAGGCAAGAACAGGAGCAAGACCAAAGCTCGAGAGGAGAGAAGCACCGATAAAGGCATCCGCCTCACTACAGAGGGAAAGGAGAAAGGCAAGAAACATGAGCAAGAGAATCGCAAGGACTGGACTAGCACTGATAGAGGTCAGAATCCAAGTCGGGACATAGACTTGCACGATAGCTGCAAAGAGACAGCCAAATATCAAGTAACGCCCCATATCGAAAAACTCTTCAATAGCCTGTATAAAGACCTGAAAGACTTTTCTAGCAGGGAGCAGGTGTGAAAAGTCATGTTCATGACAAGCAATAGGATTTTCTTTTTGAATGGGTTCCTTCCAGAAAAATCCTAGGAAAATTCCAAGCACCAAAGCAACTACAATGGCTCCCAGAGCTCGCAAGAAGGTAATTTTTAAGGAATTACCAAAGGCAGAATAAGTAGCGAAAAGAACGATAGGATTGATGATAGGAGCAGTCACCAGAAAGGGAACGGCCGTGTAGCTGGGGACTTTCTTTTCCAAAAAACGATTGATAATCGGGACAATTCCACACTCGCAGGATGGGAAGAGAAAGCCAATGAAGGTACCAAAAAAAATCCTCCCCCAACGATTGCGAGGGAGAAACTCAGTGACTTTATCTGGTGTGATATAGACTTCAATCCAGCCTGAAATGAGACTCCCAATCAGAACAAAAGGAAGGGCTTCGATGATGATAGAGAGAAAAATGGCTCCCGCTTGTAATACACTAGGAGGAAGAGATTGGAAAAGTGTCATCTATTTTTTCTTCTCAACTTTTTCTTTTTTGTTTTTGTCATCTGGAAAAGTGACCTGAGTGAGATCAGGAAGTTTAGCAAACTCTTCAAACATCTTGTCCAAGTCATCCGTTTTTGTAAATTTAACAGCCATGGGCCTACCTCTTTTCTAAATGTTACCTCTATTATACTATTATTTTGAGGAAAAGGGATTATTTTTATTTTGATAATCAAAGAGGTAAAAACAGGTAAGGTGAAACAAGCTTTGTTCCTTATGGTATAATAGGTTTATGGATAAAAAATATGAAAAAATCTCCCAAGATTTGGGTGTAACCTTAAAGCAAATCGATACTGTTCTAAGTTTGACAGCTGAAGGGGCGACGATTCCCTTCATCGCGCGTTACCGGAAGGACATGACTGGTAGTCTGGATGAAGTGGCGATTAAGGCCATTATCGACTTGGATAAAAGCCTGACTAATCTCAATGACCGCAAGGAAGCTGTCTTGGCTAAGATTCAAGAACAAGGTAAGCTAACCAAGGAATTGGAAGAAGCTATCTTAGCTGCCGAAAAACTAGCAGATGTAGAAGAACTGTATCTTCCATACAAGGAAAAGCGTCGGACCAAGGCAACCATTGCCCGTGAGGCTGGACTCTTCCCTCTTGCTCGCTTGATCTTGCAAAACGTAGCTGACTTAGAGAAAGAGGCTGAGAAGTTTGTCTGTGAAGGATTTGCGACTGGTCAAGAGACCTTAGCGGGTGCAGTTGATATCTTGGTAGAAGCCCTATCCGAAGATGTCAATCTACGTGCTATGACCTATCAGGAAGTGTTGAGACACTCTAAAATCACTTCGCAAGTCAAAGATGAAAGTCTTGATGAAAAACAAGTTTTTCAGATATATTACGATTTCTCAGAGACAGTTGGCAACATGCAGGGCTATCGAACCTTAGCCCTCAATCGTGGGGAAAAATTAGGCATCTTGAAAGTCGGCTTTGAACATGCAACGGATCGTATCCTAGCTTTCTTTGCTGCTCGTTTCAAGGTGAAAAATGCCTATATTGATGAAGTTGTTCAACAGTCAGTTAAGAAAAAGGTCTTGCCTGCTATCGAGCGCCGCATTCGGACAGAATTGACTGAGAAAGCGGAAGAAGGGGCTATCCAACTCTTTTCTGATAACCTGCGCAATCTCCTATTGGTTGCTCCGCTAAAAGGCCGCGTGGTTCTAGGCTTTGACCCTGCCTTTCGTACAGGTGCCAAGCTGGCTGTCGTTGATGCAACGGGGAAAATGCTGACGACACAAGTTATCTATCCTGTCAAACCAGCCTCAGCTCGTCAAATCGAAGAAGCCAAGAAAGATTTGGCAGACTTGATTGGTCAATACAGCGTAGAAATTATTGCTATCGGAAATGGGACGGCCAGTCGTGAAAGTGAAGCCTTTGTGGCGGAAGTTCTGAAAGATTTTCCAGAAGTGAGCTATGTCATTGTCAATGAAAGTGGCGCTTCTGTCTATTCTGCCAGCGAACTTGCCCGTCAGGAATTTCCAGAATTAACGGTTGAAAAACGCTCTGCTATCTCAATCGCCCGTCGTTTGCAAGATCCCCTTGCTGAATTGGTCAAAATCGATCCCAAGTCAATCGGTGTCGGTCAATACCAGCACGATGTCAGTCAGAAGAAACTATCTGAGAGTCTGGACTTTGTCGTTGAAACCGTAGTTAACCAAGTCGGTGTCAATGTCAATACAGCCAGCCCAGCTCTTCTTTCCCACGTAGCTGGACTAAATAAAACTATTTCTGAAAATATTGTCAAATACCGTGAAGAAGAGGGAAAAATCACTTCACGCGCTCAAATCAAGAAGGTTCCTCGTCTGGGTGCCAAAGCCTTTGAGCAGGCAGCTGGTTTCCTCCGTATCCCTGAAAGTAGCAATATCCTTGATAATACTGGAGTTCACCCAGAAAACTATGCTGCGGTTAAGGAGCTCTTCAAACGTTTAGATATTAAAGACCTAAACGAAGAAGCACAAAATAAGCTTAAGTCCCTTTCTGTCAAGAAAATGGCGCAAGAACTAGACCTCGGTCCAGAAACCCTTAAAGATATTATTGCTGACCTTCTCAAACCAGGTCGTGATTTTCGTGATTCTTTTGATGCTCCAGTTCTCCGTCAAGATGTACTGGACATCAAGGATCTTATTGTCGGACAGAAGCTGGAAGGTGTAGTGCGTAATGTCGTTGACTTCGGTGCCTTCGTTGATATCGGGATTCACGAGGACGGCTTGATTCATATTTCCCATATGAGTCGTAAATTTATCAAACATCCCAGCCAAGTGGTGTCAGTCGGAGATTTGGTAACGGTCTGGGTTAAAAAAATCGATACTGAACGTGAAAAAGTCAATCTGTCGCTCCTAGCTCTAGATGAATCTAACTGAGTACGTTCAGTCTGTTTCCCTCGAAGACTTTGGTAGACCTTTCACGCACCAAGTCCAGTGGAATTCTCGTCTGCGAACGACAGGTGGACGATTTTTCCCCAAGGATGGGCATTTGGATTTTAATCCCAAAGTTTATAATGAACTAGGTTTGGAAGTCTTTCGCAAAATCGTTCGCCATGAACTCTGTCACTATCACCTTTATTTTCAGAAAAAGGGTTATCGCCATAAGGACCGAGATTTTAAGGAACTTTTGAAAGAAGTGGATGGACTGCGCTATGTACCACCCTTGAAAACACAATCTCAAAGTGCCTACCTAGTCTATCAGTGCCAATCTTGCCAGCAAAGTTATCAGCGTAAGAGAAGAATTGATACCAAACGCTATCGCTGTGGAGTTTGTCGAGGTAAACTCGTCATCATAAATCGGCCTAAGGACTGATGTTGATAGTTCTGATTCATGCTATACTACTTGTAAGAATACCGAAAGAGGAAACAATCATGAATACAAAATTTTATAAAATGAGACGAAATCGTATGGTGTCAGGAGTTTTAGCTGGTCTATCAGACAAGTGGAATTTTGATGTAACCCTAGTCCGCTTTCTCTTTGCCATTTTTACCGTGGCAAATTTTGGAATTGGTGTGATAATCTACATCATCCTTGCCTCTATCCTGCCAACTAAGGAAGAAATCGAAGCCGAAATGTACGGAACAGGACCACGCAAGCGTAAAGAAGCCCAAGCCATTGAAGACAATGATGGTTGGTTTTGGTGAGTCAGATTTGAAAATAGTTTATAGACACTTTCCTTATTTCTCAAAGACGTTAGAAAAAGAAGTGAATTTTAACCCTTGCATCCGCAAGGGTTTTCTTCTTGTTTTCCATTTATGGTACAATACTTTTAGTGAAATTTCTAAATTTTTTTCAATCTTACAAAAATGTAAGATTAAAGTCTCTTTTGTAAGGTTAGGTTATGGCAAGCCGTCTTTTTTTGCGATAAACTAGACTCATAAAGAACAAAGGAGCAAAACCATGAAAAGAATTTTACAAAAGAAAAGAAGAAAACCAAGTCAAAAAGATATCGAGCGTGTTCAACTAGGATGCGCTATGATGCAAGCACAGTTTCAAATGATGGGATATTAAGAAGGAGAAAATCATGACACTTTTAGATGTAAAACACGTTCAAAAAATCTACAAAACACGTTTCCAAGGCAACCAAGTAGAGGCTCTCAAAGACATTCACTTTACAGTAGAAAAGGGTGACTACGTTGCTATCATGGGAGAGTCTGGATCAGGGAAGTCTACCCTACTCAACATTCTAGCTATGCTGGATAAACCAACACGTGGTCAGGTTTACCTAAATGGAACAGACACAGCAACCATTAAAAATTCTCAGGCTTCTAGCTTCCGTCGTGAGAAGTTGGGATTTGTCTTCCAAGACTTTAACTTACTAGATACCCTGTCTGTTAAGGACAATATCTTGCTTCCGCTAGTTTTATCTCGAAAACCTATCACGGAGATGATGAAGAAATTGGTGGTAACAGCTGAAAACTTGGGCATCAACCAATTGCAAGAGAAGTACCCTTACGAGATTTCAGGTGGTCAAAAACAGCGGGTAGCAGTAGCACGCGCCATCATTACCGAGCCTGAAATTCTCCTTGCCGATGAACCAACTGGGGCACTTGACTCCAAGTCATCTGCAGCTCTTCTAGATGTTTTTGATGAAATCAATGAGCGAGGCCAAACTATTCTTATGGTAACCCACTCAACGGCAGCAGCCAGCAGGGCCAAGCGCGTTCTCTTTATCAAGGACGGAATTCTCTATAACCAAATCTACCGTGGAGACAAGACAGAACGTCAAATGTTCCAGGAAATCTCTGATACCTTGACAGTCATGGCAAGCGAGGTGAATTAGTATGTTTCGATTGACCAATAAGTTAGCGGTATCGAACTTAATCAAAAACCGCAAACTCTACTATCCCTTTGCTTTAGCAGTTCTCTTAGCTGTGACCATCACTTATCTCTTTTACTCATTGACACTGAATCCTAATATTGGCAAGATTCGAGGGGGAGAGACTATCTCCATGACGCTTGGTCTTGGTATGGTGATTGTCACTATTGCCTCGGCTATCATCGTCTTTTATGCCAATAGTTTCGTCATGAAAAACCGTTCCAAAGAACTAGGGATTTATGGTATGCTTGGATTAGAAAAACGCCATTTGATCAGCATGGTTTTTAAGGAGCTTCTTATTTTTGGCTCCCTAACCTTGACAGCTGGACTTGGCCTAGGAGCTCTCTTTGATAAGCTCATCTTTGCTCTGCTTCTGAAGCTAATGAATATGAAGGTGGAGCTCGTAGCAACCTTCCAACCAAGTGTCTTTATCCTAGTTACCCTTATTTTTGGAGCTATTTTCCTAGGTTTGGTTTTTATCAATGCCTTTCGGATTGCACGCATGAATGCCCTTCAGCTCTCTCGTGAGAAGGCCAGTGGTGAGAAAAAAGGACGTTTCTTAAGTCTTCAAACTATTCTAGGTTTGATTAGTATGGGAGCTGGCTACTACCTAGCAGTCACCGTTGAAAATCCACTTAATGCTGTTCTGATTTTCTTTGTAGCCGTCTTGTTGGTAATCTTTGGAACCTATCTCTTGTTTAATGCAGGGATTACAGTATTTCTACAAATCTTGAAGAAAAACAAGCGTTACTATTACCAACCTAACAACATGATTTCTGTATCCAATCTTATCTTTCGAATGAAGAAAAATGCGGTTGGTCTGGCAACGATTGCCATCCTTTCAACCATGGTCTTGGTAACCATGTCAGCAGCAACCAGTATCTTCTCGGCTTCTGAAACTTTCAAGAAATTCATGAATCCACATGATTTTGGAATTACTGGACGAAATGTTGAAAAAGAAGATTTAGATAAACTTTTGAGTCAATATGCTAGCGATAAGGGGTTAACTGTCACCAAAAAAGAAGTCTTTCGTCATAGTAGTTTTGGCATCGAGAGCCAAGATGGAACCAAGCTCCGTATCTTTACAAAGGGGAATAACTTTGTTCAACCGAAAACCATTTTCATGGTCTTTGACCAAAAAGACTATGAAAACATGACTGGTCAAAAGCTCTCCCTTTCAGGAAATGAAGTCGGCTTGTTTACCAAGAATAAGGTGCTTGAAGGACAGAAAGAACTCACTCTAAATGACCAGACCTACACTGTTAAAGAAGAAATTAAAAATGATTTTATTCTGGAACATGTGCCAAATCAGTATAACATTCTCACTTCTGACTACAATTATCTTGTTGTCCCTAATCTGCAAGCCTTTATTGATCAATATCCGGATTCCTCTCTCTTTGATCAACTTTATGGTGGTATGAATGTAACAGCTAGTGAGGAAGAACAGCTCAAACTAGCTGACGACTTTACAGAATACCTTCGTAACTTCAATAGAGACTTAAACAAAGAGGGAAGCTATGTATTCGGAAGCAATCTAGCTGATAGCAGTGCGCAAATAAGTGCCCTTTATGGAGGTGTCTTCTTCATCGGTATCTTCCTCTCTATCATCTTTATGGTGGGAACAGTCCTAGTTATTTACTACAAACAAATTTCTGAAGGCTATGAAGACCGTGAACGTTTTATCATTTTGCAAAAGGTTGGACTCGATCAAAAGCAAATCAAGCAAACGATTAACAAACAGGTTCTAACTGTTTTCTTCCTTCCATTGCTCTTCGCCTTTCTACACCTTGCCTTTGCCTATCATATGCTTAGTCTCATCCTAAAAGTTATTGGTGTGCTAGATGCGACCATGATGTTGACTGTTACACTTTCCATTTGTGCCATCTTCCTCATCGTCTACGTTTTGATTTTTATGATTACTTCAAGAAGCTATCGCAAGATTGTCCAAATGTAAAAAAGATACCTCGATTTATATCGAGGTATTTCTTTTATCTTAGATACTAAAGAGTTGTCCCAAGAGGAAGGTTACACCCATAGTGAGAAGTCCGATACAGAGGTTTCGTATCATTGCAGTTTTCGTTGGAGCCTTGCCTAGCTTGGCACTGGTATAGCCGGTGACGAGAAGGGAAAGGGCCACGATAAAAACAGTAGCAGGAATACGATAGTCACTTGGAAAGACGGTGATTGAAAGCATAGGAGGAAGACTTCCCAGTACAAAGGCAATAAAGCTAGAGATAGCAGCATGCCAAGGATTGGTAAACTCTTCGTACTCGATACCGTATTTTTCCTCAACCAAGGCTTTGAGTGGATTGTTTAAAAAGGCCTTGTTGGTCAAAAGTTGGGCGGACGTTTCACACTCACCATTTTGTAGGTAAGCTGCGTAGAGGGATTGTTTTGCAGATTCGATGTCCTTATCCAAGAGCAACTGTTCTCTAGCAACAGCGGCTTCTTCCGTGTCTTTCTGAGTGGATACAGAGACATATTCGCCACCTGCCATAGAAAAAGCACCAGCGAGGATAGCGGCTAGTCCAGATAAAAAGATAATCCAGATATTGCTTGTCGCACTAGCAACCCCGATAACCACTCCAGCGATGGAAATAATCCCATCATTGGCACCGAGAACGCCAGCTCGCAGGATATTGAGTCGTCCTGCAAAGTTTGCATCAATTTCATGTTTCAATTCTGTCATAATTATCTCCTTTCTCTCCATTATAGAGAAAAGAGAAGGGGAATACAAACTTTTTAAACTATCTGAAAAAAGTTCTACGATTCTAATTTTTAATCTCTTTTCGACTTTACCGAAAAAGCACGGCAATACAGTAGCGTATCCTACTGTACAAGTCCTTTTTTAGCTTATCTATGGTATAATAGAAGGTAGATTTATCATTTGGAGTATGAAGGATTTTATGATTAAACTTGTAGCAACCGATATGGATGGAACCTTTCTAGACGGAGAGGGTCGGTTTGATATGGAACGCCTCAAAAACTTGCTTGTTTCCTACAAGGAAAAGGGAATTTATTTTGCAGTGGCCTCGGGTCGTGGCATCTTATCCCTTAAAAAGCTATTTGCTGATGTGCGTGACGAAGTGATTTTTATAGCTGAAAATGGGAGCTATGTTGAGTTTCATGGGGAAAATATGTACGAGGCTACTATTTCTCGCGACTTTTACTTGATTACTTTTGAAGCTTTAAAGAAATCACCCTATTTTGATGAAAGAAAAATGCTTCTGACAGGGAAAAAAGCTTGTTATGTATTGGAAACAGTGGATGAGACTTATCTCATGATTAGTCGTCACTACAATGAGAATATTCAAAAAGTAGCGAGTTTGGAAGATATCACAGATGAGATTTTTAAATTTACTACGAACTTTACAGAAGATACGATAGAAGCTGGGGAGGCCTGGGTCAATGAAAATGTTCCTGGTGTGAAAGCCATGACAACTGGTTTTGAATCCATTGATATTGTCTTGGACTACGTTGATAAGGGTGTGGCTGTTGTTGAGTTAGCCAAAAAACTGGGGCTCAGCATGGATCAGGTTATGGCTTTTGGCGACAATCTCAATGACCTTCACATGATGCAGGTTGTGGGACATCCAATCGCTCCTGAAAATGCGCGACCAGAGATTTTAGAATTAGCAGAGACGGTGATTGGCCACCATAAGGACCAGTCAGTGATGGCTTATATGGAGGGCTTGTAATGGCAGATATTAAATTGATTGCACTCGATTTGGATGGTACCTTACTGACAACGGATAAAAAGCTGACAGATCGTACCAAGGCGGTCCTCAAAGCTGCGCGTGATCGTGGCATTAAGATCGTACTGACAACAGGGCGTCCTTTGAAGGCTATGGATTTCTTTCTCAAGGAGTTGGGAACAGATGGACAGGAGGATGAGTACACCATCACTTTTAATGGAGGGCTTGTCCAGAAAAATACGGGAGAGATTCTCGATAAAAC
This sequence comes from Streptococcus sp. Z556, assembly GCF_053010225.1. Lineage (NCBI taxonomy): Bacteria > Bacillati > Bacillota > Bacilli > Lactobacillales > Streptococcaceae > Streptococcus > Streptococcus sp. Z556. The sequence continues at coordinate 203,042 of NZ_JBRKNU010000002.1, forward strand.
AGTCTTTTCAATCGACGATGTGGCACGATTGTACGAGGAGACTGAAAAACTAGGTATTCCCTTAGATGCCATTTCAGAAGGAACAGTCTATCAAATCCAATCAGACCAAGAAAGTTTCTACGCTAAGTTTAATCCAGCTCTGACTTTCGTGCCAGTCGCTTTTGAAGATCTATCTAGTCAGATGACATATAATAAATGTGTGACTGCCTTTGCCCAAGAACCTTTGGATGCAGCGATTCAACAGATTTCTCCAGAATTGTTTGACCAATATGAGATCTTCAAATCGCGTGAACTCTTATTGGAATGGTCGCCAAAAAATGTCCACAAGGCAACAGGGTTAGCGAAATTAACTAAACACCTTGGAATCGACCAAAGTCAAGTCATGGCTTGTGGGGACGAGGCCAATGATCTTTCCATGATTGAGTGGGCAGGTTTGGGAGTTGCCATGCAAAATGCAGTTCCAGCAGTTAAGGCAGTTGCTAATGTGATTACTCCCATGACCAACGACAAGGAAGCCGTTGCCTGGGCTATCGAAGAATACGTGCTAAAGGAGAATTAGAAGATGGGATTATTTGACCGTTTATTCGGGAAAAAAGAAGAGCCGAAAATCGAAGATATTGTAAAAGAAGCTCTGGAAAATATTGATTTGTCAGAAGAGGTTGAAGAAAACCAAACGGCTATCGAAGAAACAAGTCAGGAAGAGTCAGCAAGGGACAAAGTGGAAGCAAGTCTTGCTCAAGAAGAACTTCCTCAAGTCTCGACAGAAGAAGTGATTGAGCCAGAATCAGTCGAGGAAATGGCTCAGGAAGAGCTTGAGCTAGAATCTGATGAATTGGAACAATTCCAAGAGCCTGAAGAATTTTTCGAAGAAGAGAGCCAAGAATCTCTAGAAACTGGAGAAGAGTCAGCTTCTGAAGTAGTAGAAGAATATCCTCGAGTTGAAGAAACGGTTCAGGAAAAATATGACCGCAGTCTCAAGAAAACGCGTACGGGATTCGGAGCACGCTTGAATGCCTTCTTTGCCAACTTCCGTTCTGTCGATGAAGACTTTTTCGAAGAATTAGAAGAACTGCTCATCATGAGTGACGTTGGTGTGCAGGTCGCTTCGAACCTAACAGAAGAACTTCGCTATGAAGCCAAACTCGAAAACGCTAAGAAGCCTGACGCACTTCGCCGTGTCATTATCGAGAAATTGGTTGAGCTCTACGAAAAGGATGGCAACTACGATGAACAAATCCATTTCCAAGATGGCTTGACAGTTATGCTCTTTGTCGGAGTGAATGGTGTTGGGAAAACAACTTCTATCGGGAAATTGGCTCATCGTTACAAACAAGCTGGCAAGAAAGTCATGTTGGTTGCTGCGGATACCTTCCGTGCGGGAGCCGTTGCCCAGCTAGCAGAATGGGGCCGCCGTGTGGATGTTCCTGTTGTGACGGGGCCTGAAAAGGCTGATCCAGCAAGTGTAGTCTTTGATGGGATGGAACGTGCTGTAGCAGAAGGAATGGATATTCTCATGATTGATACAGCAGGTCGTCTGCAAAATAAGGACAACCTCATGGCAGAGTTGGAGAAGATTGGTCGCATTATCAAACGTGTCGTTCCAGAGGCACCACATGAAACCTTCCTGGCACTTGATGCCTCTACAGGTCAGAACGCTCTGGTACAAGCCAAAGAATTCTCAAAAATCACTCCAGTTACTGGTATTGTATTGACCAAGATTGATGGAACTGCTCGTGGTGGTGTTGTTCTGGCAATTCGAGAGGAACTTAATATCCCTGTAAAATTGATCGGTTTCGGTGAAAAAATCGATGATATCGGAGAGTTTAACTCTGAAAACTTTATGAAAGGTCTCTTAGAGGGCTTGATTTAATAGAAAGCAAATAATCCTGCAAGATACACTTGCAGGATATTTTTGTTATTCTAAACGACCTTGTTCACGATAGGCGATATCTGGTTGCCAAGTCCACTCAGCTCCGTATTTTTCAAGTAAATCAAAGCTAGCTTGAGGTCCCATGCTACCTGATTTATAATCGTAAAGAGGAGCACCATTGTCAGCCCACAACTTCTCGATACGGTCAATCAATTCCCAAGAAGCGCTAACTTCTTCCCAGTGGCTAAAGTTAGTTGAATCGTTATTCAATACATCGTAGATTAGCTTTTCATAAGGATCTGGTGAAGCACCTGTAGCAGTCGCATCAGTTCTGTAGTCAAGCGAATTAGGTGCAAGTTTGAACTCTTCACCGACTTCCTTACCGTTAAGGCTAAGAGAGAAACCTTCTGTTGGTTGGATATAGATGGTCAAAATGTTTGGTGCTAGAGGTTCTCCAAAAATTGAATCCATTTGCTTAAAGACAATATTGACATGCGTTCCCTTTTCAGTCATTCGTTTACCTGTACGGAAGAAGAATGGAACACCACGGAAACGGTCACTTTCAACAAAGAAGGCACCTGAAGCAAAGGTTTCTGTCATGGATTCTGGGTTAACATTTGGTTCGCTGCGGTAAGAAATGTATTTCATGCCATCGACTTTCCCAGAACGATATTGACCTCGGATAAAGTGCTCTTTAAGTTCCTCATCTGTAGGGTGGTAAAGGTTCTTGAAGACCTTGATTTTCTCTGCGCGAATGTCATCCTTTGTAAAACTTGCAGGCTTGTCCATAGCAAGGAGTGACAAAAGCTGAAGTGTGTGGTTTTGAACCATGTCACGAAGGGCACCAGATTCATCATAGTAGCCACCACGTTCTTCAACACCTAGACGCTCTGCAAAGGTAATCTGGACATTATCAATGTGCTCACGGTTCCAAACATTTTCAAAGATCATGTTGGCAAAACGAACAGCAAAGATACTCTGAATCATCTCTTTACCTAGGTAATGGTCGATACGGTAGATTTGCTCCTCATCAAAGGCTGCAAGGAGATCTTCATTGAGTTTGCTAGCTGTTTCATAGTCTGTACCGAAAGGTTTCTCGACAATCAAACGTTCAAAGCCTTTGCCATCAACAATGTTTTCAGATTTGAGGTGCTTGGCAATGGTTCCAAAGAACTGAGGTGCCATAGACAAGAAGAAGAGCTTGTTGTGTTCAGCTTGGTATTTTTCATTGAGTTCGGCTTGTAATTGGCGCAAAGCAATGTAATGTTCCGTATCATTCACATCATGGCTTTGATAGTAGAAATGACTAGCAAACTCTTGGGCTTGCTCGGTACTATCTGCCAAATCAAGGATGGACTCAACAACAACAGATTCGAAATATTCTTTACTCCAAGGTCTACGAGCTGTTCCAATAACTGCGAAATGCTCAGAAAGATTGCCTGATTTATAGAGTCTAAATAGGGAAGGGTAGAGTTTGCGTTTAGCTAAATCTCCACTCGCACCGAAAATTGTAACAATAACCTTTGATGACATCTAGCTACCTAATTTCTATATTTTTTCCTAGTTGGACTAGGGATGAGATTTCCTCATTATCATAGTTTTTATTTTATCATAATTTTCAAAAAAAACAAAAAATCCAATACGCAATTAAAAAACTGTAAGGAGAACCTTACAGTTTTGTTTTATACATTTAAGACCTTGTCCAAGAACTCTTTTAGACGAGGGTGTTGCGGGTTATCGAAGATTTGGTCTGGAGTTCCATCTTCCAGGAATTCACCATCAGCCGTAAAGATAACACGATTGGCAACCTGACGAGCAAATCCCATCTCGTGGGTTACGATGATCATGGTCATACCTTGCTCTGCCAATTCCTTCATAACGTTCAAAACATCTCCAACCATCTCGGGGTCGAGAGCGGAAGTTGGTTCGTCAAAGAGCATGATGTCAGGATTCATGGCTAGGCCACGTGCGATAGCCACACGTTGTTTTTGACCACCTGAGAGACTATCTGGATTGGCTTGTGCCTTATCAGCTAGACCGACTTTTTCCAGCAATTCCATTCCCAATTTCTCAGCTTCAACCTTGGTCATCAATTTGTGTTCAACTGGAGCAAAGGTAATGTTATCTAAAACGGACATATGAGGGAAGAGGTTGAAGTGCTGGAAAACCATTCCGATGTTTTCACGGACGTGGTCAACGTTGGTCGTTTTTTCAGTCAAGTCGTGACCATTAACCATGATATGGCCACTCGTTCCCTCCTCTAGCAGGTTGAGGCTACGAAGGAAGGTTGATTTACCAGAACCAGAAGGCCCAATGATACAGACAACGTCCCCTTCATAGAACTTAGTTGTAATTCCTTTTAGGACCTTATTTTTTCCATATTGTTTATGTAAGTCATTGACTTCGATTTTAAGTTTTGCCATTAACGAATCCTCTTTTCTAAGCCTTTGGCTAGTCTAGTCAAAAGCGTGATGATGATAAGATAGAAGATAGCAAGGATTGCATACATCTTGAAACTTTGGTAGTTACGGGCAATGATAATCTTACCAGTTTGGAAAAGTTCTACCAGACCGATAGCTGACACGATAGTCGTATCTTTAAGAGCGATAACGAACTGGTTGACGAAGTTTGGAAGCATGAGCTTAGTTGCTTGTGGCAAGATAATCTTACGCATGGTTTTTCCATAAGAGATACCAAGACTGCGGCTGGCCTCCATTTGACCAACTGGAACAGCTTGGATACCACCACGAACAATTTCAGCAATATAAGCAGCTGAATTAAGCGAAAGGGCAATGGTACCAGCTATAAAGTCGTTGATAGGGCTTTGCTGCCCAGTGATAGATTCGATGAAGTTTGGAATTCCCCAGAAGATGAAAGCGGCAAGAATCATCAAAGGAATACCACGAATGACATCCACAAAAATCTCTGAAATGACTCTGAGTGATTTGTATGGACTAACGCTGAACATACCAAAGATAATCCCAATCACGATGGCAATCGCAAACGAAATAAGTGCTAAAGCGAGAGTGATTCCAAGCCCGCTAAGGAGTTGTTTGTAGTTGTTTTGAAGCAAGCCCCAGATAGTGGTTTCGTCAACTGTATTTGTAGAAGTAGTTGTTGCTCCACTTGCTAGATACTTGTCGAGAATTTTTTGGAATTCTCCATTAGCTTTGAGATTGGCAAGTCCTTTATTGAACATCTGGATCAACTCTGGATTGCTGCCTTTCTTGACTGCAAAGGCTGTTTCGCCGATTGGTGTTCCAGCGATCGGCGTTTTCAATTTTTGACCTTGGCTGATAGAATATTTGAGAACAGGCTCATCATCCATCACGGCATCAATAGCTCCAGTGTTGAGGCTGTCATACATGGATGCACCATCTGCAAAAGTTTTAATCTTGTAACCGTATTTGCTTTGGTTCTCAGTAAGGAATGTTTGAGAAGCAGTACCATTTTTAACACCAACGGTCTTATCCTTGAGGTCTTCATAAGAAGCGATAGTGCTTGATTCTTTGACACCGAGAATGGTATTAGCAGTGTAGTAGGAATCTGAGAAGTCAAAGGTAGCTTTACGAGCATCCGTAACAGACATTCCAGCGATAATACCATCTGCTTGTCCTGCTTGAACAGCGCTAATAGCTGCGTCAAATCCAGGATTAGTAATTTCAATCTCAAATCCTTGATCCTTGGCAATAGCCTTGATCAAGTCCATATCAATACCAGTGTACTCGTTGCTTGAATTTTGAAATACAAAGGGAGCAAAAGATGAATCACTTGCAATAACATACTTAGATTTAACTGTGTCAGCTTTTACTACTCCTAGTGAGAAAATGGGAAATAAAATTAGCAAAAATGTTAGGATTTTTTTCTTCATTTTTAGTCTCCTTTCCGAATATTTTCCCATTATAACAGAAAATATTTCAGAAGGCAAATTTTAAGACTTTTTATGTAAGAAGATATAACATGAATTTATAACTCTGATAAATTCAGAGATAAAGAATCTAGTGGAATTTATGGTAAAATAGAAGGATAGAAAAATGCAGACGAGGCAATTATGATAAATCGAATTACAGATAATACATTTAAGTTAGTATCAAAATACCAACCATCAGGAGATCAACCCCAAGCGATTGAGCAGTTGGTCGATAATATCGAGGGTGGAGAGAAGGCTCAGATTCTGATGGGGGCGACGGGTACAGGGAAAACCTATACCATGAGTCAGGTCATTTCCAAAGTCAATAAACCAACTCTGGTCATTGCTCATAACAAGACTCTTGCAGGCCAGCTCTATGGAGAATTCAAGGAATTTTTCCCTGAAAATGCTGTTGAGTACTTCGTATCCTACTATGATTATTACCAGCCAGAAGCCTATGTTCCTTCTAGCGATACCTATATCGAGAAGGACAGTTCAGTCAATGACGAGATTGACAAGCTCCGTCACTCAGCGACTTCAGCCCTTCTGGAGCGTAATGATGTCATCGTTGTGGCTTCTGTCTCTTGTATCTATGGTTTGGGTTCGCCTAAGGAATATTCTGATAGCGTCGTGAGTTTGCGTCCAGGTCTGGAGATTTCTCGTGATAAACTCTTGAATGACTTGGTCGATATTCAGTTTGAACGCAATGATATTGATTTTCAACGGGGGAGATTTCGCGTTCGCGGGGATGTGGTGGAGATTTTCCCAGCTTCCCGTGATGAACACGCTTTTCGAGTAGAGTTCTTTGGAGATGAAATTGACCGTATCCGAGAAGTTGAGGCGCTGACAGGTCAGGTATTGGGAGAAGTGGATCATTTGGCGATTTTTCCTGCGACTCACTTTGTGACCAATGACGATCATATGGAAGTTGCGATTGCCAAAATTCAGGCGGAGTTGGAGGAGCAGTTAGCTATCTTTGAAAAGGAAGGTAAATTGCTAGAAGCCCAGCGTTTGAAACAGCGGACAGAGTATGATATTGAGATGTTACGTGAGATGGGTTATACAAATGGGGTTGAGAACTATTCACGCCACATGGATGGTCGGAGTGAAGGAGAGCCGCCTTATACCTTACTGGACTTCTTCCCAGATGATTTCTTAATCATGATTGACGAGAGCCACATGACCATGGGGCAGATTAAGGGGATGTACAATGGAGACCGTTCGCGTAAGGAAATGTTGGTCAATTATGGTTTCCGCTTGCCGTCTGCATTGGATAATCGTCCTCTTCGTCGTGAGGAGTTTGAAAGCCATGTGCATCAGATTGTATACGTTTCAGCAACACCAGGTGACTATGAAAATGAACAGACCGAGACAGTGATTGAGCAAATCATTCGTCCAACAGGGCTTCTAGACCCCGAAGTGGAAGTCCGTCCAACTATGGGACAGATTGATGACCTCTTAGGTGAAATCAATGCCCGTGTTGAAAAGAATGAACGTACCTTTATCACAACCTTGACCAAGAAGATGGCAGAAGACTTGACCGACTACTTCAAAGAAATGGGCATCAAGGTCAAGTACATGCACTCGGATATTAAGACCTTGGAACGAACGGAGATTATCCGTGACCTACGCTTGGGTGTTTTTGATGTCTTGGTCGGAATCAACCTGCTCCGTGAAGGGATTGACGTTCCTGAGGTAAGCTTGGTAGCCATTCTGGATGCTGACAAGGAAGGTTTCCTTCGTAACGAGCGTGGCCTCATCCAGACTATTGGTCGTGCTGCCCGTAATAGTGAGGGCCATGTCATCATGTATGCGGACACAATGACTCAGTCTATGCAACGTGCTATTGATGAGACGGCCCGTCGTCGGAAAATCCAGATAGCTTATAATGAAGAGCATGGTATCGTACCTCAAACAATTAAGAAAGAAATCCGTGACTTGATTGCCGTGACCAAGGCAGTTGCTAAAGAAGAGGATAAGGAAGTCGATATCAACAGCCTCAACAAACAAGAACGCAAAGAACTCGTCAAAAAACTCGAAAAACAAATGCAAGAAGCCGTCGAAGTGCTTGACTTTGAACTGGCAGCACAAATTCGGGATATGATGTTGGAAGTCAAGGCGTTGGGGTAGTGAAGGAGAAAAATAAATGGATCTTACTATCAAGCAGATGGAAACTCCTGAAGAGATAGAAGGTAAGTCCCTCGTTCATTGGCAGACGTGGAGAGAGGCTTATGACGACCTTTTACCTGCAGAATTTCAGGAGACAATGACATTAGAAAGATGTCGATTCTTTAGTCAAAAATATCCAGAAAATACATTGATTGCGATGGATGGCATGAAGGTAGTTGGTTTTATCAGTTATGGAAACTTTCGTGATGTGGCTATTCAAGCTGGCGAAATTATTGCCTTATATGTTTTAAAAGACTATTATGGAAAAGGTATTGCTCAGAAGTTAATGAAGGAAGCTCTGACGACTCTTGAACAGTTCTCTGAAATATTCTTATGGGTATTAAAAGAGAATAAGCGAGCCATTGCTTTTTATCAAAAAATGGGTTTTACTCTTGATGGTCAAGAAAAAATACTTGAACTTGGAAAACCGTTCACTGAAATTAGAATGGTATATAAGAAATCATCAGAATTTGAGAGTTAAATGCAAGAACAGTTGTGATTTGTTTTCAGATTGCAAAATCAACAAATGATTACGTTTTAGATAATATTTTTAAATAGAGAGAAGTTATTATGAAAGTAAAAGAGGCGAATTATAAGAAATCATCAGGGTTAGATTCTGTTCGTTTTTGGTTACAAGGGCATCGATTTATCAAATTTATGCTTGATATTGTCTTTTATATCATCTTGTTCCTAGTTATAGAATTCACAACATCACAGAACAAAAGCATTCCAGCTGATTTTCGGTACAGAGAGCTCTTATTTCCCTTACAATTGAATCTTTTTATCTTGGGTAATAGGCTTTATGCTCTCTTTTTGTCAGTGAAAACTGAAAAAGAAAGGACTCTTAAAAAATTCTGTGAACCCTTTATTTATATCAATGTCCTTAGCTTCATTTTTCAACTGATTGGTGTGAGAAAAAGAGGAAGAGTTGTTCTCTCACCTTTGTTTTCACTGGAGTCTTCCTATATCTGGTTTCCTATTGTCGTCTACCTTCTGGTCTTGATGTTAACTTTGGCAATCTTCTTTCTCTCTAAAGCTTCAAAAAAGGAGTAGATGAAAATGAAGATGAGTAGACAAATGAAGTACAAGACAAAAGAAAAGCCTTCTTGGACTAAGATGATTTATCTTTGGATGGAAAGGCACCGAAGGATTGGTCAACTCCTGGATACGAGTGTGTTATTCGGATCTTTGTTTGTATCATTTCTTGCTGCCTCTTTCATTGGTTCTCCATTCCCAAACTTAAACTATCTTTCTCCCTTAAGCTTTAATCTTTTCCTTCTGCTCTTATCAACCTATTTCCTTGTCTTTCGTTTTAGTAGTGATAAACTTCAGAAATGGCGTTACTTTTCATGGGGATTTATTGGGTTCAATGGTCTTCTTTTTCCCTTTCATCTCTTGGTGGGTCTGAATTGGCTAGGACGTCGTAAGTCAACGAATTTCCCCCCTATAATTTCTATGGATCCGGCCTATGTCTGGGCTCCTATTGTAAGTTATCTCTTTTTCTTTTTCTTAGGGCTGGGCATTCTGCTTTTGGTTATACGGATAGAAAAGAGAAGAAGGAGGCGTAAATGGAACGAAAGATTAAGAAACCAAAGAAGATCAAACAGCAGAAGATCAAAATGAGAAAAATCCATAAAAAGGATTCTTTGATAGCTCACGTCCAATTGTGGATGGGAAGGCATCCAAAGCTTGCTTCTTTTATGGATGGTGGCATAATATTATTTTCTATTTTTGGTATTATGTATGTGTTGTTTGGGACAACACTTATCCCGAAACCATATCAGGAAATGTCCTATGTCTTGCCAATTATTATGAATTTTGTCTTTTTGGTGTACACACTCTATCAAGGTATTTTTAGAGATGGTTTTAGTGAAAAGACTTCAGTACAAGGATTTTTACAACCTTTTCTATACATAAATGGACCTATTTTTCTTCTCCACTTACTTGTTGGGGTGAAAGGGAGAAATGTTAAAAAAATTCCTTCCCTATTATCTGTTGATTATCGCTACATCTGGCTTCCAATTGCTACCTATCTAATCTTTTTCATCATTCCAGTGATATTGATGGTGATTTTGAAATATAAGGACAAAAAGAGGAAAAATCATGACAAAAGAAAATCGAATTAAGTTATTTTCATTTAAAACACTCTATTTGGCTTTGCTGACTTTTATGGTTCTTCATTTGGTGTTGTTAGTTTTTGGTCTATCCTTTACTCCAATTTTGTGGAATAGTTGGTTTTTCATTCTTTGTTTGACCTTCTTAATTCATCCCTGGAGAATCTTTTATAGAACAAGAGATTTTCAATGGTACCACCTTATTTTTCAATTATTTAGTGGATTGTTGGCACTTTATCTTTGGTTTGCAGCATTTTTTGCTTTGTCTATTATGTCGGATTTAGTCATCCCTATCAATATAGACTATCATATACAAGATAAAGAAATCATCATTTCTAGAGGTTTTTTGGCTCGTACTACTTATGAACATCACGAGTTGATTAATCCATTCATCATGAAATCTGATATCAAGTTCGAAAAAGGCATATAACAACTTAGAAAGCGAGCAAATCTATGTCCCGTGCGCAAGCAACCATTTTAACCAACATCTGTCTGATTGAAGACCTCGAAACCCAGCGCGTGGTGATGCAGTATCGTTCACCCGAAAACAATCGCTGGTCTGGCTATGCCTTTCCAGGAGGTCATGTTGAGAACGGCGAGGCCTTTGCCGAGTCTGTCATTCGTGAGATTTATGAAGAAACAGGTCTAACGATTCAGAATCCCCAACTAGTCGGCATTAAAAACTGGCCCTTAGATACAGGTGGGCGCTACATCGTGTTTTGTTATAAGGCGACAGAGTTTACTGGAAGTCTCCAATCCTCAGAGGAAGGAGAAGTATCTTGGGTGCAAAAAGACCAGATTCCAAACTTGGAACTGGCCTATGATATGCTGCCTTTGATGGAAATGATGGAAGCACCTGACAAGTCTGAATTTTTCTACCGACATCGTACAGAGGACGGCTGGGAGAAAGAAATTTTTTAGTTCTATGATTAGTTGGTAGGTGTTATTCTTTAAAGGTAGGTACTGAAATATAGGCTAAGTATGGCGGTGTAAGTCAACTGAATACTTCTAAGTTTCTTATTATTCTTTTCTATCTATATTTTGAACAATCTCCACCTTCCATTCTGAAATCGGAGATTGTTTTATTTTATGGTATAATCTTAAAATGTGAAAGGAAGTACCAGAAAATGGATGATAAAGTAATTGAACAATATGCAAAACAAGATAATCTTGATATTAGAGTAAACATACATAAGAAGTATTCAAAAAATAAATTAGGATTTAACAATTGGATATTTTCCAACTACCAAATCACTAATGAAGTAAAGGTTCTAGAATTGGGATGTGGTACAGGAGAACTGTGGAAAAGTAACAGTGGTTCTATAGATAAAATGAAGCAGTTGTTTATTACAGATTTTTCTAAAGATATGGTGAAAACAACGAAGTCAGTGATTGGAAATAGAGACAATGTCGACTATGAAATAATGGATATTCAAAAGATTTCTTTTGAGAATGAAACGTTTGATATTGTTATTGCAAATATGCTTCTACATCACGTAAATGATATTCATAAAGCGCTCTCTGAGGTGAATAGAGTCTTAAAAACAGGCGGAATTTTTTACTGTGCTACATTTGGTGAAAATGGAGTTGTAGATTATTTGGCAGGCTTATTTAAAGATGAGGTTAATCAAGATTTGGAAAATAAAACGTTTACTTTACAAAATGGCAAAAGTTACCTAAGTAGGTACTTTAACTCTGTCGATATATTGCTCTATGATGATGAGTTACAGGTAACTAGTATAGATGACCTAGTTAAATACATCCAATCCTTTAAAGGAATTTCAGAAATAGGTTCGTTAGAAGAGGAAATAATACGTAAAAGATTGGAAAGTGAGTTTAATAATGGTATGTTGATCATTCCTAAAGAATATGGTATGTTTATCGCTCGAAAGTAAAATTAAGGGAACGAAAGTGTGAAAAATTACGGAGAAGCTTTTCGATATAAAATCAAGCGGATAGTCTTTAGAGCATGATACAGTTGCTTCTATATAAAAAGGTCTCAACTTTTTTGATTTGAAGAAGTATCTTGGGTACAAAAAGACCAGATTCCAAACTTGGAACTGGCCTATGATATGTTGCCTTTGATGGAAATGATGGAAGCATCTGACAAGTCTGAGTTCTTCTATCGCCACCGTACAGAGGACGGCTGGGAGAAGAAAACCTTCTAGTCTTTTACTAAATAACCAAGTTTATCCAAGGCCTCCTCGATATAGTGGAGGTCTTGTTGTGTTTCGGCTTCAACAAGGTGGTAATGGGTGCCATCTGTCAATTCAGAAAGTGGTCTAAAGTCAGAGTTCTCGACTTGCTCTAAAAAATGTTGGACATCTCGACGACAGGTGAGTTTGAGTAGGGTCTCAATTTCTCCATAAACAGGATGGTCAATCAAAGTATTCTGAACACGTCCGCCATTATCTACAATAGCTAGAAGTTCTTGACCGATTTCTTCCATCTCATGTTTGACCTTAAATAGTTTGTGAACGTAGGGGCTGGCATCATTTTCTTTGTAGATATAGCCTCGATTGGTGGATAGGATAGGAGCCCCATCAGCTCGGAGAATAGCGATATCCTGTACAATGACTTGGCGCGTAACATGAAAGTGTTCAGCCAAGGTTTGGCCATTGAGTGCTTTTGGTGCCTCTTTTAAGAGTTTGAGAAGAGCTTGTTTGCGATCCTTTGTCATAGTTTTTCCTTTTAGCGACGTTTTCGAAGCACTTTAAAGACAGCTAGTGCTAATGTATAGTCTACCATACTATGGATAATTGTACCAAAACCAACTAGGACAAAGAGAACATAAAACATATTTTCAATATTTGTCCCTGAAGTAGCATAGAAGATGATACAAGCTATTACTTCAGCGATAGCATGAACAACACCCAAAACAAAGTTAAAAATCCAAGATGTCTTCGGTTTATCCAAGGTTTCAGGGAATTTCTTTAAGTACAAAGCCCCCAAAGTACCAAAAACGATGTGAGAGAAGGCGCGCAGGACGATAACCATGGGATAGCCTGCCATCAGGAAGCCAAGACTAGAAGCAATAATCACAAAAGCAGCCATCAAAGGCGAAAGAAACATGGCGATAAAGATGGGGATATGACTTCCCAAGGTGTAAGAAGCTGGTGGGATAACGATTTTAAAAGGCATAATGATTGGAATCAAAATCGCTATTGCAGTGAGTAGGGCAGTCATGGTCATAAACTGCGTTTTTTTTCGTATATCCATAAGAACCTCCATTTATCTGTATATACATAAGTATAGTACAATAAATAGTCAGCCAAGTCAAGGTTCAATATTGATTTTTAAGACATATTTGGTTAAAATGTGGTAAAGAATAATAGGAACTGAGGAGAAATTGTGATGATACTTTTTGTTTACCTAATCGTGGTAATCGTGATGATGTCAAAGCAGAAAAAAGAAGGGAAAGTAGTCTCAGGTTGGACTCGCTTCCTAGTTTATAGTTTATTGGTCCTTTCGTTAATCTCTCTATTAGCAGGTGTTTTGGCTCTTTCACTTGTCTTTAATCCCTTAGTAGGATTTTACTATATGGAAGTTATAGGAATCATGTTAGAAATTGTTCATTTTGTCAATATGATGATTACTTTGGGTTTGATTTTATTGTCGGTAAGTATATACTTGGATAGTCAGAGAAACCAAGAACCAACTCCTCTTTCGCATCATGTAGTGAGACTCGGTGTTCACATTCTTTTGATTATTCTCATGCATTAAATATGAAAACTCCACTTTCATTACGAAAGTGGAGTTGTTTTATTTTTTCAAGGTTTGTAAACGTGGGACAATTGCTACTGTTAGAACTGCAGAGATGACAAGCTCAGCAATTGAGTTGGTTGAAATAACAGTTGCAAGGAGTTTTTGGATATTTCCATCGAAGACATTTCCAAAAAGGAAGAAGATTCCCCCAAGTACAAAGACTGTATTTGTAAGTGAACCAAGAGCTCCGGCAATGATGAGACCCGTTCTGTTTTTCAATAGTTTATAAACTAGATAAGGTGTCAGACCAATCAAAACGCGAGGGACAATAGCGATAATCGCAGAATAGATGTTTCCGTTCGGTACGAATGGAGAGAAGAGGTAGCTGGTTGGAAGGATTGTAATCGTGTTAACCGTCAAGCTGAGTAGCCCCATCAAGAAACCGAGTGTAACACCAACTCGTGGGCCGTAAATAATACTTGCAATAATAACAGGAATATGCACGATAGTTGGTTTAATTGGGAATGGGAATAGATTAAATAAGAGTGAGCTCAGAAAGTGAATGACCAACATGGTCGCAAAAAAGATAGCAATCGGGGCAATATTAGAGCGTTTTTTCATTGAGTGTTTCCTTTATTCTTTCTAAAATAATATCCAGGTCTGCCAAAGCTCCCCTTCCGTAGTCTCCACAAGCAAGTAAGGATTCTTTTGGAGAGATAAGCTTGTAACCATATGTTTCTAAAGTTTTAAGGTTTGTCTGAGTTGCCGGATGGTCATACATCTTTGTATTCATGGCTGGAGCTAAGAGTTTAGGGATGTGACTCGGTAGGGCAAGAGCCGTACTGGTCACCATATTATCCGCAAAACCGTGCGCAAGTTTGGCAATGGTATTAGCAGTAGCAGGGACAACGATAAAAAGGTCTGTTTCTTTTCCTCTTTCGATATGATTGACTTGATCAGGATAGGGTTCCTGCATGACATCAAGGTGAACTGGATTTTGTGAGAGTACCTGTAGTGTCAAAGGCTGGATAAACTCTCTTGCCGCTTCGGTCATTAAGACAGTGACATCATGGCCTTGTTTTTTCAAAGAACTGACTAAATCAGCTGCTTTATAGGAGGCAATGGAACCTGTCACTGCGATTAGAATGTTTGCCATGGCTTTCCTTTCTATGAATCGTAAGCATGAATTTTCTCAAGGAGAAGTTCTGCTATTTCTTCTTTGGTTTGAACGGTTTGAAGACGATCTTTCTCAACAAAGATTGCCCGATGCTGATATGCTGAGATTTGAGTCAGGTCATTTGCGATGATTATGTTAGCCTGGTTCTTGACAAGACTCTGTCTTGCAACTTCAATAAGATGATCTTCAGTAACATCAACCAACAGTTTGAAACCAATCAAATGAATAGAAGGATTCCACTCTTTGACTAGAGAGATGATTTTGGGTGTTTTTTTCAAAAATAAAACCTGCACCTCATCAGTTGAAGAAATCTTAGCTTCTTTATTTTTCTTATCTAATAATTCTTCCAGATTAGAACTCGTCTTAACTTCATCTAGTCCAGTCATATAAACAGGAGTGTAGTCAGAAACTGCCATCGAATGAATCAAGACCTGATAATCTTGAACACACTCTTTCATTTCTAAAAGAAGATCATTCGTATTTTTGATTTCTAGAATGGTTAGATGGGGATGAGGTTCTGGCTTAAGAGCACTAGGAGTCGTAATCAGACAAACCTCATGACCAGTAGCAAGTAGGGTTTCGGTGATGATTTTCCCCAAGCGACCAGTCGAGTGATTCGTGATAGAGCGGACGCTATCGATTGCTTCACTTGTACCGCCTGACGTAACTAAAATTTTCATAGGACTATTGTACCAAAAAATAAAATAGAATCAAAAGAAAGCGTTTGTTTTTTTATCTAATTTTCCTGCAAGATTATAGTTTTTGGCTATAAAAACTTATAAAAAGTAGAAAAGATGACTAAAATTGGACTTAAAACTTGATGTTTATAAACTTTACTAAGCTTTTTGTATGTGAAAAAACTTTTTTTGTGTTATAATGAGTTATCATATTAGAGGTTAGAGGAGTTTGCTATGAAAACAGATATTGAAATCGCACAGAGTATTGAGTTGAAGCCAATCGTGGATGTTGTGGAGAAACTTGGGATTTCTTACGATGATTTGGAGTTGTATGGAAAGTACAAGGCTAAGCTCAGCTTTGATAAAATTCGAGCAGTTGAGAGCAATCCAGTTGGGAAATTGATCTTGGTTACTGCCATCAACCCAACACCTGCTGGTGAAGGGAAGTCAACCATTACTATTGGTCTTGCAGATGCCTTAAACAAAATCGGCAAGAAAACCATGATTGCCATTCGCGAACCGTCACTTGGTCCAGTAATGGGGATTAAAGGTGGTGCTGCTGGTGGTGGTTATGCCCAAGTGTTGCCAATGGAAGACATCAACCTCCACTTTACTGGAGATATGCATGCCATTACAACTGCCAACAACGCCCTTTCTGCTTTAATTGACAATCACTTGCACCAAGGGAATGATCTTGGAATTGACCAACGTCGTATTCTTTGGAAACGTGTAGTGGACTTGAATGACCGCGCACTTCGTCATGTGACCGTTGGACTTGGTGGCCCTCTAAATGGTATTCCACGTGAGGATGGTTTTGATATTACAGTTGCTTCTGAAATCATGGCGATTTTGTGCTTGGCGACGGACATCGAGGACTTGAAACGCCGTTTGGCGAATATCGTTATCGGATATCGTTACGACCGTACCCCTGTTTCTGTAGGTGATTTGAAGGTTGAAGGTGCCTTGGCTTTGATCTTGAAGGATGCCATTAAACCGAACTTGGTTCAGACAATTTATGGTACACCTGCCTTTGTACATGGTGGTCCATTTGCCAACATTGCTCATGGATGTAACTCTGTTTTGGCAACAAGCACAGCCCTTCGCTTGGCTGATTACACTGTTACTGAAGCTGGTTTTGGTGCAGACCTTGGCGCTGAGAAATTCCTTGATATCAAGACACCAAACTTGCCAACTTCTCCAGATGCGGTAGTTATCGTTGCAACCCTCCGTGCCCTTAAGATGAATGGTGGTGTGGCTAAAGATGCTTTGACAGAGGAAAATGTTGAAGCGGTTCGTGCAGGTTTTGCTAACTTGAAACGCCACGTTGAAAATATTCGTAAGTTTGGTATTCCAGCAGTTGTTGCGATTAATGAATTTGTCACTGATACAGAAGCTGAAATTGCAGCCTTGAAAGAACTTTGTGCTTCTATTGATGTGCCAGTTGAACTAGCAAGTGTCTGGGCTGATGGGGCAGAAGGTGGTGTAGCACTTGCCGATACACTTGTCAAGACAATCTCTGAAAATCCAGCCAACTATACTCGTCTTTATGACAACGATCTTTCTGTTCAAGAAAAGATTGAAAAGATTGTTATTGAAATCTACCGTGGTAGCAAAGTGAACTTTGAGAAGAAAGCTCAAACGCAAATTGCTCAAATCGTTCAGAATGGTTGGGACAAATTGCCAATCTGTATGGCGAAAACTCAGTACAGTTTCTCTGATAATCCAAATGCACTTGGAGCACCAGAAAACTTTGAAATTACCATTCGTGAATTGGTACCAAAATTGGGTGCAGGCTTCATCGTTGCCCTAACTGGTGATGTCATGACCATGCCAGGTCTTCCAAAACGTCCAGCTGCTCTTAATATGGATGTTGAAAGCGATGGAACCGTTCTAGGATTGTTCTAATAGTTTAATTGAATTAAAATGAGTTTGGAAATAATATCCAAGCTCATTTTTTATCTAGATTTAAGGAGTTGTCTTCAGCTGATAATAGAGTTACTTTCTAGACGCAATCAGTCTAGCTAAAGATATTTTCCCTAATTTCTGATATAATAGAAACATTGACTTCAAGAGTAAGGAAGAGAAAATGAACGCATTATTGAATGGAATGAATGACCGTCAAGCTGAGGCGGTGCAAACGACAGAAGGGCCCTTGTTGATCATGGCTGGTGCTGGTTCTGGGAAGACTCGTGTTTTAACTCACAAAATCGCCTACTTGATTGATGAAAAGATGGTCAATCCTTGGAATATCTTGGCCATTACCTTTACCAATAAGGCGGCGCGTGAGATGAAGGAGCGCGCCTATGGCCTCAATCCAGCAACACAGGACTGCCTAATTGCGACCTTTCACTCCATGTGTGTTCGTATTTTGCGTCGTGATGCGGATCATATTGGCTACAATCGGAACTTCACCATTGTAGATCCAGGAGAACAGCGAACTCTCATGAAACGCATTCTCAAGCAGTTGAACTTGGATCCTAAAAAATGGAATGAACGGACTATTTTGGGAACCATTTCCAATGCTAAGAATGACCTGATTGATGATGTGGCTTATGCTGCCCAAGCTGGCGATATGTACACACAAATCGTGGCCCAGTGTTATACAGCCTATCAGAAAGAGCTTCGTCAGTCTGAATCCGTTGACTTTGATGATTTAATTATGTTGACTTTGCGTCTCTTTGATCAGAATCCTGATGTCTTGACCTACTATCAGCAGAAGTTCCAGTACATTCATGTTGATGAGTACCAAGATACCAACCATGCCCAGTACCAACTGGTCAAACTCTTGGCTTCACGCTTTAAAAATATCTGCGTAGTCGGTGATGCTGACCAGTCTATTTACGGTTGGCGTGGGGCTGATATGCAGAATATCTTGGATTTTGAGAAAGATTACCCTAACGCCAAGGTCGTTTTGTTAGAGGAAAATTACCGTTCAACCAAAACCATTCTCCAAGCTGCTAACGACGTCATCAAAAACAATAAAAATCGTCGTCCTAAGAATCTCTGGACCCAGAATGCTGATGGGGAACAGATTATTTACTATCGTGCAAATGACGAACAGGATGAGGCTGTTTTTGTAGCCAAAACCATCGACGAACTTAGTCGTAGTCAAAACTTCCTCCACAAAGACTTTGCAGTTCTCTATCGAACTAACGCCCAGTCTCGTACTATTGAGGAGGCCCTCCTAAAGTCCAATATTCCTTATACTATGGTCGGCGGAACCAAGTTCTACAGCCGTAAAGAAATCCGTGACATTATAGCTTATCTTAACCTCATTGCCAATTTGAGTGATAATATCAGTTTTGAGCGCATTATCAACGAGCCTAAACGCGGAATTGGCCCAGGAACCGTTGAGAAAATTCGTGACTTTGCCAATATGCAAGACATGTCTATGCTGGATGCTTCAGCCAATATCATGTTGTCTGGCATCAAAGGAAAAGCAGCCCAGTCAATTTGGGACTTTGCCAATATGATCTTGGATTTGCGAGAAAAACTGGATCAATTAACTATCACCGAGCTGGTTGAGGCTGTTCTAGAAAAAACTGGTTATATCGATATTCTCAATGCCCAAGCGACCTTAGAAAGCAAGGCAAGGGTTGAAAATATCGAAGAGTTCCTATCTGTTACCAAGAATTTTGACGACAATCCTGATAGTCAAGAAGAGGAAACAGGTTTAGATAGACTCAGTCGTTTCTTGAATGACTTGGCTTTGATTGCAGATACGGATACAGGCAGTCAGGAGACATCAGAAGTGACCTTGATGACCCTCCATGCAGCTAAGGGACTTGAGTTCCCAGTTGTCTTTATTATCGGGATGGAGGAGAATGTCTTTCCCCTTAGCCGTGCAGCTGAAGATCCAGATGAACTGGAAGAAGAACGCCGTTTGGCCTATGTCGGTATCACACGAGCAGAAAAGATCCTCTATCTGACCAATGCCAACTCTCGCTTGCTTTTCGGTCGTACAAATTATAACCGTCCAACACGTTTCATCAATGAAATCAGTTCGGACTTGCTCGAGTATCAAGGTTTGGCCCGTCCAGCGAATACTAGCTTTAAAGCCTCTTATAGCAGTGGTGGGATTGCTTTCGGTCAAGGTATGAGCTTAGCTCAGGCCCTTCAAGAACGGAAACGCAATGCTGCACCAAGCTCTATCCAGTCAAGTGGTCTTCCGTTTGGACAGTTTACATCCGGAAATAAAAAAGATTCAAGCGATACCAACTGGTCTATTGGAGATATTGCACTTCACAAGAAGTGGGGTGAAGGAACAGTCCTTGAAGTGTCGGGTAGTGGCGCTACTCAGGAATTGAAAATCAATTTCCCAGAAGTAGGGCTGAAAAAACTCTTAGCAAGTGTAGCCCCAATTGAGAAAAAAATCTAATTTTCCATCCTTCTCACGAATAATAAAGTGAGGAGGATTTTTATGTACAGTATTTCATTCCAAGAAGATTCACTCTTGCCTAGAGAAAGACTAGTTAAAGAGGGAGTAGAGGCTCTGAGCAATCAAGAATTACTAGCTATTCTGCTCAGAACGGGAACGCGTCAGGCCAATGTTTTTGAAATCGCTCAGAAAGTCTTGAATAGTTTGACCAGTCTAACCGATCTGAAAAAAATGACCCTGCAGGAATTGCAGAGTCTGTCTGGTATAGGGCGAATAAAAGCCATTGAACTACAAGCGGTGATTGAACTGGGACATCGGATTCACAAACATGAAACCCTTGAGATGGAAAGTATTCTCAGTAGTCAAAAGCTAGCCAAGAAAATGCAACAGGAACTTGGCGACAAAAAACAAGAGCACCTAGTGGCGCTCTATCTCAATACTCAAAATCAAATCATTCATCAGCAGACCATCTTTATTGGATCCGCGACACGTAGCATTGCTGAACCGAGGGAAATCCTTCACTATGCATTGAAGCATATGGCTACCTCAGTGATTCTCGTTCACAATCATCCATCTGGTGCTGTATCTCCTAGTCGAAACGACAACCATGTCACTAAACTAGTCAAGGAAGCCTGCGAACTGATGGGAATTGTGTTCTTGGACCATCTGATTGTCTCGCACTCTGATTATTTTAGTTACCGTGAAAAGACGGATTTGATTTAAAGTTCATTTACAACATAGTCAAATAGTGTTTTATCCTTGGGGCGATTTTCAAATAGAAATTCTGGATGCCATTGGACGCCGAGAAATGGGATGTCATCTGTTGTTACGATTGCCTCGATAATCCTATCCTTGGGATCATAGGCCACAACCTTTAAATTTGGAGCCAAATCCTTGATACTCTGATGGTGGAAGGAGTTAATATGAGAGATTTCTCCGTAAATTTCTCTGAGAACAGTATCTGGTTCGGTAAGAAGTCGCTGGGTAGTGTATTCGGCTGAACAATCCTGCCAGTGGTCTTCGATATCTTGGTGAAGTGTGCCTCCCATGGCAACATTAAAAAGCTGGGTCCCACGACAAACAGAAAAAATCGGTTTTTTCTGCTGGATAGCTTCTTTGATAAGAGCTAGTTCAAAGATATCCCTTTGTAAATGGTAGTCATCGCTGTCAATTATTTTTGGCTCACCATAGAATTTTGGATCGACATTTTGCCCTCCAGTTAGGATGAGTTTATCAATCATTCCTATATAGTGGCTAGCCATTTCTTGGTCACCAATCGGAAGGATAATGGGAATTCCGCCAGCGTCCTTGACTCCTTCAACAAAGCCTTTTGCAGCATAGCTCATCATGATGTCATCGTCTGGATGAGCTTTTTCATTTCCTGTAATCCCAATAACTGGTTTATTCATAAATGCTTTCGCTTTCTAATCCTCTTTCCGCATAAAATAGAGGAGGGTTTGGAGTTCACTTGTCAAATCGACGTACTGAACAACCACATCTTTTGGAAGGTGCAGGTGGACAGGAGAAAAACTGAGAATGCCTTTTACACCAGCATCTACCAAGAGGTTGGCTACTTCTTGGGATTTGACACTTGGAACAGTTAGGATAGCAGTTTTAACGTCTGCGTCCTTAATCTTTTCCTTGATTTGAGATATACCATAGATGGGAATCCCGTCAGCAGTCTCAGTACCGACTTCAGGATGGTCATCCAGGTCAAAGGCCATGATAATCTTCATTTTGTTGCGCTCGTGGAAGCGGTAGTGGAGAAGGGCATGCCCCATATTACCAATCCCAACCAACATAACATTGGTGATGGAGTTATCATTTAGGAGGTCAGCAAAAAATGTCATGAGTTTTTTAACATCATAACCAAATCCACGTCTTCCTAGTTCACCAAAGTAGGAAAAATCACGACGGACAGTCGCAGAATCGATGCCGATAGCCTCTGCAATTTGTTTAGAATTGGCACGTTCGATTTTTTCTGCATGAAATCTCTTGAAAATTCGATAGTAAAGTGAGAGTCTTTTTGCTGTTGCTTTTGGAATAGCAGACTGTTTTTCTTTCACAAAATCACAACCTTTCTATTCTTCTATTTTATAGAAACATTGTGAAAAAATCAACAAAAATAAGAAAAAACTAAGAAAATTCTTAGTTTTTATCTAAAAAATGAACTTGTGATAGAAATCGATAGAGATCTCCGACTAAACCTTGGTAGATCACTTTACCGTTAAGGGTTAATGAGGTAACCAGAAATGTATCTGGTAGAGTCACACATCCTGATAAGGATAACATGAGTTCATCGTAGTCGGTATATTCAAGCATGCGCTCAATTTGGTAACTATCTAAGTAGGTGAGACGATACATGAGGTCTTATCTTTCCTCTTTAGTGAAAATCCCACGTTCCACAAGACTATCCATGAGGAAGTAGAATTTTTCTTGGTGGATATGGTGATCATCTGATTTAAAGATATCTACCAAACGAAGACCGGATTTGTCAGTAATGTTGAGTTTTACACCTGTAAGGTCTTTATTGATGATGATTTTTAGTTTGAAACCTTCACCACTATTAGGTACTTTCTCAAGTAGACGAGTCAGTTCGTAGTTTCCTACTTTTGTTTCAAAGAAAGTATTGTCTTTGAGTGTGAACTTTTTAACAGTTGGACTAAGTGTATAGTTGTAGCGACAGTTTTGTAGTTTAATGGTTTTTTCGAATGCCATTAGTTTAATCTCCAATAATATTTTTTAAGGTTTGTGCGAGTTGTTTCAGTTCTTCCTCAGTGTTGAGAGGAGAGAGACTGATACGGACAGATTCTTTTAAACGAGGCGAATCGGGTCCATAGAAAGCTTCGAGTACATGACTGGTTTGCACAATACCAGCAGTACAAGCGGAACCAGTTGAAATTGAAATTCCCTCAAGGTCTAAGCGAAGTAAAAGCAAATCATTTTTCTGACCAGGAAAACCGATATTAAAAACATAAGGCAGTTGGTTGTGACTTTCATTGAGATAGTAGTCTAAATCGGCAATCTCTTCTAAAAAAGTAGCTTTAAGTGTGCTTAGTTTTTGGTAATGATCAACTTGATAAACCAGATCTTCTTTGAGAGCAGCAACCATGCCTACAATGGCTGCAAGGTTTTCTGTTCCAGCCCGTTTTTTTTGCTCTTGGTCCCCACCGTGAAGGTAGGAATCAAAGTCCATAGATGAAGCGTAGAGGAAACCAACTCCTTTTGGTCCATGGAATTTATGGGCAGACGCACTGAGGAAATCAATTCCTAATTCCTCAGGATGGATAGGAATTTTCCCGATGGCTTGTACAGCATCTACATGATAAGCAACAGGATGGTCTTTTAAAATATGTCCAATCTCAGCAATAGGCAAGAGACTCCCAGTTTCATTATTAGCATACATGGTAGAAACGAGGATGGTATCGTCACGTAAGGCTTCTTGAATCTGTTGGGCAGTGATTTCTTGATTTACTGGTTGGATAATTGTCGCTTCAAAGCCAAAATGTTGAACCAGATAATCAACGGTTTCAAGTACAGAATGGTGTTCAATAGCTGTAGTGATGATATGTTTGCCACGTTCCTGATGACGGAGACAATAGCCGATAATGGCTGTATTGTTACTTTCTGTACCACCAGACGTGAAAAAGATATGTTGAGGTTTGGTTTCAAGTAAGTGAGCCAAGTCCTGACGAGCTTCACGGAGCAGTTTACCAGCATGACGACCATGACTGTGAATACTTGAAGGATTACCATGGGTTTCTTGCATAACCTTGGTCATTTCTGCGATAGCTACAGCTGACATAGGTGTAGTTGCAGCATTGTCCAAATAAATCAAAGAATCACCTTATTTCTTTTTGTTGTAGGCAAAGAGTGGGCTGACTGGTTTTCTTTCATGAATACGGATGATAGCATCACCGAGCAATTCGCTAGCAGTAATGTAACATACATTTTTAGGAGTTCTTTCTTTTGTTGCTACAGAGTCCGTTACAAGGATTTCTTTAATGTTAGTTGCGTCTAGAAGTTCAGCAGCACCTTCTACAAAGAGGCCGTGACTAGAGACCGCATAGATTTCAGTTGCCCCTTCGCGTTCAACGATTTTTGCTGCTTCAGAGAAAGTACGACCAGTATTTAGGATATCGTCAATCAGGATGGCTTTCTTACCTTCAACATCCCCAATGATATAGCCCTCACTTCGTTCTGAGTCATCTTGAGCATAGTCAATGATAGCGATTGGAGCATCCAAGTATTCAGCTAAGCTACGAGCACGTTTAACACCAGAGTTTTTTGGACTAACCACAACGACATCAGAACCAAGAAGACCTTTGTCACAGTAGTGTTTAGCAAATAGAGGAATTGTATAAAGATTGTCCACAGGAATGTCGAAGAAACCTTGTACCTGTACAGCATGGAGATCGAGAGTTAGAACACGATCAACCCCAGCTTTTACTAACATATTTGAAACCAATTTAGCTGTCAGTGGTTCACGGGAAGAAGCGATGCGATCCTGACGCGCATAGCCAAAGTAAGGAAGTACGACGTTGATACTATGAGCACTGGCGCGAACACAGGCATCAACCATAATCAATAATTCCATCAAGTGGTTGCTAACTGGGTAGCTTGTTGATTGAATGATATAGACGTCATACCCCCGAACACTCTCTTCGATATTGACTTGGATTTCACCATCAGAAAATTGACGTGAAGATAATTTTCCAAGAGGGACACCAACAGTATCAGCAATCTTTTGAGCGATTTCTGGGTTAGAGTTTAGGGTGAAAAGTTTCATGTTGTTTCTATCTGACATTATAGACCGTCCTCTGTAAACTTTGTGAATCTTCTTTGGAAAAGTTTCTTTTCTTAATGAAGATTCTATTATTTTTATCTTTTCTATTTTACCAAAAAAAGGAGATTATTTCAGCTTTTTTTCATGTTTTTAATGAATCGAATTAATTTTGATGGAGCCTTCTGGTAAGTTATGTGATTTTCATCTAAAAATTGCTGAAAATCGACTTTTCCTTGTTCAAAATCTCTGACTTCAAGTTCCAGTTCGTAGTCGGTTTGACCAAAGTAATGGCTTTGATCTAAGGCCATCAAACCGATATCGTTTTCCATTTCGTAACGAATCGTTTCAAGACAACCTAGAATAAGCCAGTTATGGCTTTCAATACCAATCTCAGTAAGTTTCTCCAGAACAATCCCTTGAGGTAGGATCTGTTTTTCTAAATAATATTCAGCTTCTGAAAGAGTCATTTTTTGATTGTATTCCATATTTCCAATAGTTTGAGGAACTTTCAAGGTTAATTCAGCGCAATCTGAAAGGGCGCGAATGCGCATGGCAACCTTTTTTTCGCGCAACTGGAAATCAGGCGTGTCAATGTAGTAGTTTTTTTGGTGAACAGGAGCTATATGGGCAAACTGTTTTTTTAAATGATTGTAGTCATCTTTTTTCAGTAGTGTTTTCAGTTCAATTTCTAATTGTTTCATTTTTCTAACCTTTTCTTTATCTTTGAAAGCGGATTTATGGTATAATGTACAATGTATTTATTGTATAAGATTGTAGTGAAAAAATCAAAAATTTTTAACAGCACAATCTCATACTAAAAGGGAGAAAATATGACCATAGAATGGGAAGAATTTTTAGATCCTTACATTCAAGCTGTTGGTGAATTGAAGATTAAACTTCGTGGGATTCGCAAACAGTACCGTAAGCAAAACAAGCATTCTCCGATTGAGTTTGTAACTGGTCGGGTAAAACCGATTGAAAGTATCAAAGAAAAAATGGCTCGTCGAGGAATTACTTATGCAACTCTGGAAAATGACTTGCAAGATATCGCAGGGCTACGTGTCATGGTTCAGTTTGTTGATGACGTGGAAGAAGTTGTTGCAATTCTACGTAAACGTCACGATATGAGAGTCGTTCAGGAACGAGATTATATCAACCATCGTAAGGCGTCGGGTTATCGTTCTTATCATGTTGTTGTCGAATATACTGTAGATACGATAAATGGGGCTAAGACCATTCTCGCCGAGATTCAAATACGGACTTTGGCTATGAACTTTTGGGCTACCATTGAGCATTCGCTCAATTATAAGTACCAGGGGGACTTTCCAGAGGAAATAAAAGAAAGACTGGAAATCACTGCCAAAATAGCTCATCAGCTAGATGAAGAAATGGGCAAGATTCGAGATGACATTCAGGAAGCTCAGGCACTCTTTGATCCTTTGAGTAGAAAACTAAACGACGGTGTAGGAAATAGTGACGATACAGATGAAGAATACAGGTAAGCGAGTTGACCTCATAGCTAATAGAAAGCCGCAGAGTCAGAAAGTTTTACATAAACTGAGGGAAAAACTCAAAAAACAGCATTTTATAATTAATGACACAAATCCGGATATCGTTATTTCGATTGGTGGAGATGGGATGCTTTTGTCTGCTTTTCACAAGTACGAGAACCAGTTAGACAAGGTTCGATTTGTAGGTGTACATACAGGACACTTGGGATTTTACACGGATTACCGTGACTTTGAGTTGGACCAGTTGGTTACCAATCTCCAACTGGATTCTGGAGCCAAGGTTTCTTATCCAGTCCTGAATGTCAAAGTGACACTTGAAAACGGTGATGTAAAAACCTTCCGTGCTCTAAATGAAGCGAGCATCCGTCGATCAGATCGCACCATGGTCGCGGATATCATCATTAACCATGTTCCGTTTGAGAGATTTCGTGGAGATGGAGTGACTGTTTCAACGCCAACGGGAAGTACTGCCTACAACAAGTCCTTGGGTGGAGCTGTCTTGCATCCGACCATTGAAGCCTTGCAACTGACTGAAATTGCAAGTCTCAATAATCGAGTTTATCGGACTCTAGGTTCGTCAATTATTGTTCCGAAGAAAGACAAAATTGAGCTTTTACCAACTCGTAATGACTATCACACGCTATCTGTTGACAATAGTACCTATTCTTTCCGAAATATAGAACGGATTGAGTACCAAATCGACCATCACAAGATTCACTTTGTAGCAACACCAAGTCACACTAGTTTCTGGAATCGTGTCAAAGATGCCTTTATCGGCGAGGTGGACGAATGAGGTTCGAATTTATCGCAGATGAACATGTCAAGGTCAAAACCTTTCTGAAGAAACACGAGGTTTCTAAAGGACTGTTGGCTAAGATAAAGTTTCGAGGTGGGGCTATCCTAGTCAATGATCGACCTCAGAATGCGACTTATCTCTTAGATATTGGAGATAGGGTTACCATAGATATTCCAGCAGAGGAAGGCTTTGAAACCCTTGAAGCCATTGACCGTCCTTTAGATATCTTGTATGAGGATGACCACTTTTTGGTTTTGAATAAACCTTATGGAGTTGCCTCCATTCCTAGTGTCAATCATTCCAATACCATTGCGAATTTTATCAAAGGCTACTATGTTAAGCAGGAATACGAAAACCAGCAGGTTCATATCGTGACCAGACTGGATCGGGATACATCTGGTTTGATGCTCTTTGCCAAGCACGGTTATGCTCATGCACGATTAGACAAGCAACTGCAACGAAAGTCTATCGAAAAACGTTACTTTGCCTTGGTTAAGGGCAATGGGGATTTGGAACCAGAAGGGGAGATTATTGCTCCGATTGCGCGTGATGTGGACTCCATTATCACGAGAAGGGTTGCCAAGGGTGGAAAATACGCCCATACCTCTTACAAAGTTGTAGCGTCTTATGGAGATATTCACCTGATCGATATTCGATTGCATACTGGGCGAACCCATCAGATTAGAGTGCATTTTTCTCATATCGGTTTTCCCTTGTTGGGAGACGATCTTTATGGAGGTAGCCTAGACGATGGGATTCAACGACAGGCCTTGCATTGCCATTTCTTATCATTTTATCATCCCTTTCTAGAGCAAGAGTTGCAACTAGAAAGCTCCTTGCCGGATGATTTCAGCAATCTTATTACTCAGTTATCAACTAATACTCTTTAAAATCTATTTTGAGTATAATTTAATTTCTTAAAGGAGAAAACTCATGGAAGTTTTTGAAAATCTCAAAGCCAACCTAGTTGGCAAAAATGCTCGTATTGTTCTCCCTGAAGGGGAAGAACCTCGTATTCTTCAGGCAACCAAACGCTTGGTAAAAGAAACTGAAGTTGTTCCTGTTTTGCTTGGGAACCCAGAAAAAATCAAAATATATCTTGAAATCGAAGGGGTTATGGACGGCTATGAAGTCATTGACCCTCAACACTATCCTCGATTTGAAGAAATGGTTGCTGCTTTAGTAGAGCGTCGTAAGGGCAAAATGACTGAAGAAGAAGCGCGCAAAGTTTTGGTTGAAGATGTCAACTACTTTGGTGTGATGCTAGTCTACTTGGGCTTGGTTGACGGTATGGTATCTGGTGCGATTCACTCAACTGCCTCAACAGTTCGCCCAGCCCTTCAAATCATCAAAACTCGTCCAAATGTATCCCGCACTTCAGGTGCCTTTCTCATGGTTCGTGGAACAGAACGCTACCTATTTGGGGATTGTGCCATTAACATCAATCCAGATGCAGAAGCTTTGGCAGAGATTGCTATCAACTCAGCTATTACAGCTAAAATGTTTGGCATCGAACCTAAAATTGCCATGCTGAGCTATTCTACTAAAGGTTCAGGATTTGGTGAAAGTGTTGATAAGGTAGTGGAAGCTACTAAAATTGCTCATGACTTGCGTCCTGACCTTGAGATTGATGGTGAGTTGCAATTTGATGCGGCCTTTGTTCCTGAAACGGCTGCCCTTAAAGCACCAGATAGCAATGTTGCTGGTCAAGCAAATGTCTTTATCTTCCCAGGTATCGAAGCTGGAAATATTGGTTACAAGATGGCAGAACGTCTCGGTGGTTTTGCGGCTGTCGGACCTGTTTTGCAAGGTTTGAACAAGCCAGTAAACGACCTTTCTCGTGGATGTAATTCTGATGATGTTTACAAGTTGACCCTTATCACTGCTGCCCAAGCGGTTCATCAATAAGAAATAGGCCTCTTTCCTTTAGGAAGAGGCTTTTTAGCGCTAAGAAAAGGACAGTTAGAAGCTTCTATGTTATACTAGATATATGTTAGATTTGAAAGAATACGGTGTTGACATGTGGCCAGAGGAGAAGATTTCCTCTTTCCGTGAGAAACTCCTCAACTGGTACGATGAAAACAAGCGAGATTTGCCTTGGAGGAGAAGTAAAAATCCTTATCACATCTGGGTTTCTGAAATCATGCTTCAGCAGACTAGGGTAGATACGGTTATTCCCTACTATGAACGATTTTTAGACTGGTTTCCAACTGTTGAAAGTTTGGCAAATGCGCCTGAGGAACGTTTACTGAAAGCTTGGGAGGGGTTGGGCTATTATTCCCGCGTACGCAATATGCAGGCTGCGGCTCAGCAGATTATATCTGACTTTGGTGGTCAATTCCCAAATACCTATGAAGGAATTTCTGGCCTGAAAGGGATTGGCCCCTATACTGCGGGAGCTATTTCCAGTATCGCTTTTAATCTACCAGAGCCAGCAGTTGATGGCAATGTCATGCGAGTTTTATCTCGCTTGTTTGAGGTAAATTATGATATCGGAGTTCCCAGCAATCGCAAGATTTTCCAAGCTATGATGGAAATCTTGATTGACCCGAAACGGCCAGGGGATTTTAATCAAGCTTTGATGGACTTGGGGTCTGATATTGAGTCTCCAGTTAATCCTCGACCAGAAGAAAGTCCTGTTAAGGAATTTAGCGCAGCCTATCAGAATGGAACCATGGATCGATATCCGATCAAAGAACCCAAGAAAAAGCCTCTTCCAATCTATCTTAAGGCTTTGGTTGTGTGCAATGACCGTGGGCAATATCTACTTGAGAAAAATGAAAGTGAGAAACTGTTAGCCGGTTTTTGGCACTTCCCAATGATTGAAGTTGACGATTTCTCTAGCGATGATAATCAACTAGATCTCTTTTCACAAGTCAAAGAGGAAAGCAGAGCATTTGGACCAAGCCCTCAAGAAAATTTTGAGCAGGATTATGATTTAGAAGTGAATTGGTCCCAGCAAGTATTTGACCAGGTCAAGCATGTGTTTAGTCATCGAAAATGGCATATTCAAATCCTAGCAGGTCAGGTGACAGGATTAAAACAGTTCTCCGACAGAGAAATTCGCTGGGTTTCTCCTCAGGAGTTTTCTGATTATCCACTTGCGAAACCTCAACAAAAAATTTGGCAGGCTTATAAAGTAGTTCTTGGAGATGGGGACTGAGATTAGCCATTTGTGTCTTCTTTACAATTTTTTGTTATAATAGAAAAAGAAAAAGGTGATCTAATGAAAAAAATATTAATTGTAGATGATGAGAAACCAATCTCAGATATTATTAAGTTCAATATGACCAAAGAAGGCTACGAAGTTGTAACAGCCTTCAACGGTCGTGAGGCAATCGAGCTATTTGAAGCAGAGCAACCAGATATTATTATCCTCGACTTGATGTTACCTGAAATTGATGGTTTAGAAGTAGCCAAAGCCATTCGCAAGACCAGTAGTGTTCCTATCATTATGCTATCAGCTAAGGATAGCGAGTTTGACAAGGTTATTGGTTTAGAGTTAGGTGCAGACGATTATGTTACAAAACCTTTCTCAAACCGTGAGTTGCAGGCTCGTGTCAAGGCTCTGCTTCGTCGTACCGACCTAGTTTCTGTGGATAGCCAAGAGTCTGATGAGAAGAAGACGCAGCCCTTACAAATTGGTGATTTGGAAATCGTTCCAGATGCTTACGTGGCTAAGAAATATGGTGAGGAATTAGATTTGACCCACCGTGAGTTTGAACTCTTGTATCACTTGGCATCTCATATTGGTCAAGTGATTACGCGTGAACACTTGCTTGAGACTGTATGGGGTTATGATTATTTTGGTGATGTTCGTACAGTGGACGTGACCATCAGACGCTTGCGTGAGAAAATCGAAGATACTCCAAGTCGTCCAGAGTACATTCTCACACGTCGTGGTGTTGGATACTATATGAGAAATAATGATTGAAGATATTAGACAAACTATTCTGACCAGCGATTTTATCTTTATCTTGATTTTACTGGGCTTTATCCTGGTGGTGACCTTGCTGTTACTGGAAAATCGTCGGGATAATATCCGTCTGAAGGAGATAAATCAAAAGGTTAAGGACTTGATTGCAGGTGATTATTCTCAAGTTTTGGACTTGCAAGGAAGTACAGAAATCACCAATATCACCAATAATCTGAACGATTTGTCAGAAGTTATTCGTTTGACCCAAGAAAATCTGGAACAAGAGAGTAAAAGACTGCATAGTATTCTTTCTTACATGACAGATGGAGTGCTTGCGACCAATCGCCGTGGTCAGATTACCATGATTAACGACATGGCCAAGAAACAATTAGGTGTGCAGAAAGAGGATGTCCTTAACAAAAGCATTTTAGAATTGCTTAAGATAGAGGATGAGTATGAACTGCGTGACCTGATTACACAGATTCCTGAGTTGATGATTGATTCCCAAGATGTGAATGGTGAATACCTGAGTCTTCGTGTACGTTTCGCTCTGGTTCGCCGTGAGTCTGGATTCATCTCTGGTTTGGTTGCTGTTTTACATGATACGACCGAGCAGGAGAAGGAAGAACGCGAGCGGAGACTCTTCGTTTCAAACGTGAGTCATGAGCTGAGAACTCCTTTGACCAGTGTTAAATCTTATCTTGAAGCCTTGGACGAGGGAGCCTTGTATGATCCTGTAGCCCCTGATTTTATCAAGGTTTCGCTTGATGAAACTAACCGCATGATGCGGATGGTGACAGATCTCTTGCATCTCTCTCGTATTGATAATGCGACTACTCAGTTGGATGTGGAGTTGATTAACTTTACAGCCTTCATCACCTTTATCCTTAACCGTTTTGACAAGATGAGAGGTCAGGATCAAGAGAAAAAATATGAGCTGGTTCGAGATTACTCAATCAATTCAGTTTGGATCGAGATTGATACTGATAAGATGACCCAGGTGATTGATAATATTCTTAACAATGCCATTAAGTACTCACCAGATGGTGGGAAAATTACTGTCAGCATGAAAACAACTGACGACCAGATGATTTTATCCATCAAAGACCAAGGCCTAGGTATTCCCAAACAAGATTTACCGAAGATTTTCGACCGCTTTTATCGTGTGGATCGTGCAAGAAGTCGTGCACAAGGTGGAACTGGGTTAGGTCTAGCCATCGCCAAAGAAATCATCAAACAACACAACGGCTTTATTTGGGCCAAAAGTGAATACGGTAAGGGATCAACCTTTACCATCGTGCTCCCTTATGATAAGGATGCCGTAAAAGAAGAAATATGGGAGGACGAAATAGAAGACTAGAATGAGTGAAATAGGCTTTAAATACAGTATTTTAGCATCAGGTTCCAGTGGAAATTCCTTTTATCTGGAAACCCCAAAAAAGAAAATATTAGTGGATGCAGGCTTGTCAGGTAAGAAAATCACAAGTCTCTTGAGTGAAATCAATCGCAAACCTGAAGATTTGGATGCAATTTTGATTACACATGAGCATTCAGACCATATTCATGGGGTCGGTGTCTTGGCTCGCAAATATGGTATGGACCTTTACGCCAATGAGAAAACTTGGCAGGCTATGGAAAATAGCAAGTACCTCGGTAAGGTGGATTCATCGCAGAAGCACATTTTTGAAATGGGAAAAACCAAAACTTTTGGCGATATCGATATTGAGAGTTTTGGGGTTAGTCATGATGCCGCAGCACCCCAGTTTTATCGTTTTATGAAGGATGATAAGAGTTTTGTCATGTTGACTGACACAGGTTATGTTAGTGATCGTATGGCAGGAATTGTTGAGAATGCTGACGGTTATCTCATCGAGTCCAACCACGATGTAGAAATCTTACGAGCTGGATCTTATGCTTGGCGACTCAAACAGCGTATCCTATCTGATCTTGGCCACCTCTCTAACGAAGACGGAGCTGAGGCCATGATTCGTGCCATGGGAAATCGAACCAAGAAAATCTACCTTGGCCACTTGTCCAAAGAGAACAATATCAAGGAGCTGGCTCATATGACCATGGTCAATCAGCTAGCCCAAGCCGATCTGGGAGTCGGAGTTGACTTTAAGGTTTACGACACTTCACCAGATACCGCAACACCATTGACAGATATATAAAAAGAAGGCGAGTGCCTTCTTTTCTTATGTTTAGCTATTATTTTCTACTCCAAACACCATTTAAAATATGATATAATAAGGTTTATAGTACGAGAAAGGTTGCCTTATGACGATAGATATTAGTGAAGAAAAGTTGGCTATGGAGTCTGCTGACTTATTAAAAATTCTTTTAAAAGATCGAACGACCAAGAAAAATATTGTTTGGGCGACTCATTCTTATGAATTGTTGGGAAAGGGATTTGCTCCAAGTGACCGCATTACTCCAAGTAGGGTGACGGGAACCTATGCAAACTTGATTCAACCCCGATCAGAAAAGTCTAAGTATGAGCAAAAAGACCGAACCAAGATTAGAGCCGAAGTCTTTACGCCAACTTGGTTGGTTGAAAAGCAAAATGGCTACGTGGAAGCTGAACTTGAAGCTCTGGATCTTGAAGATTATATCCAAGTGCTCTGGCTAGAAATCACCTGTGGTGAAGCACCTTATATGGTTACTCGCTATGATACAGTGACTGGTGAGGAAATTCCATTATCTGAGCGAGTTGGTTTTGTTGATAGAAAATTGCAGCGCATTAGTCGTGAGGTTTCGGATGAAGCAATCTTCTATGAACTCGTAAAAAAAGCTTATCGAGCTTCGTATGGTTATGAGTACCAAGGAGATTCACTGATTTTGGCGCGTGAAAATCTTTTAGCAACATTTGAGGACTACTATCTTGCAAAGACTGGAAATCAACCGACCTTAGAGCAAAAGAAAGAAATTGCGACTATTATCTCCTACAATGTCTTTCAAATGGATGGATTGAATAAAATCAGTCCTTACTCAGCTAAACAAGAGCAATCTCAACAGCTAAGCTTGTTTTCAGATGAGCTGGAAGTTCAAGAAGTAGAAGAATCTAAAACCCAAATCAAGGACTGGAAAAAGAATAAAATGATAGGTTTTGAGTGCCTATCTAGTGAGGAAAGTGAAATGAAATTTGATGTCGTGATAGGAAATCCGCCTTATCAGGAAGAATTACAAGGAACAAGTGATAAACCAATATATCATCATTTTATGGATGAATCATATAAAATTAGTAGAAAATCAGTATTGATAACACCTGCTAGGTTTTTATTTAAGGCTGGTAAAACACCAAAATCATGGAATGAAAAAATGCTGTTGAATGAACATTTTAAAGTCATGTATTATGTCCAAGATTCTTCGAAAGTTTTTCCTGGTACGGATATTAAAGGTGGAGTGACTATTAGTTACCATGATAATGATAGAGTTTTTGGAGCAATAAAAACGTATACACCTTTTACTGAATTGAATGAAATTTTACAGTTAGTTATTAATCATAAAATGTTTAAACCAATTGCTCCAATTATTCATTTACAAAATAAATTTAATTTAGATGCTGTTTATAGCGATTATCCAGAGTTACGCTCTGTTATTGGTAGTGATGGAAAAGAGAAACGCCTAACTACATCAATTTTTGAACAACTTCCATTATTTACAGACATAACACAATCAGATGATGATATTAAGGTATTAGGTCTCATTAAAAATAAACGTCAGTATAAATATATAAATAAAAAATATATTGAGAAACATGAAAATTTGAATAAATATAAAGTATTGTTACCTAAGTCCAATGGGAGTGGGGCGATTGGCGAAGTCCTATCGACCCCACTCGTGGGTACCCCACTCGTGGGTACCCCACTCGTGGGTTATACACAATCTTTTATTTCTTTTGGTAATTTTGATTTAGAAGTTGAAGCTGAAAACTGTCTAAAATATATTAAAACAACATTTTGTAGAACATTGTTAGGGACTCTTAAGATTACTCAGGATAATAATAAAGATACTTGGCAAAATGTCCCTCTCCAAGACTTTTCAGTCAATTCGGACATTGATTGGACACAATCAGTGGCTGATATTGACCACCGACTCTATCAAAAATATGGTCTTTCTCCAGAGCATATAGCTTTTATTAAAATACATGTGAAGGAGATGGATTGATGGTAGAAATTAAAACTTCTAAAGAGATTCATCCTAAAATCTATGCTTACACCACTCCTACGGTAACTAGCAATGAGGGCTGGATTAAGATTGGTTATACAGAGCGTGATGTCACACAACGGATTAAAGAACAAACGCATACTGCTCATATAGATACAGATGTCTTATGGACTGGTGATGCAGCCTATACGGAAGAACCTGATAAGGGAAAGACTTTTAAGGACCATGATTTCCACCATTTCCTTTCTTTCCATGATGTGGAACGTCGCCCTAAGACGGAATGGTTTTACTTTAATGGGACACCTGAGAAATCTAAAAATCTTTTTGATAAGTTTGTTCAGCATGATTTGTCAGGTTATCAGCCTGGTCAAGGACAGGACTATACTCTGCGACAAGAGCAAGAAGAGGCAGTTTCTAAAACTTTAGCTTATTTCAAGAATCATCTAGGAGGTAAGTTCCTCTGGAATGCCAAGCCACGTTTTGGTAAAACCTTATCTACCTATGACCTAGCTCGTCGAATGGATGCTGTCAATGTCCTAATCGTAACCAACAGACCTGCAATAGCTAACTCATGGTATGATGATTTTGAAAAATTCATAGCAGGTCAAACGACTTATAAGTTTGTTTCAGAATCAGACAGTCTTAAAAATCGCCCAACCTTGTCACGTAAAGAATTTGTTGGTATTTTAGATGACGATGTAAGACAACTTGCTTTTATCAGTCTCCAAGACTTGAAAGGCTCTGCTTATCTTGGTGGAGAGCACAATAAACTTAAATGGGTCACTGATCTACATTGGGACTTGTTGGTTATCGATGAGGCTCACGAAGGAGTTGCTACCTTTAAGACAGATCAGGCTTTTAATAAGATCCGTCGAAACTTTACCTTGCATCTATCAGGAACTCCATTTAAGGCATTAGCTAAGGGAGAATTTACCGAGGAGCAGATCTACAACTGGTCTTACGCTGATGAGCAGGCAGCTAAAACAACTTGGTCACCTGATCAAGAAGAGGAAAATCCATATGAGAGCTTGCCTCAGTTAAATCTCTTTACCTATCAAATGTCTCAGATGATTGGTGAGGAGTTAGAAAAAGGTGCTCAACTCGATGGAGAGAACATCGACTATGCTTTTGACTTGAGTGAATTTTTCGCTACAGATGATAAAGGGAAATTTATCCATGAGCAAGATGTCAGAAATTGGTTAGATACTCTATCAAGCAATGAGAAATATCCATTTTCAACCAAAGAGCTTCGGAACGAACTCAAGCATACTTTTTGGCTCTTAGAACGTGTAGCCTCAGCAAAAGCCTTAAAAGCACTGCTAGAGGAACATCCCATCTATGAAAACTATGAGATTGTGTTAGCTGCTGGTGACGGGCGTATGTCCGAGGAAGATGATAAGGTTAAACTCAAATCCCTAGACTTGGTTAGAAAAGCGATAGCAGAGAATGACAAAACCATTACCCTATCCGTCGGTCAATTGACGACAGGTGTGACGATCCCTGAATGGACAGGCGTATTGATGTTATCAAACTTGAAATCACCTGCCATTTATATGCAAGCTGCCTTCCGTGCACAAAACCCTTACTCATGGAGCGATAACAAAGGAAATCACTTCCGCAAAGAAAGAGCCTATGTATTTGACTTTGCGCCAGAAAGAACCCTGATTCTCTTTGATGAGTTTGCGAACAACTTATCACTTGCGACTGCAGGAGGTGGTGGAACTTCCGCAACTCGTGAAGAGAACATCAGAGAACTCTTAAATTTCTTCCCTGTCATAGCAGAAGACCGTGCAGGTAAGATGGTTGAAATTGATGCTAAGGCAGTTCTGACTATACCGCGTCAAATAAAAGCTAGGGAAGTCCTCAAACGTGGGTTTATGTCTAATCTCTTATTTGATAATATCAGCGGCATTTTCCAAGCCAGTCAAACCGTTCTAGACATCTTAAATGAACTACCAGTTGAAAAGGAAGGCAAGTTACAAACATCATCGGATCTACTAGACTTTTCAGGTGTTACAGTGGATGATGAGGGCAATGCAGTGGTTGACCATGAAATCGTGGTCAATCAACAAACGCGACTTTTTGGTGAAAAAGTTTATGGGCTTGGTGAGTCTGTTGCTGAGTTAGTCACAAAAGATGAGGAAAGAACTCAAAAACAGCTGGTCAATGACTTGAGTAAGACCGTTTCTTCAGTAATTGTAGAGGAATTGAAGGTTGGATATGATCTGAAAACTCGGGAAACAGACCAGATCAAGAAACAAATTGTAGCAACATTTGAGAACGAAGTTCGAAAAAATGAGATAGAACGTAAAATTTCTGAAGCTCATATCAAGGAAGAGTTGCAACAACAGCTCAAGGAAGAAAATGATAAAGAACAAAAAGATAAGATTCAAGAAGTTCTTGAAAAACGTTTAGAAGAAAATAATCTCATTCATAAAGAAAAACTAGAACAAACACTTAAAAAAGAAGTGGAAAAAATGCCCGAGAAGTTTATTGAACAGGTTGAGATAAAACGGGTGGAACAGTTGAAACAATCAGCCCAAGATGAGATTCGGGACCATCTTCGAGGATTTGCACGAACAATTCCAAGTTTCATCATGGCCTACGGTGATCAATCTCTAACACTTGATAATTTTGACACCTTTGTTCCTGAGCATGTCTTCTTTGAAGTGACTGGTATTACGATTGAACAATTTCGTTATTTGAGAGATGGTGGGCAGGATTTTGCAGGACATCTCTTTGATCGAGCAACATTTGATGAAGCCATCCAAGAATTTCTTCGCAAGAAAGAGGAGTTGGCAGATTATTTTAAAGATCAAAAAGAAGATATTTTCGACTATATTCCACCACAGAAAACCAATCAAATTTTCACTCCTAAACGGGTAGTGAAGAGAATGGTGGATGACCTTGAAAAAGAAAATCCAGGAATCTTTGATGATCCGTCTAAGACATTCATTGATTTGTACATGAAGTCAGGTCTCTATATTGCAGAGCTTGTTAAGCGGCTATATAACAGCAATGGCTTGAAAGAAGCTTTTCCAAATCCTGAAGAACGCTTAAAACATATCCTAGAAAATCAAGTTTATGGATTTGCGCCTTCAGAGATTATCTATAACATTTCGACTAATTTTATCTTTGGAAATCTCTCTCAAGATATCAGTAGAAGGAACTTTGTTTTAGAAGATACCATTCCAGCTGCCAAAGAAGGTAGAATTCAGGAATTGGTGAATAGATATTTTGAATATAATTAAAAAAGAAGGCGAGAGCCTTCTTTTGTTGTTTTTTACAATCCTGCAAATTCTTTGATTTCTTGTGCTGACATAGAAGAGTTGCAACGGACATTGATTTGGCCATCTGTAATGTGAACAAATCCTGGTACGGTTGGGATTCCATAACGTGAACGGAAATCTTGCAAAGCATTGAGTTGGCTAGGTTCTTCGCTATTGATGAAGTAGATGTGTGCTTTGGTTTCAGCTACGACGCCTGCTAATGTACCAGCAAATTTACGGCAGTAAGGGCAAGTTTTGCGACCGATGAAGAAGGTTGCTGTTTCTTTCTTATCGAGTGCTTCTTGGGCGCGTGAAACTGTAGTCACTTCAAGGTCTTTAATATCTTCTAAAAATTGATTCATAAGAATACCTCTCTTTTTTTGATAAAACTAGTATGCCACAAAGTTTCTAAAATTGCTCGGATTTGATACGAAAAAAAGATGAGATTGGTTTATCTCATCTTTTAGCTTGCTTATTTTACAAAGGCATTGATTTCTGTTTCGATGTTGGCAATCTTAGCTTGTGAATCTTCGTTTGTTTCCCCTACAACAGCAATGTAGAATTTGATCTTTGGTTCTGTACCTGAAGGGCGAACGGCAATCCATGAACCATCAGCAAGTGTGTATTTCAATACATCACTTGGAGGAGTTGTCAAGTTTGTAACAGTACCGTCAGCAGCAGTAGCAGTTTGAGCCTTGAAGTCTTCTACGACAGTGATAGCTGTTGTGTTCCATTCTTTTGGAGCATTGTTACGGAATTTAGCCATGATAGCTTTGATTTGTTCAGCACCATCTACACCTGAAAGAGTTACAGAGATAGTCTTTTCAGCATAGTAACCGTACTCTTTGTAGATTTCTTCGATACCGTCAGCAAGAGTCAAACCACGTGAACGGTAGTAAGCAGCAAGCTCAGCAACGACAAGAACAGCTTGGATAGCGTCTTTATCACGTACGAATGGTTTAATCAAGTAACCGAAGCTTTCTTCAAATCCCATCATGTAGGTGTGGTTGTGTTTTTCTTCGAATTCTTGAATCTTTTCAGCGATAAATTTGAAACCAGTTAAGACGTTGAACATGGTTGCGCCGTAGCTTTCAGCAATCTTCGTTACCAAGTCAGTTGATACGATAGACTTGCAGAGGGCAGCATTTTCAGGAAGAGTACCAGCATTTTTGTGGGCTTCCAAGATGTATTTAGCCATGATAGCACCGATTTGGTTACCTGAAAGGTTAAGGTAGCTACCATCTTTTTGAAGAACTTCAACACCAACACGGTCAGCGTCAGGGTCAGTTGCCACAAGAACGTCTGCACCAACTTGACGACCAAGTTCTTCAGCAAGGGCGAAGGCTGCTTGGCTTTCTGGGTTTGGCGATTTTACAGTTGAGAAGTCTGGATCAGCAGTTGCTTGTGCTTCAACAACTTGAACAGAGTCAAATCCTGCTTGGGCAAGAGCACGACGAGCCAACATTTCACCAGTACCGTGAAGTGGTGTATAGACAATCTTCATGTCTTTACCAAACTCTTCAATCAAAGCTGGGTTGATGTTGACATCTTTAACTTCTTTGAGGTACTCAGTGTCAATAGCATCACCGATGACTTCAATCAAACCAGAAGCTTTTTCAGCTTCTACATCGGCAACTTCCACAGCAAATGGATTTTCGATTCCACGGATATAAGTAGTCAAAGCGTCCGCATCATGTGGAGGCATTTGTCCACCGTCTTCACCGTAAACCTTGTAACCATTAAATGGAGCTGGGTTGTGGCTAGCAGTAATCATGATACCTGCGAAACAGTTGAGGTGACGAACTGCAAATGACAGTTCTGGAGTTGGACGAAGGCTTTCAAATACGTAAGATTTGATACCATGTTTTGCTAGGACTGCAGCAGATTCAAAGGCAAATTCTGGTGAGAAGTGACGGCTATCGTAGGCAATTGCCACACCACGTTCTTTTTCATTTCCACCTTTTGACTCAATCAAACGAGCCAAACCTTCAGTTGCTTGACGGACAACATAGATATTGATACGGTTAGTACCAGCTCCAATCAATCCACGCATACCAGCAGTACCAAATTCAAGATTGGTATAGAAGGCGTCTTCCTTTGTCTTTTCGTCCATGTTTTCCAAATCTTGACGAAGGTAGTCTGGAAGTTCAGCAAAATCAAGCCATTTTTGATAGTTTTCTTGGTAAGTCATTGAGCGTCTCCTTTTATTGTAAATTGTTTTAATCGGCTTTATTATACCATGATTTAGGATTTTAGTAAAACGTTAGCATAGTCGCTATTACTCGTATCGAGCTTTTTTCATTTCCCTAAAAAAGGCTAAACAAGAGTTTATAACTAAACGGTTTCAAACTGAATTCCTAATAAATTTAGAAAAATATATAGAAAAAGTTTTCAAAGAAAAAACGTGACTTCCTATTGATTCTCTAAGACGATGCTTCTATACTTAAAATAATTTTTTGAAAAAATTTAAGTTATTATTCTATAATTTTAAGTTTTTTTAAAAAGGTTCGGTTTCTATTTTGAATTTTATTATCGCTATGGTAGAATATAGTAAATAATAAAAGGAGATACTCTATTATGAAAAAAATTCTTAAGTATTCTGCTTTGCTGGTATCAGCTTTAGCACTTGTTGCTTGTGGATCAACAAAGAAGGCAAGCGACAACGGTACTGCCTCAAACTCCAACTTTGAAGTATCTGTTAAAGATGGGATGTTTGTATTGCCTAAAGATGAAGATTCATCTTCAAGCTACCTTGCTCTTCAAGTAGAAATCAAAAACAACCGTGATAAAAAGTTCAGTTTCACTAGTCGCGATATCACCCTTTACAATGAAAAAGATGAAAAAGTAGAACCAATTCAAATCTATGAAAGCGACAGCAAGACTAAATTCATGTCTTATGGAGATAGCATCTCTAAAGGTAAGAGTGTAGCTGGTTATGTTGTTTATGAAGTAGACAAAGATGCTAAATATGAGCTTCATTTTGCACCTAGCTTCTACGAAGATATCAAAGAAGACTCTAAAAAGAATAACGACGTAGCTATCAAAGTTGATCCAAGTAAATACGAGGATCACATTGATGAAGCTAAAGAAGTAATGAAAAAATATGTCGATGCCGTTTACCTTAATGGAGAAAGCTCAGGCGGCGGAACAAACCTAAGTACATCTGATAACAAGGCTCAAGTCGTATCCCTTGCAGATGATAAAAAATCTTCTGATGGTGATGCTGAATTTACAAACGATGTGAAGGCTGATAGAGAAGAATTCATCAAGAAATTTGTAGAATCATTCGGAAAAGGTTTCTATAACTACAAACCTTCAGATGCCGAGCTTCGTACATTTGCTGAGGCGTATATTAAAGCAAACTCTAAACGAGCAAAAATTGATTACAAAGTTAAAACATACTTGCCAGACTACGCCGTTATCTATGTAAGACCTGAAACGATTGACTTGGATAACTTGAATGTTTATGAATTAAGCCGTAAATTTTACGACGAAAACAAAGGTAAGTACAGCAACTATTCAGAAGCTATGAAAGCTGGTGAGAAGTACATTTTAGAAAATGCTCCAAGCCAATTTGAATCAACTCCTCTAGATACTAGTAATAGTATGAGAAAAGAGGGTTATGAAATCAAAATGACGAAGAAAGATGGTAAATGGACAATCGATACCTCTTCTAAGAACTATGATTTAAAAGATATGGCTCGCACATTCCGTGGAGGCATTGGATACTAAAATAAAAAGTTCGAGTTTATACTCGAACTTTTTTCATTGCAATTGTCTAAAAGTGAAAAAGATAGTAAAATAGAATCATGATTATTTTACAAGCCAATAAAATTGAACGTTCTTTTGCAGGAGAGGTTCTTTTTGATAATATCAATCTGCAGGTAGATGAACGCGATCGGGTTGCTCTTGTTGGAAAAAATGGAGCAGGAAAGTCAACTCTTTTGAAGATTTTAGTTGGAGAAGAGGAGCCAACTAGAGGGGAAATCAATAAGAAAAAAGACATCTCTCTTTCCTACCTAGCCCAAGACAGCCGATTTGAGTCTGAGAATACCATTTACGACGAAATGCTCCATGTTTTTGATGATTTACGGCGTACGGAGACACAACTGCGTCAGATGGAGTTGGAGATGGGTGAGAAAACTGGAGCGGAACTAGATAAACTCATGGCAGACTACGACCGTTTGTCAGAATATTTCCGTCAAGCAGGTGGCTTCACCTACGAAGCAGACATTCGAGCGATTTTAAATGGTTTCAAGTTTGATGAGACTATGTGGCAGATGAAAATTTCTGAGCTTTCTGGTGGTCAAAACACCCGCTTGGCTCTGGCCAAAATGCTCCTTGAAAAGCCGAATCTCTTGGTCTTAGATGAACCTACCAACCATTTGGATATTGAGACCATCGCCTGGTTGGAAAACTACTTGGTCAATTATAGTGGGGCTCTTCTCATTGTTAGTCACGACCGTTATTTCTTGGACAAGGTTGCAACAATTACGCTCGATTTAACCAAGCATTCTTTGGATCGCTATGTGGGGAATTACTCTCGTTTTGTTGAACAAAAAGAGCAAAAACTAGCAACTGAGGCAAAAAACTATGAAAAGCAGCAGAAGGAAATCGCTGCTCTGGAAGATTTTGTTAATCGCAATCTAGTAAGAGCTTCGACAACCAAACGTGCCCAATCGCGCCGTAAACAACTGGAAAAAATGGAGCGCTTGGATAAGCCTGAAGCTGGGAAGAAATCAGCCAATATGACCTTCCAGTCTGAAAAAACATCTGGTAATGTCGTCCTGACAGTTGAAAATGCAGCCATTGGTTATGATGGGGAAATTTTGTCAGAACCGATAAATCTTGACCTTCGCAAGATGAATGCTGTTGCTATCGTTGGACCAAACGGTATTGGGAAGTCAACCTTTATCAAGTCAATAGTAGACCAGATTCCTCTTATCAAAGGAGAGAAGCGTTTTGGAGCAAATGTTGAGGTTGGTTATTATGATCAGACTCAAAGCAAGCTAACACCAAGCAATAGTGTCCTAGATGAACTTTGGAATGATTTTAAACTAACACCAGAGGTTGAAATCCGTAATCGCCTAGGTGCCTTCCTTTTCTCAGGAGATGATGTTAAAAAATCAGTTGGCATGCTGTCTGGTGGTGAACGCGCTCGTTTGTTGCTTGCTAAACTGTCTATGGAAAACAACAACTTCCTGATACTTGACGAGCCTACCAACCACTTGGATATTGATAGCAAGGAAGTGCTAGAAAATGCCTTGATAGACTTTGA
Organism: Streptococcus sp. Z556; assembly: GCF_053010225.1. Lineage (NCBI taxonomy): Bacteria > Bacillati > Bacillota > Bacilli > Lactobacillales > Streptococcaceae > Streptococcus > Streptococcus sp. Z556. Next base: position 246,765 of record NZ_JBRKNU010000002.1, read on the forward strand.
TGGAACCCTTCTGTTTGTCAGTCATGACCGTTACTTTATCAACCGCGTTGCAACTCATATTTTGGAATTGTCCGAAAATGGTTCGACCCTCTATCTAGGAGACTATGACTACTATGTTGAAAAGAAGACAGAAGTAGAAGTAAGCCAGAATGAGGAACTTTTAACTAGTAATCAAGCAAAAGAAGCAAGTCCTGTTAATGACTACCAAGCTCAGAAAGAAAGTCAGAAAGAAGCCCGCAAGCTCATGCGTCAAATCGAGAACTTAGAGGTAGAAATTGAAGAATTAGAAACCCAAAGTCAAGCCATTTCTGAACAAATGCTGGAAACCAACGATGCTGAAAAGCTCATGGAATTGCAGGCTGAACTGGACAAAATTAGCCATCGTCAGGAAGCGGCTATGCTTGAATGGGAAGAATTATCGGAGCAGGTGTAAGAAATTTTCTTATTTTTTGATAATCTTGTTATTTTTTCAGCCCTTCTCCATTGTGAGGAGGGCTTGGTTTGTGGTAAAATGGTTTTATGAATAAAAGAATGAATGAGTTAGTTGCCTTACTCAACCGCTATGCGAGCGAGTACTATACGAGTGACAATCCTTCGGTTTCAGATAGCGAGTACGATCGCCTCTACCGAGAGTTGGTCGATTTGGAAGCTGCCTATCCAGATCAAGTTTTAGCAGACAGTCCAACCCATCGTGTTGGTGGTAAGGTTTTAGATGGTTTTGAAAAATACAGTCATCAGTATCCTCTTTATAGTTTGCAGGATGCTTTTTCACGTGAAGAGTTAGAAGCTTTTGATGCGCGTGTTCGCAAGGAGTTACCCCATCCCACTTATATCTGTGAGTTGAAAATCGATGGTTTGTCTATCTCGCTTACGTATGAAAAGGGAATTTTGGTAGTCGGTGCGACACGTGGGGATGGTTCTATTGGTGAGAATATCACTGAAAATCTCAAGCGCGTCAAGGATATTCCTTTGACCTTGCCAGAAAAACTAGATATCACAGTTCGTGGGGAGTGTTACATGCCACGCGCTTCCTTTGATCTGGTCAACCAAGCTCGCCAAGAAAATGGAGAGCCTGAATTTGCCAATCCTCGTAATGCGGCGGCTGGAACTTTGCGTCAGCTGGATACAGCAGTAGTTGCCAAGCGCAATCTTGCGACTTTTCTCTATCAAGAAGCTAGTCCTTCAACTCGAGATAGTCAAGAAAAAGTCTTGAAGCATCTTGAACAACTTGGTTTTGTAGTTAATCCTAAACGAATCTTGGCTGAAAGCATGGATGAGATATGGAATTTTATCCAAGAAGTAGGACAAGAACGGGAACATCTACCTTACGATATTGATGGAGTGGTTATCAAAGTCAATGACTTAGCAGGTCAAGAAGAACTCGGTTTTACAGTTAAAGCGCCAAAGTGGGCAGTAGCCTATAAGTTCCCTGCTGAGGAAAAAGAAGCCCAACTACTCTCAGTTGACTGGACAGTAGGACGCACTGGTGTTGTGACCCCGACTGCCAATCTCACACCTGTTCAGCTTGCTGGTACAACTGTTAGCCGTGCGACCCTACACAACGTAGACTATATTGCTGAAAAAGATATTCGCAAAGACGATACGGTTATCGTTTATAAGGCTGGAGATATCATTCCTGCTGTTTTGCGTGTGGTAGAGTCCAAGCGTGTTTCTGAAGAAAAACTAGATATTCCGACTAACTGTCCGAGCTGTGACAGTCAGTTACTTCATTTTGAAGATGAGGTTGCTCTACGTTGTATCAATCCTCGCTGTCCTGCCCAAATCATGGAAGGTTTGATTCACTTTGCCTCTCGTGATGCCATGAATATTACAGGCCTTGGTCCTTCCATAGTTGAGAAACTCTTTGCTGCCAATTTAGTAAAGGATGTGGCGGATATCTACCGTTTGAAAGAAGAAGACTTCCTCCTTTTAGAAGGTGTCAAGGAAAAGTCTGCTTCTAAACTATATCAGGCTATTCAAGCATCTAAGGAAAACTCTGCTGAAAAGCTCTTGTTTGGTCTGGGAATTCGCCATGTTGGAAGCAAGGCTAGTCAGCTCTTGCTCCAACATTTCCACTCTATTGAAAATCTAGCCCAAGCTGATCCAGAGGAAGTAGCAAGTATCGAGAGCTTGGGTGGGGTGATTGCCCAAAGCCTTCAGACTTATTTTGCAACAGAAGGATCAAAAATTCTCTTAGACGAGTTGAAAGAAGCTGGAGTCAATCTGGACTACAAAGGGCAGACAGTAGTAGCAGATGCAGCCTTGTCAGGTTTGACAGTAGTTCTGACAGGAAAATTGGAACGTCTCACGCGCTCAGAAGCAAAAAGCAAACTCGAAAGTCTAGGAGCTAAGGTAACCGGCAGTGTATCCAAGAAAACAGACCTAGTCGTAGCAGGAGCGGATGCGGGAAGCAAACTCCAAAAAGCTCAAGAACTTGGTATTGAAGTTCAAGATGAAGCCTGGTTGGAAAGTTTGTAAAGAATAGCAGTCAGCTAGGTCTTAGATAGTCAGAAACTATCTCTCCTGAAGTGTTTTTACATAGATTAAGTCTATTGTCAGTCAGACATTCAATCGCTGAATCTATCAGCACCACATAAAAAAATTAAATTGAAATTAGAAATTAGGAAAAGAAATGTATAGATACCCAGTAGTCATCCATTTTCATCGAAAAAATGGGGATTATACTGCTTGTTCATTTAGTAGAAAACAGGCAGACAATGTTGAAAAATTGTATTATGAGAATGACTTTTTTGGAGCAAAGTTCTCTTTCACAGTTACAAGTCAAGAAAAGTTAGAAAACCTAAAATTCTCAGTTGAGATTGATGGAAATATTAAGGAATATCCAGTGCGTTATAACTACTATCCGCTTCTGACAGAAGTTTGGATTTTAGAGGGCGACGAGACGGTTTATTATTCTGAAAATCCAGCCATTGCTAGTCCTTACTACAAAGATCAAAATCCATTTGCTTTTGATAAAGCAATCCATAGCGCTAGCTACGATCACCACTGGGGCTATCAAGGAGAACTAGGTTATAGTCTTTCAGATTATCAGACAAGCTTTAAACTTTGGGCTCCTACAGCTACAGCTGTACAGGTAGTTGTCTATGAAAATACCAGCAACGATGCTCCAATTTGGAAAACCTATAATCTAGAGCGTGGGAATAGCTATTCATATAGTCATAAGTACAATACCATTGGTGTTTGGGGTCTAGATTTAGATGAGAATCTTGCTGGCAAGGCTTATCAGTATCAGATTGAATTCCCTCATCACAAGAGTTTGACAAGAGATCCTTATACAATTGCAACCAGTCCTGACGGAAAACGTTCTGTTATTCTCTCACACAAAGAGAGACAAGTAGATGGATTTGAAGTCAAACATGGGACAGAAGCTCCTTGGCGTTTGGAAAATCCATGTAAAGCCGTTATCTGTGAAATGCATATCCGAGATTTGACCAAATCTCCAACATCTGGAGTGGCAGAGCATCTCCGTGGAACCTTCCTTGGGGCTGCGCAGACAGGAACGACTAACCAATTCGGACAAGCAACCGCCTTTGACTATATCAAAGAACTTGGCTGCAACTATGTTCAACTTCAACCAATCTTTGATCGCCATAAGGAATACGATGAGGATGGAAACGTAACCTATAACTGGGGCTATGATCCTCAAAACTACAATGCACCAGAACCAAGTTTCTCTAGTAATCCAGATGATCCAGGACAGGTCGTTCGTGATCTTAAAACCATGGTTCAGGCCTATCATGATGCAGGAATTGGTGTCATCATGGACGTGGTTTATAATCACACCTTCTCAACGGTTGATGCGCCTTTCCAAACAACTGTACCAGATTATTACTACCGCATGAACCGAGATGGAACCTTCCAAAATGGTACAGGTGTAGGAAATGAAACAGCCAGTGAACATGAAATGTTCCGTAAGTACATGATTGATTCTCTCCTATACTGGGTGAAAGAATACAATATTGATGGTTTCCGTTTTGACTTGATGGGTATTCATGATGTCAAAACCATGCAAGCAATTCGTTGGGCGCTAGATGAGGTTGATCCCCGTATTATCACTTATGGAGAAGGCTGGGATATGGGAACAGGTCTTGCACCTTATGATAAGGCCAAGAAGGACAATGCCTACCAGATGCCAAATATCGGATTCTTCAACGATGATCAGCGTGATGCGATTAAAGGAGGAGAAGTTTATGGTGCAATCAAGTCAGGATTTGTCAGCGGTGCAGCCACCGAACCTATCGTAGCCAAGGCTATTCTTGGTAGCCGAGAGTTGGGCTCTTATCTGAGTCCAAACCAGGTTCTCAACTATGTTGAAGCCCATGACAATTACAATCTTCATGACCTGCTGGCGACGCTTCATCCTGATCAAAGTTCTGACCAGATTATGCGCAAGGTTGAGACAGCGACAGCAATGAACCTGCTCATGCAAGGAATGTCCTTTATGGAAATTGGCCAAGAATTTGGTCGAACCAAGTTGATTCCGACTGGTGAAGATGGACAACTCACTCCCGCAGACCGAGAACGTGCTATGAATAGTTACAACGCCCCTGACAGTGTCAACCAAATAAACTGGGACTTGATCAATGAAAGACAAGAAAGCATTGACTTTGTCCGTCAGATTATTCGACTGAAAACACAGACTAGCGCCTTTTCTTATCCTACATACGAAGAAGTTTACCGTCATGTCTTTGTCCACACTGCTACAGAAAATAGCGGATGGATTGTTTACGAGATTCACGGGGGACCAGAACATCTATTGGTCGTATTTAATGCAAAGGGAACTTCCTTCTACTTTGAAAATGCAGGAAATCTAGAAATGCTTGTGACAAATAGTCGTTCAAAAGAGTCGAATGTAATCGACAATACTAGTGTCGCAGTGCTTAAAGTACTCTCTTAAATTCATAAACTAAAAAGGGTTAGATTGTCTAATCCTTTTTGTTATGTATAAGTTTTCAATGAAGAGTAGAATTAAGTGTCAAACTATTTGAAGAATCAAGTTTGTGAAAAAAATCTCAAAATTTTCGCAAAAAGGGTTGTAATTTTCTGAAAATTTGTTAAAATAAGTTTTAATCATTTTCAGGAGGAAGCGGATTTGACAAACTATCAGAATTTAGTAAACGGAAATTGGAAATCATCAGAGAATGAAATTACAATCTACTCTCCTATTAATCAGGAAAAGCTTGGTACAGTACCAGCTATGAGTCAGGCAGAAGTTGATGAAGTAATGAAAGCTGGTCGAGAAGCGCTATCTGCTTGGCGTGATTTGGCACCCGTAGAACGTGCAGCCTATCTGCATAAGACGGCAGATATTTTAGAACGTGACAAGGAAGTAATTGGAACGATACTTGCCAAAGAGGTGGCAAAGGGAATTCAGGCAGCTATAGGAGAAGTAGTCCGTACAGTTGATTTGATTAGATATACTGCTGAAGAAGGACTACGCATCACTGGTCAAGCCATGGAAGGTGGTGGCTTTGAAGCTGCCAGTAAAAATAAAATGTCCATTGTACGCCGGGAACCCGTTGGTATCGTACTCGCCATTGCTCCATTTAATTATCCTGTAAATTTATCTGCATCAAAGATTGCTCCAGCTTTGATTGCAGGAAATGTCGTTCTGTTTAAGCCACCAACACAAGGATCAATCTCAGGTCTCTTATTGGCCAAGGCTTTTGATGAAGCAGGTATTCCAGCTGGAGTATTGAATACCATTACTGGACGAGGTTCTGAGATAGGGGATTACATTATTGAGCACAAAGAAGTGAACTTTATCAACTTTACGGGTTCGACACCAATTGGTGAGCGAATCGGTCGCCTGGCTGGTATGCGGCCTATCATGCTTGAACTTGGTGGAAAAGACGCAGCTATTGTATTAGAAGATGCTGATTTGGAACACGCAGCCAAGCAAATCGTAGCTGGTGCCTTTAGTTATTCAGGGCAACGTTGTACAGCTATCAAGCGTGTCTTGGTCGTTGATAGTGTAGCAGACAAATTAGCAAATTTACTCCAGACTGAAGTGGCAAAACTAACAGTTGGTAATCCTTTTGACAATGCTGATATCACTCCTGTTATTGATAATGCTTCAGCTGATTTCATCTGGGGATTGATTGAAGATGCTCAGGAAAAAGGAGCTAAAGCGCTTAGCCCAATCAAACGTGAGAATAATCTCATTTGGCCAGGACTTTTTGATTATGTCACAAGAGATATGAAATTAGCCTGGGAAGAACCATTGGGCCCGTTTTACCGGTTATTCGTGTCGCAGATGTAGAAGAAGCGATTGCCATCGCAAATCAATCTGAGTTTGGACTTCAGTCATCTGTATTTACAAATGATTTTAAAAAAGCTTTTGAAATTGCTGAAAAACTTGAAGTGGGAACAGTTCACATCAATAATAAAACACAACGAGGACCAGATAACTTCCCATTTCTTGGAGTAAAAGGATCCGGTGCAGGGGTTCAAGGTATCAGATATAGTATAGAAGCCATGACAAATGTTAAATCTATTGTTTTTGATATGAAATAACCTTAAAAATCAGGACAAAATTCCTGATTATATTTTCAATATAAATTTACTATAAAAAGGGAATACGAACAATAGTATATAAATTGAAAAGAATATAAGTGAATAAACATTATTTTTTGCCAAATAGATGAAAGTACTTAAAATCTTAAGATAATTTTTTGAAGGCTTTCATAAAAATATAACATTAATTACGGAAATCTCTTGAAAGTTCCCTCAAAAGATAGTATAATAGAAACATAGAAAACGCTTACATAAAGAAAGGGGATTGAATGAACAATTTTGAAGCTTTAAGAACCTTTACAACTGGAGAGAATATCCATCTTCAGCATTATCTCGGAGCACATAGAGAGGAGCTTAACGGAGAATTAGGGTATACATTTAGAGTTTGGGCACCAAATGCTCAAGCAGTTCATTTAGTAGGTGACTTTACTAACTGGATAGAAAATCAAATTCCTATGGTTCGAAATGAATTTGGGGTTTGGGAAGTTTTTACTAGCCTAGCTCAAGAAGGGCAAATCTATAAATACCATATCACTCGTGCAAATGGTCATCAGATTATGAAGGTTGATCCTTTGGCCCTCCGTTTTGAAGCTCGCCCTGGTACAGGAGCTATTCTAACAAATATTCCTGACAAGAAATGGAAGGATGGTCTTTGGTTAGCTCGTAGAAAACGGCTAGGTTTTGCGGAACGTCCAGTCAATATCTATGAAGCGCACGCTGGGTCTTGGAAGAGAAATCCAGATGGTAGTCCCTATAGTTTTGCACAACTAAAAGAAGAGTTGATTCCTTATCTTGTTGAGATGAACTATACTCACATTGAGTTCATGCCTTTAATGGCGCATCCGCTTGGTTTGAGTTGGGGCTATCAGCTCATGGGGTATTTTGCTCTAGAACATTGCTATGGGCGACCTGAAGAATTTCAGGATTTTGTTGAGGAATGCCATTTAAATAACATCGGTGTAATTGTGGACTGGGTTCCAGGTCATTTCACTATCAATGATGATGCCCTTGCTTATTATGATGGAACTCCGACTTTTGAATACCAAGACCACAACAAGGCCCATAACTACGGTTGGGGAGCTCTTAACTTTGACCTTGGGAAGAATGAAGTTCAGTCTTTCTTGATTTCTAGTATCAAACATTGGATTGAGTTTTATCATTTAGACGGTATTCGAGTAGATGCGGTTAGCAACATCCTCTATCTCGACTACGATAATGCTCCATGGACTCCAAATAAAGACGGCGGGAACCTCAACTACGAAGGCTACTATTTCCTTCAACGTTTAAATGATGTAATCAAGTCAGAGCACCCAGATGTGATGATGATAGCGGAGGAAAGTTCGTCAGCTACCCAAATTACTGGTTCGAAAGAGTCAGGTGGACTTGGCTTTGACTATAAGTGGAACATGGGCTGGATGAATGATATTCTTCGTTTCTATGAGGAAGATCCTATTTATCGTAAGTATGATTTTAATCTAGTGACTTTCAGCTTTATGTATGTTTTCAAAGAAAACTACCTCTTACCATTTTCACACGATGAAGTCGTTCACGGCAAGAAGAGTATGATGCACAAGATGTGGGGCGATCGCTACAATCAATTTGCCGGCTTGCGCAATCTTTACACCTATCAAATTTGCCACCCTGGTAAAAAATTGCTCTTTATGGGAAGTGAATACGGTCAATTTTTAGAATGGAAATCTGAAGAGCAATTAGAATGGTCAAACTTAGAAGATTACATGAACTCTAAGATGAAACACTTTACTTCGCAGCTTAATCAATTTTACAAAGATCATCGTTGTCTTTGGGAGATTGATACTAGCTATGACGGTATTGAAATCATCGATGCAGATAATAGAGACCAAAGTGTCCTCTCCTTTATTCGCAAGAGTAAAAAAGATGAGATGTTAGTCTGCGTCTTTAATATGGCACCAGTTGAACGTCAAGACTTTACAATCGGACTTCCTGTCGCAGGTGTCTATGAAGAAGTTTGGAATACAGAATTAGAAGAATGGGGAGGAGTGTGGAAAGAACACAATCAAACAGTTCAGACTCAAGAAGGCTTATGGAAAGATTATGAGCAGACCTTGACCTTTACCCTGCCTGCTATGGGAGCAAGCATCTGGAAGATTAAGCGTCGTTTGAAACCGACTAAGCAAAAAGAGTAGAATGCTATTGATTTGGTAATGATGTAAGATGTTACTAGTTGGTTTACTTGGATTGGACTTGAAACACAAGAAAAATGGACTTCCTATTATTTTTATAAAAAGTTTGACTTCCGACCTTCTTACGATTTTAACGTTCACATGTCTATAAAAAGGAGTAGAAAATGAAGAATGAAATGCTAGCTTTGATCCTTGCGGGTGGGCAAGGAACACGTCTCGGAAAACTCACTCAAAGCATTGCCAAACCAGCGGTGCAATTCGGTGGGCGCTACCGTATCATTGACTTTGCGCTTTCAAACTGTGCTAACTCTGGGATTCACAATGTCGGTGTCATTACTCAGTACCAGCCTCTCGCCTTGAACAACCATATCGGAAATGGGTCCAGCTGGGGCTTGGATGGTATTAGTTCAGGGGTCTCAATCCTGCAACCTTATTCCGCAAGTGAAGGAAACCGTTGGTTTGAAGGGACCAGTCACGCTATCTACCAAAATATCGACTATATTGATAGTGTTAATCCTGAGTATGTTTTGATTCTTTCTGGTGACCACATCTACAAGATGGATTACGATGATATGCTTCAGTCCCATAAGGATAACAATGCCAGTTTGACAGTAGCTGTCCTAGACGTACCTCTCAAAGAAGCTAGCCGTTTTGGTATCATGAATACAGATGCCAATAACCGTATCGTTGAATTCGAAGAAAAACCTGCTCAACCTAAGTCTACAAAGGCTTCTATGGGGATTTATATCTTTGACTGGAAACGACTTCGCAATATGCTTGTTGCTGCTGAAAAGAGCAATGTGGATATGTCAGACTTTGGGAAGAACGTTATCCCTAACTATCTCGAGTCTGGTGAAAGTGTCTATGCTTATGAATTTAATGGCTACTGGAAAGACGTTGGTACGATTGAGTCACTTTGGGAAGCCAATATGGAGTATATTTCACCAGAAAATGCCTTGGATAGCCGTAATCGTCAGTGGAAAATTTACTCAAGAAACTTGATCTCACCACCCAACTACTTTGGTGCGCATGCACACGTTGAGGATTCATTGGTCGTGGATGGTTGTTTTGTAGATGGAACGGTTAAACGTTCGATTCTTTCAACAGAAGCACAGGTTCGTGAAGGGGCAGAAGTTGTTGATTCTGTCATTATGAGTGGTGCTATTATTGGCCATGGAGCAAAGATTACTCGTGCTATTATTGGTGAGGGTGCCATTATTGCAGACGGCGTAGAGATTGACGGAACTAACGAAGTACAAGTAGTAGGATACAATGAAGTAGTGGGGGTAGCAACAGATGAAGATTGATAAATATTCAGCCATTTTAGGAAACACAGTAGGTTTTCATGATATGTCAACGTTAACAGAACACCGTCCGGTGGCTAGCTTGCCTTTCGGTGGGAAATACCGTTTGATTGACTTCCCCCTTTCCAGTCTTGCCAATGCAGGAGTTCGTAGCATATTTGGTATTTTCCAACAAGATAATATCAGCTCAGTATTTGACCATATCCGTTCAGGTCGTGAGTGGGGCTTGTCAACCCTTCTAAGTCACTACTATCTAGGAATTTATAATACTCGTGTTGAAAGCAGTACAGTTGGGAAGGAGTATTACCAACAGCTTCTTACTTACTTGAAACGTTCTGGCTCAAACCAAACTGTTTCGATTAACTGTGATGTGCTGGTGAATATTGACTTGAATCAAGTCTTCCATCTACACAATACAACGAAAGGTCCGATCACAGTTGTATATAAGAAACTTCCAAAGAAAGACATTTCTGATGTGAATGCTATCTTGGAAATTGATGAAACTGACCATGTTCGTTCGCACAAACTCTTTGATAACAAATCTACGGATGAACTCTTCAATATGTCTACAGATATCTTTGTTGTGGATACTCCTTGGTTGATTGAACGACTTGAAGAAGAGGCTCAGAAAGAATATCCTGAAAAGCTGCGCTATGTTCTTCGTGATTTAGCTGCAAAAGAAGGAGCTTTTGCCTACGAATACACAGGCTACTTAGCGAACATTCATTCTGTTCAGTCCTATTATCAAGCAAACATCGATATGCTTGAATCTAAAAAATTCTACTCTCTTTTCTCACCAAATCAAAAAATTTATACCAAAGTTAAGAATGAAGAACCAACCTACTATGCGAATACTTCAAAAGTAAGTACTTCTCAGTTTGCTTCTGGTAGTATCATTGAGGGTGAAGTAGTTCAGTCAGTCCTATCTCGTAACATTTATGTTCACAAAGATAGTGTGGTGAAGGACAGCATTTTATTCCCTCGTGTTGTGATTGGTCAAGGTGCCCAAGTTGAGTATGCTGTATTAGATAAAGGTGTTGAAGTTGCGGACGGTGTTGTCATTCGAGGAACAGCAGAACATCCAGTTGTAGTTAAGAAGGGTGAAACAGTAACAGAGGACATTTATTCATGAAAATTTTATTTGTAGCGGCAGAAGGAGCACCCTTTTCAAAAACAGGTGGTTTGGGCGATGTCATCGGTGCACTTCCCAAATCACTTGTAAAAACGGGGCACGAAGTTGCAGTTTTCTTGCCTTATTATGATATGGTAGAAGCAAAGTTCGGTGACCAGATAGAGGATGTTCTCCACTTTGAAGTTAGTGTAGGATGGCGTAGACAGTACTGTGGTATTAAAAAAACTGTCTTAAATGGGGTTACTTTCTACTTCATTGATAATCAATATTATTTCTTCCGCGGTCATGTGTACGGTGATTTTGACGATGGTGAACGCTTTGCCTTCTTCCAACTGGCTGCTCTAGAAGCAATGGAACGCATTGACTTTATCCCTGACCTTCTCCATGTTCATGACTACCACACAGCTATGATTCCCTTCTTGTTAAAAGAAAAGTACCATTGGATTCAAGCATATCAAGGAATCAGAACAGTTTTAACTATTCATAATTTGGAATTTCAAGGTCAATTTTCTGAAGGAATGTTGTGGGATTTGTTTGGTGTTGGGTTTGAACGCTATGCTGATGGCACCCTTCGCTGGAATGATTGCCTTAACTGGATGAAGGCTGGTATCCTATACGCGGATCGTGTCTCAACCGTATCTCCTAGCTATGCACATGAGATTATGACTAGTCAGTTTGGTTGCGGTTTGGACCAGATTCTTCGCATGGAGTCAGGTAAGGTTTCGGGAATTGTTAATGGAATCGATACTGATCTCTATAATCCAGAGACAGATGCTCTTTTAGACTATCATTTTGATAAGGAAGATTTGTCTGGAAAAGCTCAAAATAAAGCAAAATTACAAGAGAGAGTTGGGTTACCAGTGCGAGCAGATGTTCCTCTAGTTGGGATTGTCTCTCGATTGACCCGCCAAAAAGGCTTTGATGTTGTGGTAGAAAGCTTGCATCGTTTCTTGCAAGAGGACGTTCAAATCGTTCTTTTAGGAACAGGAGATCCTGCTTTTGAACATTCCTTCTCATGGTTTGCTCAAGTCTATCCTGACAAACTATCAGCGAATATCACTTTTGACGTCAAACTGGCTCAAGAAATTTACGCAGCTTGTGACCTTTTCCTCATGCCGAGCCGTTTTGAACCATGTGGCTTGTCACAAATGATGGCTATGCGCTACGGAACTCTACCATTGGTTCATGAGGTTGGCGGACTAAGAGATACAGTTCAATCCTTCAATCCGATCGAAGGAACTGGTACTGGATTTAGCTTCGACAATTTAACACCATACTGGCTTAACTGGAGTTTCCAAACAGCCTTGGATGTTTATAAGTACCAGCCGGACGTTTGGAGAAATCTACAAAAACAAGCTATGGAATGTGATTTCTCATGGGATACAGCTTGCAAGTCTTATCTTGATTTGTACCATAGTTTAGTCAACTAATAGATAAAATCGTATGATTCTTTCATACGATTTTTGGGCTGTTTAGAAAAGAGGAGAAGTGATGACTCAAGTAATGGGGCTCTGTGTTATGGATGTTGATGGCACCCTGATAGAAGAGGAAGTGATTGATCTTTTAGGAAGAGAAGCAGGTTGCGAAGCCAAAATTTCGCAGATTACAAGCCAGGCAATGCGAGGTGAATTGGACTTTGAAACAAGCTTAAGAGCAAGAGTGGCTTTGTTAAAAGGTCTTCCGATTTCAGTCTTTGATACTGTCTTCAAATCCATTCACCTGTCCAAGAATGCTCAAGAATTTATCTCCATACTTCAAAACAAGGGCATGCTAGTAGGTCTAGTGTCTGGTGGATTTAGTCCGATTGTTGAGAGATTAGCAAAATCCCTTGGTATCTCCTATTTCTCTGCTAACCAGTTGGAAGTCAAAGACGGCTTTTTAACTGGAAAATTAGTCGGTGAAATTGTGACAGGTCAAGTAAAAAAAGCTATTCTAGAGAAATGGAGAAAGGAATTAGGACTTTCCAAAGAAAGAACGATTGCCATCGGTGATGGTGCCAATGACCTCTTGATGTTAAAGTCAGCAGGTCACGGCATAGCCTTTTGTGCCAAGGAGGTCGTAAAAGCAGAGATAGCTTGTCATGTAGATACGAGGGATTTTTTGGAAGTTCTTCCTTTGATTGATTTCTTAGAATGAGAGGAAACTATGAAAATTGTAATTGCACCTGATTCTTTTAAAGAAAGTTTGACAGCAGAAGAGGTCGCTCAAGCTATAAAAAAAGGCTTCAAACAGTCAATGGCGGATGTAGAATGTCTGCTCTGTCCTGTTGGTGATGGTGGGGAAGGAACTGTAGATGCTATTCGACATTCTCTTGAACTCGAAGAAAAATGGCAAGAGGTTACGGGACCTTTTGGTCTTAAAGAAGCAATGCGCTACTTTCAAAAAGATCAAATAGCGCTCTTTGAAGTTGCTGACTTGGTTGGTCTTGGAAAGATTCCCCAAGAGAAACGAAAACCTCTTCACATCCAAACCAGAGGTATTGGAGAGTTGATTCGCCATCTCATTAATCAAGGGATGAAAGAAATCTATATCGGAGTTGGTGGTACGGCTAGTAATGACGGTGGGATAGGTATTGCTGCTGGTTTAGGTTATCGTTTTTATGATAAGAAGGGAAAAGAATTGCCTGCTTGCGGTCAGACTTTGCTTGAGTTCGAGTCAGTTTCAAATAGCAACTTGTATAGGATTCCTGAAGATGTGAAAATCCGCATTTTAGCAGATGTCGTGAGCCCTTTATGTGGTCATCAAGGAGCGACCTATACATTTGGAAAACAAAAGGGCTTGGATCCTGCTTTGTTTGAGACAGTAGATTTGGCTATACAGCGATTCTATGAAAAATTCTCACCTTCAACCCTTTCTTTGAAGGGAGCAGGAGCTGGCGGTGGCATTGCTGCTGGACTCTGTGCCTTTGCTGAGGCCAGTATTGTATCTGGAATTGACACTTGTTTGAACTTGATAGACTTTGACAAGCGGGTTGAAGATACTGACTTGGTTATCGTTGGAGAAGGCAGACTGGACAGTCAAAGCTTCGCTGGAAAAGCTCCTATCGGTGTAGCAAAAAGAACTCCTAAGGGAGTTCCAGTTATCGCTATTTGCGGTAGTCTTGCTGACGATTTGCCTCCCCTACCATTTGAAAATATAGAAGCAGCATTCTCTATCCTAGAGAAAAGTGAGCCTTTAGAAGACAGTCTGAAAAAAGCAAGCCTCTATTTGGAGCACACAGCAGCTAATATTGGGCGTTTACTAAAGTTGAGGAAGGATTAGCCGAACCACTTTTTCCAGATGGACTTTTTAGAGGCCTCTTCCTTTTTCTCTTCCCATAGGTTTGGAAAAGCCAGTCGAAGATCCTTCTCATCCACTTGAACAGGTTCGTTCGAATGAATAACTAGGCCTAAAGGAGAAGAAGCGTGATCTTCTGATACAATCGTAGCTTGACTATTGGTTTTCTTAGCTTCCTTTAAGTAGAATACTTGTTTGTCAAACTCGATAGTTGGCGAAATCTTCACAAAAAGAGGTTCTGTCTTTTCTTGAAAATGTTCCAAAATTTTTAAAAATCCCTTTTGTAACTGAAGGCTATTGGCTGTCTCAACATCCGCATAGCCTAGAACTCTTTCCTCGAAAGTGCCGAGAAAACGACGTTGTTCATCCGGGTTTAATTTTGGCCCACCATGAGCTTTTTCTAGTAGTTGTTTTGATAAATCTGTCATAGTTTTATTTTACCATAAATAACGTTGAAGTCCAAAATAAAATCTCCTTCTATACTTAGAAGGAGATCAATACTACTTAATTATTCTTCTTGATATATTCTAATATATCTGAAACTTTTTTATCAAGTTCAGAAAAAATAGTGAAATCTTTAGAAATCAAGTATTTATTAAGTTCTTCTTTGTTTGTACCTGTTTCAGAACTTCCATCAGTCTTACTAATTAAATAAGAACCATTTGAATACAAAATTATATTCTCGCCAGAGGGAAGTTGCATAGTGTAAGATCCGCCACTGTCTTTTGAAACAAAACTACCATCAGGACCTTGGTATTGATAGGTTTTATCTTGGTCTAGATATACAAGCGAAACTCCATCTTCCTGTAAAATTGTAAAATCTTTGCCATTGGTTCCAATTTTACTACCATCAGTATAAGTAATAGTAGAAGTTCCGTCACTATTTTTTTCAACAATCTTGTTACTATTATGTGAGCAAGCTGTTAATAAAAAAACTGCTAAAAACAAAATAGTGAAAATGGATTTATTTTTCATTATTAGTCTCCTTAATTATTTGTCTTATAATATGGTAACAAATTTAAGTCAATTTTTAAAGTGATTTATCGATTTGATATAAAATTGTAAAATATTTTATCACTATGCATTCCTTAAATTGTTACTTATTGACACTATCCACTAATTGAGAGACAAAAAAATTTTTAACTAGAATTAACGGAATGATTTGAAAGCGATTACTTTATAAAGTTAAGGAAAATTTGCACAAAGATAACGTTTTTTCTTGAAAAACGCTTATTTTTAAGGTATCATAGAGGTGTAAAAAATTTAACTCAAAGGAGAGTAAAAAATGTCAATTATTACTGATGTTTACGCTCGCGAAGTCCTAGACTCACGCGGTAACCCAACACTTGAAGTAGAAGTTTATACTGAATCAGGTGCTTTCGGACGTGGTATGGTTCCATCAGGAGCTTCTACTGGTGAACACGAAGCAGTTGAACTTCGCGACGGTGACAAATCTCGTTACGGTGGTCTTGGTACACAAAAAGCTGTTGACAACGTAAACAACATCATCGCTGAAGCAATCATCGGCTACGATGTACGTGACCAACAAGCTATCGACCGTGCTATGATCGCACTTGACGGTACTCCTAACAAAGGTAAATTGGGTGCGAACGCAATCCTTGGTGTGTCTATCGCTGTAGCTCGCGCTGCTGCTGACTACCTTGAAATCCCACTTTACAGCTACCTTGGTGGATTCAACACTAAAGTTCTTCCAACTCCAATGATGAACATCATCAACGGTGGTTCTCACTCTGACGCTCCAATCGCTTTCCAAGAGTTCATGATCTTGCCAGTTGGTGCGCCAACATTTAAAGAAGCTCTTCGTTACGGTGCTGAAATCTTCCACGCTCTTAAGAAAATCCTTAAATCACGTGGTTTGGAAACTGCCGTAGGTGACGAAGGTGGATTCGCTCCTCGTTTCGAAGGAACTGAAGATGGTGTTGAAACTATCCTTGCTGCGATTGAAGCTGCTGGTTATGTTCCAGGTAAAGACGTATTTATCGGATTTGATTGTGCATCATCAGAATTCTACGATAAAGAACGCAAAGTTTACGACTACACTAAATTTGAAGGTGAAGGTGCTGCTGTTCGTACATCTGCTGAACAAATCGACTACCTTGAAGAATTGGTTAACAAATACCCAATCATCACTATCGAAGATGGTATGGATGAAAACGACTGGGATGGATGGAAAGCTCTTACTGAACGTCTTGGTAAGAAAGTTCAACTTGTTGGTGACGACTTCTTCGTAACAAACACTGACTACCTTGCACGTGGTATCCAAGAAGGTGCTGCTAACTCAATCCTTATCAAAGTTAACCAAATCGGTACTCTTACTGAAACTTTCGAAGCTATCGAAATGGCTAAAGAAGCTGGTTACACTGCCGTTGTATCACACCGTTCAGGTGAAACTGAAGATTCAACAATCGCTGACATCGCAGTTGCAACTAACGCTGGACAAATCAAGACTGGTTCACTTTCACGTACAGACCGTATTGCTAAGTACAACCAATTGCTTCGTATCGAAGACCAACTTGGTGAAGTAGCTGAATACCGTGGATTGAAATCATTCTACAACCTTAAAAAATAATCGTTGATTTGACAACGTTTTAAGCCCCTCGGATTTTATCCGAAGGGCTTTTTATGTGCAATACTCAAAAATGAAAAATAACTTATGGTATAATAGACAAAAATACTTGTATTAGAAAGAAACTATGTCTAAAGAAATTGATATTGAGTACTATCACCAACTAGCCTTACAAAAGCAAAAGGAGCACCGAAAAGTCTTAGCCAATCTAAAGAAAAAACCTCCTAAAAACTTAGATAAGATAGCCCAGCAGATTCACGAAGAAGTTTTTTCTGAGATTGATTGCACTGCCTGCGCTAACTGTTGCAAGACATTGGGGCCTGACTTCAAGGAAGCAGATATTACCCGTATTGCTAAGTATTTCAAGATGAAATTACCAGCCTTTGAAGTAGAGTTTCTCCAGGTGGACGAAGACGGTGACAAGGTTTTTAAATCCATGCCTTGCCCCTTTTTAGGTGGAGACAATCTCTGTTCTATCTATGATGTTCGTCCAAAGGCCTGCCGGGAATTTCCCCATACAGATCGTAAGAAGATTCATCAAATCAACCATTTGACGATTAAGAACACCTTGACCTGCCCAGCAGCTTATCTCTTTGTTGAGAAATTAAAGGATAAGTTATAGAAATTTACACCTTTAGATCTTGTACAAAGATTCTAGGGTGGAAGTATCTGATATCTGTTAGACTATAGATAGAATTGAACACGACCTAAAAGCTGTTCGAAAAAGAAAAAATTTCTAGGACTAGCAGCTCTAGCGTCAATTTTTCTATTTTCACTTTGCTTTTAAGGACTTTTGTATCTTGTGGAGGTAAGAAGAAACGAATATGATGCATCAATTCAATCAAACCATGGATTATTTGGAGCAGCAGCTGACTGGAGAAGTGGATATGAAAAGATTTCAGCAGCTATCAGGCTATTCTTATCCTCTTTTTAGCAGAATCTTTTCCATCATGGCTGATATGACCTTGGCAGAATATTTGCGCAATCGCAGGCTGTCAGAAGCAGTGACAGACTTGCGGGGAAGTACTGAGAAAGTCATTGATATAGCACTAAAATACGGCTATGAGTCTGCGGATGCCTTCAGTTCAGCCTTTAAGAAATTCCACGGGGAAACTCCCTCAGAAGTTCGAAATGGAAAACCTTATCGAGTCTTTCCTAGACTTCAATTATCCTTAAAGATTACAGGAGGAAAGAACATGGATATCAAGATTCAAAAGAAACCTTCTTTTACTGTAGCAGGCGTTCTATTGGAAGCTATTGACAATAGCCAGTGTCCGTCTGCATGGGAGCAGCTCTATGCAACTCACAGTTTTGAAAGCCTAGAAGGTTTGGGTAGCGGCCAATCCTTTGGCGTCTGCTCGGATGTCAAAGAAGGCGAAATTATCAACTATATGGCTGCTTATGATGTGACAGATAAAGCTAAAGCAGAAGAACTAGATCTGTCAATCAAAGATATACCAGCAGCTGAATATGCAATCGTACCAGTCAAAGGTCCTATACCAACAAGCATCCAACATGCTTGGAAATATGTTCTAGAGATTTTTTTCCCAGAAACTGGCTATCGCCACTCAGGAGCGCCAGACTTTGAAGTCTATACCGAGGGAGACATGTCCTCACTTGACTATCAAATGGAACTCTGGATACCAGTGATCAAGGACTAGATCATTTTCTGATTTTTTATAAAGATGCAAACTAAACTCTGTGGAAAGAATCTCTACAGAGTTTTTAATTGTTGACATTCATGTCCGTAAATCACAAATACCATATTTTTTGTTTGGATTTTATGGGGCATGAGTATCGTTTTCTCGGTATAATAGTCCCATAGAAGATAAGGAGGCATGAATATGCAGATTTATTTTGGAGATGTGTCGCTTTGCTATAGCTATTCATTGGCAATGGCACTAGAAACCTATGGTTATGACTTTAAAGCAGAGTTTTTAGAGGCAATTATGGTGATGGGAAATGGCGCTAGTATCGTAAAGGAAGATGAGGAGCACCCTTTAGTATTCTTTGATAATGGAATGCCAGATCTTTCCATCTCAAATTCTTTAAAAATACTAGGGTTTGACTATGAGGACTTCTATATAAAGGATGGATCGGAAGTAGATTTGAAAGAGGTTAAAGGAAAGTTGGAAACATTTCTGTCCAATGGACCTGTCGTACTGGGACCTCTTGATATGGGCCATCTGACTTACAACCCCAATCACACAATCCTTTATGGTGTGGATCACTTCGTAACCGTGTATGGCATTGATGATCAGTATCTCTATTTGCATGATCCAGCTGGTTTTGCCTGTATGAAGGTTGCTTTTAATGACATATTAGAAGCTTGGAAGGCGGAGGCTATTGACTATAAGCGCGGATCTTACTCCATGTGGGGAAATTTTAAGAAGGTCAAGAGTCCTAGTCAGACTGAAATCTATAAGGAAACAGCAAGGATTATGAAAAACCGATATCTGAATGGTCAAAATGGTGTTTTGAAATGCTATGCAAAAGCAGTTGCTGAAAATGGCTTAAATACAGAGCAAAAACAATTGCATCAGTATTTCAGCTTTAAACTTGCTGCTGTTCGAAATCTCTATCTCAGTAAATTCTTAAAAGACCATGATCCCGAAGGGGCCAGATTAAAAGAAGAATTGGCTTCTTTATTTGGCCAAGCCCATCTTTCATGTTTAAAAGAAGATTACCAAGAACTAGCTCACTTGCTCTATCAGATAGCAGAAGTAGATGGTCGCTTTAGAGATTTATATGTAAACTAGTGACTATAAGCATAAAAAATAGTTCGTAAAAGCAGTTCTTCGTAAAATGAAGAACTGCTTTTTGATTATGGTTATGGTATAATGAAGTAAGAAAATAGCTTATTCTACTTAAAAATGAAGGGAGAACTCCTATGCCTAGACCAAAAACAAAAGAGGAGCTAGTGCTAGCCTCTAAGGAAAACTATGAAAAGCTCAATCACTTTATATCTAAATTAAGTGAAGAGGAACTACAGACTCCTTTTGATTTTTCAAAAGACCAAAAGAAAAAAGAAGCTCACTGGAAAAGAGATAAAAATCTACGGGATGTTCTGATCCATCTCTATGAATGGCATCAGTTACTTTTGACCTGGGTACATTCCAATCAAAAGGGTCATGAAAGACCTTTTCTCCCTGAACCTTATAATTGGAAAACTTATGGGGAAATGAATGTCGTTTTTTGGAAGAAGCACCAGAGTACGTCTTTAGAAGAAGCGACTAGGTTACTAGAGCAATCGCATAAAGAGGTTTTAGAGTTGATGGAAGGCTTTAGCAATGACGAATTGTTCACAAAAGGTGTCTATAAGTGGACGGGAGGGACAAGTCTAGGTTCCTACCTTGTGAGTTCCACTTCCAGTCACTATGATTGGGCTCTGAAAAAGCTCAAAGCTCATCAGAAAAATTGTAAGACTAGCTAGTTGAAGTGCTATTGAAATTCACCAAAGGTTCTTCTAAGCTTCGAATAGCTTTATTCTCGTGATTTTTGAATAATTCTAGCTTTAGAATCCTTCAAAAATTAAAATTTAAGGCTATCATGGACTTAGAATAGTACGCAAACATTTATTTTAATGTAATTCTAAGTTTAGAATTACAATGATATTAAAGTAATAGAGCTGTTCGATGCTTAGAATGTCTTGATTCTGAGAAATGTTGACTATAAACTGCTTCGAATGTTTTTTTCTGATATAGGTTGATAGATAGATGGGTGAGATGATGAACATACAAAAAGAGAAAGTTAGAAAAGAGTTGGTGTCCCTCTGTTTGGGAGAGTTCACAGCCGTCCTATCCTTTTGGTTTTGTTTTTTCCTTTTGAAAAATCGACTTGGTGATTGGAGTAGTCTAGTAACCATTCTCTATCCTTTGTCTTTACTTACATTTATTTTGCTTCAAGGTTCAATTTACTGGGCAATCTTGATTAGAAGACTGTCGAATCCTCAGTTCGGAAGTGGAAGTGTCCCCAAACTATATGGTGATTTCAGAATACTAGACCTTGTTTTACTTATTTCAGGCTTTCCTTTTATTGTCTGGAATACCCAGAGTTTCCAAGTGGCTATCTTAGCAATATTAATACAGCTTTTTGCCCTAATCGAATGGGTTAATTATTTCCTTGTACGCCTATCTTATAGTTTGAATCCACTTGTTTTATGGAAACGAATTACCAAGGGGAAACTTGAAAAGAGCAGAATAGCCAAGGAGTTGGGGTAGGGGAGAATAAAGAGGTTACCCATTTGTTTTGTAATATGCTATAATTAAATAAAGACAACCTTTAAGAAAGTAAATATTAAGATTATGCCAATAACATATAATAAACTTTGGAAATTACTGATAGATAAAAGTATGACAAAAACTGATTTGAAAAACATAACAGGGATGAATTCGGGCACTCTTGCTAATATGGGAAAAAATAAGTTTATTAGTTTGAGAATGATTGATAAGATTTGTAAAGAGTTAGACTGTCAAATTGAGGATGTTTTTGAGTCTGTACGAGAGGAAAATTAATGATAAAAAATAAACCAACCTATGTTAGTCTGTTTTCATCTGCCGGAGTTGGGTGCTATGGTTTCAAATCGGAGAATTTTGAATGTATTGCAACCAATGAGATTGCAGAGCGTCGATTGGCTATTCAGAAAAATAATCAAAAATGCCCATTTGAGACAGGCTATATTTCTGGTGATATTAAGGAAGACGACACAAAGGGAAAAATCTACACTGAAATTAACAGATGGAAAAAGCTGGGCAATGACCGAGTAGATGTTGTTGTTGCCACTCCACCATGTCAGGGAATGAGTGTTGCAAATCACAAGAAAAAAGTTGATGAAATCAATCGAAATAGTCTGGTCAATGAGAGTGTTGAAATTGTAAAAACGATTAAGCCAAGATTTTTTATTTTTGAGAATGTTGCAGCATTTTGGAAAACGGGATGTCTTTCAAAAAGTGGAGAGGTTATGGCGATTGGAGATATGATTGCTGAGGAGTTAGGAAATGACTATATCTTCGAGCATCGTATTCTCAACTTTAAAAACTATGGCTCTAATTCTTCACGACCACGGACGCTAGTTATTGGTGTTGACAAAAAATTAGCTAATCAAATTGTTCCAAGTGAGCTCTTCCCAGAGTATGTAGAAGAAAAATCACTCTTTGAGATTATTGGGGATATGGAGGAATTAGAATGGGGGCAGTACAGTCCTCATGACTTTTACCATAGTTTTAGGACATATCCTGAACACATGCGTTCTTGGATCCATGATGTTGAACAGGGGAAGAGTGCTTTTGATAATGAAGATGATACCAAGAAGCCTCACAAAATTGTTGATGGTAAGTTAGTTATCAATCAGGCTAAAAACTCAGATAAATATACTCGCCAAGTTTATGACAAGGTTGCTGCTTGTATCCATACTCGGAATGACCAAATGGCTAGTCAAAACACTGTACATCCTACCCAAGACCGTGTATTTTCTATTCGAGAGTTAATGAGGTTGATGACAATTCCTGACCAATTTAGATGGATTGATAGAGATTTGGAGGAGTTAAATAATCTAACCTATGAGGAGAAGAGGAAATTATCTAAAAAAGAAGAAATGAATATTCGTCAAAGTATTGGCGAAGCTGTTCCAACAGCAATTTTTCAAAATATAGCTAAAAAAATAAATGACTTTCTGAGCAAAGTCTCTCTTTCAGAATTTGATGTAGAAAAGTTAATTATCGATGAGAGGTTAGATAATTTTGAGTCTTTGAAGTCATTCATATTGAAAAATAGAAATAAATTCTCACTCTCAACATTATCATCTATTATCGAATTGGCTAATTCCAAACGTCAAAACAATTCAGCGTACTTTACAAATAAATTCATTATTCAAGAAATGTTAGAAGATCTACCTAATTTTGAAAAAAATAACATTTCAATAATAGAACCGTCAGTAGGTTCAGGTAACTTTTTACCCTTTATCTTTCATAAATATGCAGACAAACAAATTGATTTGACCGTTGTTGATGTAGATAAAGAGGTACTTGAATTGTTGAAACTGCTTTACGATAATAATACGCCATCAAACGCTCATATTAACTATGTTCATTCAGACTATATGGTTTTTGAACATGATAGGGTTGATTTAATTATTGGCAATCCTCCTTTTACGAAACTAAATGCTAAAGAATCCGTACTCTATAAAAAATACAATTTCAATGATGAATCAACCAATCTTGCGGAATTTATCCTCGAAAAAGCTATTCGTTCCGCTGATTATGTTTCTATGATTATGCCCAAAAATATACTAAATACCCCTGAATACTATAAAACTCGGTTATTTTTAGAGGAATACGATGTTTATAGCATAGTAGATTTTGGAGAAAAAGGATTTAAAGGTGTTTTGATTGAAACGATAAACTTAGCAATTAAGACTATTGAGGATAAGGCTAATAGTGTAAAGATTAGGTCACTAGCTAAAAATATAACTTATCATCAGAAAAAGAGCTACATCTTTTCAAAAGACCTTCCGTATTGGGTAATTTATCGTAATGCTCAATTTGACGAAGTATTTTCTAAGATGAATTTTGGAATTTTTGATGTTTTTAGAGATAGGCAAATCACAAATTCAAATTCTGAGTTGCAGCCAAATGATAATGATTATATTCGAGTTTTGAAATCTCGAAATATTAGTGATGATGGCAAAAAGATTATCGATATACCAAACTATGATGCTTATATTTCTCGAAAAAATGTAAGCAAAATGGCTACATTTAAGTATCTGAATGATGAAACAGTATATCTGACTCCCAATATGAGTTATAAACCTAGGGTTATGAAAAAACCAACTGGTGTCGTAACAAATGGCTCGTTGGCAATTCTTATTCCTAAGAAAAATGTTTCGTTAACAGAACGACAGCGGTCATATTTTTCAACAAATGAGTATAGGGAATTTTACCAAATTGCTAGAAATTATCAAACACGTTCATTGAATATTGACAAGACCAGTAGCTATTGGTTCGGAGCTTTGAAATAAAGGAGAAATTAAATGAGAATTGATTTTAGCACAAATAATCCACGGTGGGGAATTTCTGGGATTTCTTTTGCAACTCCGGAGGAGTTTGTTTATGTATTAGGTTTTTTGACTAATACTCGTCATTATCAGAATTATGATGGTTCGCCTTATTCGAATTATGATAAGTCTATAGAAATACAAATAGAAGGTAACTATGTTGATGGTGCATGGGCTAAGGAATGTCGTATTCATTATTTCAAAGACATGCAAAGTTTAAGTGATCTATCTCAATCTTTAAGTAATACTAGTTCTGCTGGCCGTCCCACTCATGGAATTATAGCGAGGATAAATTCAAATGAATTTATTAATCATTTAATTTCGGACTATAATTTTGATGTTTTACGAACAGGTGGTTATAGTGATTTTGTCACTCCTCCATTAAAGGATATTGTTTTAGCAAAATTGGGAAATTCACTGCTAAATGACGGATTGAACGTAGATGGATTTATCGGGATATTTGAACAGGGGTTTAACCTATGACTATTGAGCAGTTTTTATCACAATTCGATTATGACATTCGTAAATCTAAAGATGCTCGATGGATAGACCAGAAATGTACCTACGATGTCCTTTCAATTATTGCAGACTGTATTTTAGAGTATGTTAGAGAAGACGTCTCTAGAGAATTTACCGTTTCTGATATTTGGCACAATGACTATACGAGAGATAATGTTTTAGAAATTTTCACTAAACCTGATACTGAGTCTAAAAAGGCAAGTAATGAATACGATAAGTATTTTGGTCAGCCGATTAAGCTATTTGGGTATAGCCATATCCTAACTGTACGAAAATCAGGAGCTCGCTATTTTTATCAGGTCAATAATTTCGAATTATTGGAGTATATTGCACTTCGTCCAACAAATGCCCTGAATTTTCTTTTCTTATATATTCAAAAAGTGTTATCAGATAGTGGACTTTATTCTGAATTTGAGCGGTTCTTTGAACAGCAAACTAAGGATTCTTACAAGCGACTGCGTGATGTATTTATTCAATTTACCATCGCTAATACTCCAATAAATGGCGATGTAGAATGTGGACGAATTTTCACAAAAATCTTGAATCCACTTGCTTTCAAGTTAAAGAAACAGGGGACTATTCGAGGGATGTTTTCTAAAAATCAAATTACACTAAATGATCTGAATTATAATAGAATAAATTGGCGAGACGAATTATCTGGTAAAGAGAAGAGCGAAACGAGAGCAGAGCATAAATTGACTGCTGAGCAACATCAGGCCAAAGCTTTTGCAAAATATGCAGTCGATAAGGCGAAACGTCAAGTTAGACGATTTAATGATAAATGGCTTGATGGTACCTCTGAAATTAGTCAGACTACGGAACAGGTTAAAGCAACCCAGGCACACCATATCTTTCCACAATCAGAATTTCCTGAAATTGCCGATTATTTAGAGAACCTTATTATGATTACACCTAATCAGCACTTTAGCATGGCACATCCAAATAACCAAACAATCTATATTGATAGAGATTTTCAGTATATTTGTTTGCTAGCGAAAGCATCTCGAATTATGGTGAATTTAACATCTTCGACGGAACCTGATTTTTATGACTTCAATGATTATCGATTTGTTTTAAATACTGGTTTAGAGACGGATGAATTTGATTCGGTTAGTGATTTAGATTTTGCTTCTATTATAGATAAAATCGACATTCATTATAGTGATTGTTTTAGATATGATTATTTAGTGATTGATAATAAACCTATTTGCTAAATAGGTATTATGGTAGTATACAACACAGAATATTTTAAGTCCGATATGGATGATAAAACGCACTGCTTTTACATTTCATTCGACTTAGGTGATGATAGAGAAATTTATCAAAAAATTGACGACTGGTCGGAAGATATTTTTGATGATAGGGCAAATTTTGCACTTGGAAAAGTTAAAGCATTAGAACTCTCTAAAGATTCCCTCGGAAAGCACATAGAAAAGGGAGGAAGTTGCTCTATAATATTGATGAAATAAAAAATGCAAGTGAGTACTATTTAAGTAAACAATACTCAAAGGAAGATGATAAATATCTAAAAAGAGGTAAGTTTGGTGAATTAATTTTATATCATTTGCTGGATAGAAAGTTGAATGAGCCTCAATTGATATCTAAATTATATTTCAAAGATTCATTTAATGCAGTAGTTCATGGGTTTGATGCCGTTCACTATGATACGCAAAATAATGACCTCTGGTTGGGAGAGAGTAAGTTCTATACAGATAAAAATTCTGCTTTAAGAGAATTGGCGAAAGATTTGCATAACCATTTTAATGTTGATTTTTTTAATCAAGAATTTACAATAATAAGTAATAGGTTTAGTGATTTAAGTATCGAGAACGATGCTATAAAACAGTTAATTGACCCCAATACAAAATTTCTTTCAAAATTAATTAAAATAAATGCTTGTTTCTTTGCGTTATTTGATAACAATATTTTGGAATCTTTTGAGTTTGAGGAGGGATCGGATAAAGTTTCGGAAAATTTTGAAGAAAAATTAAAAGAGGTAATGAAGCAAACACGTAATTATTTTGAAAAACAGGTATCTAACTTTCAGAATAAAGAACGACTAAAAATTCACTTACTATTATTTCCAGTTACAAGCAAGAATGAATTAGTTCGGAAGTTGCATCATAAGCTTAAGAAAGAAATCGGACTACTCGTCATTTATAGCTAAGCTAGAAAATGACGGGGTTGGTGGTGTGAAAAGTGTTTTATTAGATTACGGAGTTCCATCTACTGCCATCAAAAAAATTCGTACAAATATAGATTCTACTGAATTAATTAATTATATAAAGAGTAATATAGATAGCTTGAATTTTACTGATTATGAAAGAGAAATAATTGAGAAATTATAAAAACACGCCAAATTTTATGGCGTATTTTTTGTAAATGATAATCCAGTTATTAGTAATATTTTAGGACTGCTGACTGTACTTTTTCGGGGTATGACTTTTATCCCAGCCCCTCTTTAGGGTTATAGAATTGTAAACTTTGATATCTTGGACTGTTGTTTGGGTTATGGTATAAATATGAGACTGTATTAATGACAATATTATTTAGCACATCTCAATTCAATACTCAAAATCTCAACCTTATCATACCTCAAATACCCATTCCAAAATTCCCAATCTTTATTACTTTCTGACCGAGAAGCTCGACAATAATATTCTTCAGCTCATTCAATATTTAAAAATTTACAAGCACATACCAATAAGCTGCCGTTGTCGTTTAATGGGATATTAGCTCAAAAAATATCTTTTGAAAATATATTTTCAGGAACGTAGTCCTGAAGTCCATTGAAAGTT
The DNA here is from genome assembly GCF_053010225.1 of Streptococcus sp. Z556. Taxonomy (NCBI): domain Bacteria; kingdom Bacillati; phylum Bacillota; class Bacilli; order Lactobacillales; family Streptococcaceae; genus Streptococcus; species Streptococcus sp. Z556. The sequence goes on from NZ_JBRKNU010000002.1 coordinate 274,131, forward strand.
GTCAATTGACATGTTTCAATTTTACGTTATTTTGTTTGTCTGATGATAACTCTAAGTAGCAGGAGAGTCAAGGGGAAATAAAAATAGCGAATAAGTCGCTATTTGAAAGGTTATAGGTATTTGATAATTTGGACTGCTGTCTGAGCTGTGGTATAATTAATCTATCAATTATTTTAACAACTCCTTTAAGTGAGATCAGTATGCAAATTAACTATAATAGAGAACAGAAATCAGATATTGTTATTTCTAAACCGTCAGGCATTGAAGTAGGAAAATACTTGAAAACGTGGAAAAATCTTAAAAATTATCAGTTGCAAGAAGATGCTTTAGATAAATTATTTTTTGAGCTTTTACCAAGTAATGAAGAAATTTCTGACATCTTATTAAAGGTTGCTACGTCGAATGATTTTTATAGCACAAATATTTTTTCAGTTTATCCAGTTGCAGAGCATATTCTGAGTCTTACAATTGACGAGAGGTTGAAACAAGGTGATGTAACTTTAGTCAATGAAATTCAAAATGTTACGATCAATGGAGTCACTAGAAAGTTTTATTCTTTTTCTACCAAATACTGTTCTCATCATAATCCTAACGAATACCCTATTTATGATAGCTATGTAGAAAAGGTATTAAAATATTTTAGAAAAACAGATAAATTTTTCAACTTTAAGAATGCAGACCTAAAAGATTATCAAAAATTTAAAAATATAATTATTGCTTTTAGAGAATACTATGGATTAGAAGAATTTAATCTTAAAGAAATTGATCAGTATTTATGGCAGTTGGGAAAAAAATATTTCCCAAACAAATATTAGCTGCTTTTTCTCACTCAGAAAGGAAACTCAATGCCCTACAAATTTTTAGTCTTCGACCTAGATCACACCTTGCTTGATTTTGATACTGCTGAGGATGTGGCTCTGACACAACTTCTAAAAGAAGAAGGAGTTGCGGATATTCAAGCCTACAAAGACTATTACGTTCCTATGAACAAGGCTCTCTGGAAGAAGTTGGAGCAAAAGAAAATCAGTAAACAAGAACTGGTTAACACGCGCTTTTCTCGTTTATTTGATCATTTTGGACTGAAGAAAGACGGTAGGTTACTTGCTCAGCGATACCAATTTTATCTCGGTCATCAGGGACAAACTCTTTCGGGCGCTCATGAACTCTTGGACAGTCTCATCGAGCGTGATTATGAGCTGTACGCTGCGACAAATGGAATCACTGCCATTCAGACGGGTCGTTTGGCTCAATCAGGTCTGGCTCCCTATTTCAACCAAGTCTTTATTTCCGAGCAGTTGCAAACTCAAAAACCTGACGCACTATTCTATGAAAAAATTGGTCAGCAGATTACTGGATTTGATAAAGAAAAGACCCTGATGATTGGAGATTCCCTAACAGCTGATATTCAAGGTGGCAATAATGCTGGGATTGATACTGTCTGGTACAATCCCTATCATCTGGAAAACAAGACGCAAGCTCAGCCGACTTACGAAGTCCATTCCTACCAAGACTTACTAGATTGTTTGGATACTATCTAGTACTTTTCCTAAGAGGTGATGATATGGAAACTAAAGTCATTGAAGAGATTGACAACTTACTAAACCTCATCGAGCAGTATCAGTTAAAAGGTGTGGTTGCTCAAGTAAATTCGTTAAAAGAGTTAAAGTATACCATAAGCAATCATATAGAGTTAAGTACTCGAGAGAAGATGAATATCCACTATTCACTCTTTCTCCCTAGGGGTGGCTTATCTGAACTCTACTATATGGACGCTAATCTTGAACGGATGATGTCTGTAAATAATCAACTTTCCTATGCTATTGATACAATCGAAAAGTTTTTAATGGCTGATTGATACTGTCAATACTAATGTCAAATAATAGGGTCAATAACAGTATATAAGAACTGTAAAAAGTGGTTTCAATAGCCACTTTTTGCTATAATAGAGGCAGTAAAAATGAAGGAGTTGGCTATGCAACACTCATCTTGGCATGCTTTGATTAAGGAGCAATTACCTGAGGGGTATTTCGGGAAAATCAATCAGTTTATGGAGCAGGTCTATGCGCAAGGAACAGTTTATCCGCCTAAGGAAAAAGTTTTTCAGACTCTTTTGACCACTCCTCTGGAAGAGGTTAAGGTGGTGATTCTAGGGCAAGACCCTTATCACGGGCCAGGTCAGGCGCAGGGCTTGAGTTTTTCGGTTCCAGATGCTATTCCAGCGCCACCGTCCTTGCAAAATATCTTGAAGGAATTAGCAGACGATATTGGCGTTAAGGAATCCCATGATTTGACAGCTTGGGCTGAGCAAGGAGTTTTACTTCTCAATGCTTGCTTGACGGTTCCTGCCGGACAGGCCAATGGTCATGCTGGGCAGATTTGGGAGCCTTTTACAGATGCAGTGATTCAGGTTGTCAATAATCTCGATAGACCGGTAGTCTTTGTACTCTGGGGTGCTTATGCACGCAAGAAGAAGGCCTTAGTTACCAATCCTCATCACTTGATCATCGAATCAGCTCACCCCAGTCCTTTATCTGTTTATAGAGGATTTTGGGGTTCCAAGCCTTTTTCTAAGGCCAATGCATTCTTAAGAGAGACAGGACAAGAGCCAATCGAATGGCTTAGATAAGGAGAAAATATGCCTCAGTTAGCGACGATTTGCTACATTGATAACGGAAAAGAACTGCTCATGCTTCATCGCAATAAGAAGCCCAATGACGTCCATGCTGGTAAATGGATTGGGGTGGGTGGTAAGCTAGAGCGAGGAGAGACACCTCAGGAATGCGCAGCGCGTGAAATTCTTGAAGAGACAGGCCTCAAAGCCAAGCCTGTTCTAAAAGGCGTTATTACTTTTCCTGAGTTCACGCCTGATTTAGACTGGTACACCTATGTTTTTAAGGTAACGGAGTTTGAGGGGGACTTGATTGACTGCAACGAGGGTACGCTGGAATGGGTTCCCTATGACGAGGTCTTGAGCAAGCCAACTTGGGAGGGTGACCACACCTTTGTTGAGTGGCTTTTAGAGGACAAACCCTTCTTTTCAGCCAAGTTTGTTTATGATGGGGATAAATTGTTGGAAACCCAAGTTGATTTCTATGAATAAAGGAGAAAGCAGATGCTACTAATCAAAAATGGTCGTGTAATGGATCCCAAGTCTGGTTTGGATCAAGTCAGAGATGTTTTGGTTGAAGATGGAAAGATTATCAAAATTGCGCCTGAAATCAAGGAAGAAGGAGCAGAGCTAATTGATGCTACTGGTCTAGTAGTTGCTCCTGGCTTGGTCGATATCCATGTTCATTTCCGTGAACCAGGTCAAACCCACAAGGAAGATATTCATACCGGTGCCCTAGCTGCAGCAGCGGGTGGTTTTACAACAGTTGTCATGATGGCTAATACCAGTCCAACCATTTCGGATGTAGAGACTCTTCAAGAAGTTCTCCAATCTGCTGCCAAGGAAAAGATTAATGTCAAAACGGTTGCGACCATTACTAAGAATTTTAATGGGCAAGACCTGACAGACTTTAAGGCACTCTTAGAAGCAGGTGCGGTTGGTTTTTCTGATGACGGTATTCCACTTGAAAGTAGTAAAGTTGTCAAGGAAGCCATGGAAGAAGCCAAAAAACTCAATACCTTTATCAGCCTTCATGAGGAAGATCCCGGATTGAACGGCATTCTTGGGTTTAATGAAAACATTGCTAAAGAACATTTCCATATCTGTGGTGCGACAGGGGTGGCAGAATACGCCATGATTGCGCGTGATGTCATGATTGCCTACGCAACCAATGCCCATGTTCATATCCAGCATTTATCTAAGGAGGAAAGTGTCAAGGTAGTGGAGTTCGCTCAAGGTCTAGGTGCGCAAGTCACAGCAGAAGTAGCGCCACAGCATTTTTCTAAGACAGAAGCACTCCTCTTGACTCAAGGTAGCAATGCTAAAATGAATCCTCCGCTTCGTTTGGAGTCAGACCGTCGTGCCGTGATTGAAGGTCTTAAGTCGGGAGTCATCTCCGTAATCGCGACTGACCACGCGCCTCACCATGCAGATGAGAAAAATGTAGAAGATATCACCAAAGCGCCATCTGGTATGACTGGTTTGGAAACCTCTCTTTCTCTTGGTTTGACTTATTTGGTGGAAGCTGGTGAACTAAGCTTGATGGAATTACTAGAAAAAATGACTGTTAATCCAGCTAAATTATATAACTTTGAAGCGGGTTACTTGGCTGAGAATGGTCCAGCGGATATCACTATCTTTGATGACAAGGCTGATCATACTGTTGGTCCAGACTTTGCTTCAAAATCAGCAAACTCACCATTTATCGGTGAAACCTTAAAAGGGCAGGTCAAATATACCATCTGTAAGGGACAAATCGTTTACAAAAACTAGATGGGATTCTGCTCTATAAACTATAAGAATAGAGAGCGTATATGTATCGAACCCATCAATTTAAAGATAAGTTTGTCTTATTTCTTAAGATATTTTTCCCTATCCTGATTTATCAGTTTGCCAATTATTCTGCCTCTTTTGTCGATACAACCATGACGGGACAGTACAATACCATGGACTTGGCTGGCGTTTCAACAGCAACGAGTCTATGGAATCCTTTCTTTACTTTTTTAACAGGGATTGTTTCGGCTATGGTTCCCATCATAGGCCATCATCTAGGACGAGGTAAAAAAGAAGAAGTAGCTTCTGACTTTTATCAATTTATCTATTTGGCTTTTGGATTGTCTTTGATTTTGCTCGGGATTGTGATTTTTTTTGCACCACCAGTCTTAAATCATATCGGCTTAGAAAATCAAGTGGCAGCTGTTTCGGTTTCTTATCTTTGGTACTTGTCTATCGGAATTATTCCCTTGCTGCTTTTCAGTGTTATCCGATCGCTACTTGATTCACTGGGCTTGACCAAGCTATCTATGTACCTCATGCTCTTATTACTACCTTTAAATTGTGGATTTAACTATTTGTTAATTTACGGTGCCTTTGGGTTTCCAGAGTTAGGGGGAGCAGGAGCAGGCTTAGGTACTTCCTTGGCTTACTGGTGCCTCCTTGGAATCTCAGTCATCATCCTTTTAAAGCAGGAAAAGTTAAAAGAGTTTCATTTGGAAAAACCACTTCCGCTTGATCTAGTGAAGATCAAAGAAGGGATTCGTTTGGGCTTACCAATCGGTGGTACTGTATTTGCTGAGGTGATTATTTTTTCAGTCGTTGGTTTGATTATGGCAAAGTTTTCGTCTATGATTATTGCCAGCCACCAGTCAGCCATGAACTTCTCAACTCTCATGTATGCCTTTCCAGTGAGCATTTCTTCTGCTATGGCAATAGTGGTTTCTTATGAGGTTGGGGCAAAGCGTTTTGATGATGCAAAGACCTATATCAAAATTGGTCGTTGGATAGCGTTGATATTTGCAGGTTTTACCTTAAGCTTCCTCTATATCTTGAGAGATGTCGTAGCCAGTTTATATGGAAATAATCCAGACTTCATTAAACTAACATCTACCTTCCTAACTTATAGTCTATTTTTCCAGTTAGCTGACACTGTTGCAGCTCCTTTGCAAGGAATTCTCAGAGGTTACAAGGACACGGTTGTTCCCTTTTATCTTGGAGTAATTGCTTACTGGGCTGTGTCCATTCCATTAGGTTTATTCTTAGACCAAGTAACAACTTTGGGAGCCTATTCTTACTGGATTGGTTTAATAGCGAGTTTAGTCGTTAGTGCTATCCTCTATCAATGGCGCTTGCAAACAATTATGAAAAGATTCAACTAATTTTTGGAAAATAAATTGAAAACAAGTTTGTGAAAAAAATATTCTAATTAAAGAAAACCCTGTTTCGTCGGGGATTTCTTTTTTGTGTTTTGTGAATTTTTCTTAACAAATACTTTGACAGCGTATACTAAAAAAGGTAAAATAGTAAGGTAAGAACAATGTTAGAAAGGCAAGATTATGTCAACTTTAGATAAAAATCTTTTGCTAGAGATGTTCCGTAAGATGGAAGAAATCCGTCGCATGGACTTAAAAATCGCTCAGTTAGTGAAAAAGGGGAAAGTTCCCGGTATGACTCACTTTTCTGTCGGAGAAGAAGCTGCTAACGTCGGAGCTATGCTAGCCCTCAATCCAGATGATCTGATTACCTCAAACCACCGTGGTCATGGTCAAGCTATCGCCAAAGGGATTGACCTCAACGGAATGATGGCTGAAATCCTTGGGAAATACACTGGAACCTGTAAAGGAAAAGGTGGTTCCATGCACATTGCTGACCTTGATGCTGGTAACCTTGGTGCCAATGGTATCGTAGGTGGTGGTATGGGAATCGCTGTTGGTGCAGCCCTCAGTCAGCAAATGCAAAACACTGGAAAAATCGTGGTTTGCTTCTTTGGAGATGGCGCGACCAACGAAGGTGTCTTCCACGAAGCAGTGAACATGGCTTCCATCTGGAATCTTCCAGTGATTTTCTACTGCATTAACAACGGTTATGGGATCTCTGCGGATATCAAGAAAATGACTAACGTGGAACATATCCATCACCGTAGCGCAGCTTATGGAATTCCTGGAATGTTTATCGAAGATGGAAACAACGTCATCGACGTTTATGAAGGGTTTAAGAAAGCTGTAGACCATGTTCGTGGTGGCAATGGTCCTGTATTGATTGAAAGTGTCACTTACCGCTGGCTTGGTCACTCATCATCAGACCCTGGTAAATATCGTACTCGCGAAGAAGTGGAATTGTGGAAACAAAAAGACCCAATTGAAAACCTCCGCAATTACCTTATTGAAAATAACATTGCTAGCGCTGAAGAATTGGAAGAAATCCAAGCACAAGTCAAGGAAGCAGTAGAAGCTTCTGTTAAATTTGCTGAGGAAAGCCCATTCCCACCGCTTGAATCCGCATTTGAAGATATTTACGCAGACTAAGGAGAAAGAGATAAAAATGGAAACAAAAACAATGTCCTTCCGTGACACCATTATCCTTGCTATGTCTGAGGAAATGCGTCGCGATGAAAATGTGTTCTTGATGGGAGAAGACGTCGGTGTCTTCGGAGGAGACTTCGGAACTTCTGTTGGAATGCTTGAAGAATTTGGTCCAGAACGTATCCGTGACTGTCCGATTTCTGAAGCTGCTATCTCTGGAGCGGCAGCGGGAGCAGCCATGACGGGACTTCGTCCAATCGTCGATATGACCTTCATGGACTTCTCGGTTATTGCCATGGACAATATCGTCAACCAAGCTGCTAAAACACGTTATATGTTTGGTGGTAAAGGTCAGGTTCCAATGACTGTCCGTTGTGCAGCTGGTAACGGAGTTGGTTCTGCGGCTCAGCACTCGCAATCCCTAGAGTCTTGGTTTACTCACATTCCTGGACTTAAGGTTGTAGCGCCTGGTACGCCTGCTGACATGAAAGGACTGCTCAAGTCTTCTATCCGTGATAATAACCCTGTTATCATTCTTGAGTACAAGTCAGAATTTAACCAAAAAGGGGAAGTGCCAGTTGATCCAGACTACACAATCCCACTTGGAGTTGGCGAAATCAAACGCGAAGGAACGGATGTAACAGTTGTTACTTATGGAAAAATGCTTCGTCGTGTGATTCAAGCTGCAGAAGAATTAGCAGAAGAGGGAATTTCAGTTGAGATTGTGGACCCACGTACCCTTGTGCCACTTGATAAGGATATCATCATTAACTCAGTGAAGAAGACTGGTAAGGTTGTTCTGGTCAACGACGCCCACAAAACAAGTGGCTATATCGGTGAAATTTCAGCTATTATTTCAGAATCAGAAGCATTTGACTATCTAGATGCACCAATCCGTCGTTGTGCAGGAGAAGATGTGCCAATGCCTTACGCACAAAATCTAGAAAATGCAATGATTCCAACAGTTGAAAGCATCAAAGATGCAATCCGTAAAACCTATAACAAAGAATAAAACTACATAAGATAAATTATGTAAACAACTGTTCTTTTTAACTTTAACAACTTGAGATACATTTCGTATCCAACTTATTTGTAAAGTTGCGACAGAAGGGAGTCGAATCGATACTATTCGACGAACGACTTAGTAAGTCTACTAGGTTGACCGCCTAATAGCGGCAACCGTAGTAACTTGAGACACGTTTCGTGTCCAAGTTACTTGTAGAGTTGAACACGGGCTAAAAGCTCGGAAAAAAGATAAATCTCCTTAGCTTCATCGAAGCCTACGTAGATTTCCTATTTTTCAGTCGCTTTTTGACGCCCTTAGTATCATGTAATTGAATTCGGACGGAGGTCTGCGAAAAAAAGATAGATTTCCTTGTGTTCATCGAACACATCGTCAATCTCCTATTTTTTCATTGCCCTCTTCGTCCTTAATATCTTAGTATAGAATTGGAGAGGTCATGGCTGATGACAAGCTAAGAGCGACTCCTGCGGCTAGAAAGTTAGCGGATGATCTAGGTATCAACCTCTACGACGTTTCTGGCTCAGGTGCAAACGGTCGTGTCCACAAAGAAGACGTGGAAACTTATAAAGACACAAACGTGGTTCGCATTTCGCCACTTGCAAAACGAATTGCCCTTGAACATAACATTGCTTGGCAGGAAATCCAAGGAACTGGTCATCGTGGTAAGATCATGAAGAAGGACGTTCTGGCCTTCCTTCCTGAAAATATCGAAAACGACACCATCAAGTCTCCTGCTCAAATCGAAAAAGTGGAAGAAGTTCCAGATAATATCACTCCTTATGGTGAGATTGAGCGTATTCCAATGACACCAATGCGTAAGGTAATCGCCCAACGTATGGTTGAATCCTACCTAACTGCGCCAACTTTCACGCTCAACTACGATGTCGATATGTCTGAAATGCTAGCTCTTCGTAAGAAGGTTCTTGAACCAATCATGGAAGCTACTGGTAAGAAAATCACGGTTACTGATCTTCTTTCACTGGCTGTTGTTAAGACATTAATGAAACATCCTTACATCAACGCTTCATTGACTGAAGATGGTAAGACCATTGTCACTCACAACTATGTCAACCTTGCTATGGCAGTTGGGATGGATAATGGATTGATGACACCTGTTGTTTACAATGCTGAAAAGATGAGCCTTTCAGAGTTGGTTGTAGCCTTCAAAGATGTCATTGGTCGCACCTTGGAAGGTAAATTAGCTCCAAGTGAACTTCAAAATTCGACATTCACAATCAGTAACTTGGGAATGTTTGGCGTTCAGTCCTTTGGTCCGATCATCAACCAACCCAACTCAGCTATTCTGGGTGTAAGTTCGACAATCGAGAAACCAGTTGTTGTCAATGGTGAGATTGTTATCCGACCAATCATGAGTCTAGGATTAACCATTGACCACCGTGTCGTAGATGGTATGGCTGGTGCTAAGTTTATGAAAGACTTGAAAGCCTTGATTGAGAATCCAATCTCAATGTTGGTTTAAGTCAGCTATTGTTATTTTAGAGATTTAGAAGGAAGTAAGACATGGCCTTAGAAGTAATTATGCCAAAAGCCGGCGTAGATATGACAGAAGGACAAATCGTCCAATGGAATAAAAAAGTCGGAGAATTTGTAAAAGAAGGAGAAATCCTTTTGGAAATCATGACTGACAAAGTCAGCATGGAATTGGAAGCCGAAGAAGATGGATACTTGATTGCCATCCTTAAAGGAGATGGTGAAACTGTTCCAGTAACTGAAGTTATCGGTTATCTTGGCGAAGAAGGGGAAAACATCCCAACAGCTGGAGCGGCTGCACCAGAATCAAAACCTGCGCCTGCAGTTAGCGCCTCAAACGACGACGGTAAGAGCGATGATGCCTTTGATATCGTTGTAATTGGTGGAGGTCCTGCTGGTTATGTTGCAGCCATTAAAGCTGCCCAACTCGGTGGGAAGGTTGCCCTTGTTGAGAAATCTGAACTCGGTGGAACGTGCTTGAACCGTGGATGTATCCCAACTAAGACCTACCTTCACAACGCTGAAATCATCGAAAACATCGGTCATGCAGCAAACCGTGGTATCGTCATCGAAAATCCAAACTTCACTGTAGATATGGATAAACTTTTAGAAACTAAATCTAAGGTTGTCAATACCTTGGTAGGTGGAGTTGCAGGTCTTCTTCGTAGCTACGGAGTTACTGTTCATAAAGGAATTGGTACCATCACTAAAGACAAGAATGTCTTGGTAAATGGTTCGGAATTGCTTGAAACCAAGAAAATCATCCTTGCTGGTGGTTCAAAAGTCAGCAAGATCAACGTTCCTGGTATGGAATCTTCACTCGTGATGACAAGTGACGATATTCTTGAAATGAACGAAGTTCCAGAAAGCCTTGTTATCATCGGTGGTGGTGTTGTCGGTATCGAACTTGGTCAAGCCTTCATGACATTTGGTTCAAAAGTAACTGTTATCGAAATGATGGACCGTATCGTTCCAGCTATGGATGCGGAAGTTTCTAAGAATCTTCGCTTGATCCTTGAGCGTAAAGGAATGACCATCTTGACAGGTACAAAACTGCAAGAAATCATTGAGGAAAATGGTCAACTTCGTATTAAAGTTGAAGGAAAAGACGATATCATTGCAAGCAAAGCTCTTCTGTCAATCGGTCGTGTTCCAGATCTTGAAGGTATTGGCGATGTTGAGTTTGAATTGGATCGTGGACGTATCAAGGTCAACGAATACATGGAAACTTCTGTTCCAGGTATCTACGCACCAGGTGATATCAATGGTACCAAGATGTTGGCGCACGCAGCCTTCCGCATGGGTGAAGTTGCCGCTGAAAATGCCCTCAAAGGAAATCACGTCGTAGCAAAACTCAACTTGACTCCTGCAGCCATTTACACTCTTCCTGAAGTAGCAGCAGTCGGTTTAACAGAAGAGCAAGCTCGTGAGAAATACGATGTAGCCATCGGTAAATTCAACTTTGCGGCTAACGGACGTGCTATTGCTTCTGATGCGGCTCAAGGTTTCGTAAAAGTCATTGCAGATAAGAAATACGGAGAAATCCTTGGTGTCCATATCATCGGTCCTGCAGCTGCAGAATTGATTAACGAAGCGTCAAGCATTATTGAAATGGAAATCACTGTTGAAGAAATGCTGAAGACCATCCACGGACATCCAACATACTCTGAAGTGATGTACGAAGCATTCGCAGATGTTCTAGGAATGGCCATCCATTCACCAAAGAAAAAATAAATAAGTTTTTCAACTAAATTTTCTTAAAGTAGTACGGACGGCAGCGACCTCTATTAGAGTTCCATGCCTAAAAATTGAGCCCCTTGTCTCAATTTTTCCGAGAAATGTAACGATAACACATTACATTTCTTTTTACCACTTTAGAAAATTGGATTGCTATGAACAGAATTTAAAAACTAAATTTTTGGAAATACTATGAAATATATTATCAATCATTCAAACGACACTGCATTTAATATTGCCTTGGAAGAATATGCCTTTAAACACTTACTAGATGAGGATCAAATCTTCCTTCTTTGGATTAACAAGCCATCTATCATTGTTGGACGTCACCAGAATACTATCGAAGAAATCAACCGTGATTATGTTCGAGAAAATGGCATTGAGGTAGTCCGCCGTATCAGTGGTGGTGGAGCTGTTTATCACGATCTGAACAACCTCAACTACACGATTATCTCAAAAGAAGATGAAAACCGTGCCTTTGACTTCAAGAGCTTCTCAACTCCAGTCATCAATACTTTGGCTCAACTTGGTGTTAAAGCTGAATTTACAGGTCGTAATGACTTAGAAATTGACGGTAAGAAATTCTGTGGAAATGCCCAAGCCTATATCAATGGGCGTATCATGCACCACGGTTGCTTGCTCTTTGACGTTGATCTGTCAGTACTTGCTAACGCCCTCAAGGTTTCAAAAGACAAATTTGAGTCAAAAGGTGTGAAATCCGTCCGTGCTCGTGTAACCAATATTGTCAATGAATTACCAGAAAAAATCACAGTTGAGGAATTCCGTGATTTGCTATTGGAATACATGAAAAAAGAGTACCCAGAGATGACTGAATACGTCTTTTCAGAAGAAGAATTGGCGGAAATCAATCGTATCAAGGATACTAAGTTTGGTACTTGGGACTGGAACTACGGTAAATCACCTGAATTTAACATCCGTCGTGGAACAAAATTCACTAGTGGTAAGGTTGAAGTTTTTGCCAACGTCATTGAATCAAAAATCCAAGACATCAAGATCTATGGTGACTTCTTTGGTATCGAAGATGTTGCAGCTGTAGAAGATATCCTTCGTGGCGTGAAATACGAACGTGAGGATGTTCTTAAGGCCTTAGAGACTATTGATATTACACGCTACTTTGCTGGTATCAGCCGTGAAGAAATCGCTGAAGCGGTAGTGGGATAAAAAGAAAAAAGAAGTTGCATATTTTATCAACTTCTTTTTTTGAGATTAATTTTACATAATTATTATTACGCAACAATCATAAGCTGTCCAAAGCATTCTTTTGTTCATCATTGACGATATGGGTATAGAGGTCAGTGACTTGTGTGCTGGCATGTCCTAATTGGTGGCTGACCAAAACTTGCGATTTAGTAGCATCATAGAGCCTAGTAGCCAGAGTATGGCGTAGTTTATGGGGTGTTACACGAACTTTGAAATCCTCTGAGTACTTAGCAACCATTTTTTCAACACTAGAAGCATCGATACGATTGGGAACACCACGATATAAGGTCAGAAAGAGCGCTGTATCTGTCTTTTCCGTCTTATAGCGTTGATTTCGAATGGCGAGATAATTCTCTAGGTAAGGCTTGGCAAAGGCTGCGACATTGACAGAGTCTCGTTTACCACCTTTTCGAGTGACATCGATCACCATCATTTTGAGATTGAGATCTCTTAGATCCAGATTAACAGCTTCAGATAAGCGGACACCTGAGGCTAAGAGAAGTGCAATAATGGCCAAATCTCGCTCCTTGTTCTTATTAAAGGAAGATAGAGCTCGATTGGAGAGCTGTTGTGGGTACTCCTGATCGATATAAGTTAGAAAACCCTCTGTTTCATCACCTAGAAAGAGTTTTTGCTTGATGTTTTCAGCTCGAGCAGCAAGTGTTTCCTTCTTTTTTTTGGTTGAAACTTTCTTCATTACATTACGATAGAAATAGGGCTCTCCTTGGTCATTTTCAACTTCCTCAGTTAGATACTTGTAAAGACTGGAAAGTGCTGACAAGGTTCGATTGATGGTTGTCTGTGAAACGCCCTGTTTGGTTGTATTAGCATTCAGCAAAGGTCGTTCTCGTAGATAAAGAATAAAGGATTCCATGTCTTTCTTAGACATGTTTTCCAAGACCGATAAAGGAATATCAGCCATTTTATCAGCATTTGAAATCCCAGACTCTAAAACCCAGCTGAAAAATCGGTCATATTCCTTGAGGTATTCGTACAAGGTTGTAAAACTGTATGGAACAGCAAGCTTAGATTGGTAGTATTCCAGAACATACCAGGGCATGATTCGTTTTAGTTTGTCGATTCGTTCTAGTAAAATCTCACGTTTCATGATTTTCTCCATAAATTAGTCTACTAGTAGTATAGCATAGACTTATATATTTTTCAAGAAAATTATAGTTTTTCGGAAAGATGTTATATGAGTTTTTTTAAAGTGCAAAAAATAAAAAAATAACCAAAAAAATTTTTTAAGCCAATTATATTCAATTATGTACTTTATTTAAGTAAAAACTAAAAATTTTTTCAATTATCCATAATCCAAAAAGGATAAACCATTTTCAGCTCCAAAATACACTTTGATCAAAAACCGACGTAAAAAATCCCTAGAGGACTGTTGTCTTCTAGGGATTTAGTTTATCCTTGAGCTGTTTATTCGACAATTTGATTATATTACATGTGTCAAAAATATCTCTTTATTTATTTTTTATAACATGTTGTATATAAAAATTGCAATAATAGAAAAGATTAAGAGGATTAACAAGATAAAAATAATTATTTTTTTCATAATTTATTAATAATACTGACCCTTAGGATACAGTAAACTCCTTTCTAGCTTTATGCTTTATCATTTCTAACTTAATTATAGTCTTATTTTTACCCAAGTTCAATTATTTGTATGTAAAATATTTTATCTGCAAAAAATAACCGATCTCATTTCTGAGAATCGGTTTTTTAATGTATTAAATTAAATTTTTACATAATATGAATTATGTAAAAAACCTACAGCAACAAATCTTTGACTTTTCCAATTTCACTTTTTGGAATCACCAGGTGAATCATATCACCCAGATACATTCTAGTTGAGCCGTTAACGGTTTGGCTTTTGCCATTATGGACTTGGGTGGTGATGAGTACGTTATGTGGCAAGTTGAGCTCGTGAACCTGTTTTCCAGCGATTTTGTCAGACACAGGGATTTCTATGAGGGTGACTTCTCCTTCATCTGTCGCTTCTTCTGGTAGCATTTTTTCCAGCATGGCCTCATAGACTGGTGCTCCCTTGAGCAGATCCATGACGATGTAGGCTACTAAGGTCACTAAGCCCAGTGGCATGAGGTTGCGAATATCTCCAACCATCTCAGTTACGAGGATCATGGCAGTTAAGGGAGCCTTGGAAATTGCCCCAAAGTAGCCACTCATTCCCAGAATGACAAATATAGGAAACTGCTCCTGACTGACAAGCCCAAGGTTGACACAAATGACACCAACTAGGGCACCAAGTAAGGAACCAAGCGCCAGAATGGGTAGGAAGATTCCTCCTGGGAGGCCACTTCCATAGCTAATCATGCTCCAAACAAAGCGAATCAAAAAGTAAGCTAATAGAACCTGAAAACTAAAATCTTGCTCAGTCAAAGAAAGAACGACCTGATTTCCACCACCAAGAATTTGTGGCAAGAAAATCCCGACTGGTATAATAAGGATAAAGGCTAGGATTGGATAATAAGCTTTATCCAAATGAATTTTTTGACCAATCCAGTCATAAATTCGACCAACATTTAGTACAGCTTTCTCATAGAGAAAACCAGAGAGTCCTAGAAAAACTCCCATAACCAGGTAAATCCAATACTGGTCTAGGGTCATGAGGGGGATGTTATCTGGCATATCCAGTACAGGTGTTAGCCCAAATATGAGCAGAGAAACAAAGTTTGCTACGAGACTAGCTGCTAGTGTTGAGCCCCAGAAAAAGCGTGAAAAATGATGATAGACTTCTTCTACAACAAAGAGGAGGCCTGCAATCGGTGCATTAAAAGCAGCGGCTAAACCTGCAGCAGCTCCACTGGCAATCAGGGAACGTTCCTCTACTGGACTGGATCTGAGCCACTTGGCAATACCTTTACCACCAACAGCTCCAAGTTGAATACTTGGCCCTTCTCGACCTAGCATAAGGCCACTGGCAATAGCAAGAATACCTAGAATATATTTTTTCCAGAGGACACTCCACCAGTTAAGAGTCATCAGTCCCTTTAGTTCGGCTTCGACTTGAGGAATTCCTGAACCCTTGATATCTTTTTCTGACCGAGTTAGTTTCGCACTGAGCCAGCAGATGAGTATGTAAAATAGACCAATGATAAAAAGATTGCGCACTAGGTGCGCTTGATCTTGATAGAGGCCTTGTATTAGGTGGAAGCCCTTTTCAATTAAGAAACGAAAAGATCCAACGATTAGCCCGACAACTAGCCCGACGATGATTCCTCGCCCAACTTGGGATAATATGGTACTTGAAGCAAAGGCAAATTCTTTCTTGGAACGGAGTATTTCTGACTGTTTTTCCATAATCATTTCCTCCAATTTAACTTTCTTTGTTTGCTGCGACCAGTGATTTTATCGGTTCAAAACTGGTTCGATGAATGGGAGTAACACCTAGTTTATCGAGACCTTCTAAGTGTTTTGCCGTTCCATATCCAGCATTAGCAGCGAAATCATATCCAGGATACTGGTTGTCATAATCCTTCATTAGATTATCCCGTGTCACTTTGGCAACTATGGATGCGGCTGCGATAGAGAGCGAGTTCGCATCTCCCTTGATAATTGCTGTTTGGGAAATCGGTAAATCAAGCTGCATGGCATCAATCAAGAGGTGCTCAGGTTGGGGACTGAGCTGAGAGATTGCCTCTTTCATAGCAAGCTTAGTTGCTTCATAGATATTGACTTGGTCAATGACTTGATTATCCATAATTCCAATGCCGATTGCTAGAGCTTGGTCTTGAACGGCTTGAAAAATTTCCAAATGTTTCTTTTTGGGTATTTTCTTGCTATCGTTGAGGCCTCTGTTTTTACAATTTTTAGGCAAGACTACCGCTGCAGCGACTACAGGTCCAGCAAGAGGACCACGGCCGACCTCGTCAACGCCTGCTATTAAGCTTAGTCCTTGTTTATAAAGTTCTTTTTCATAGGAAAGCATGTTTTCTAGACGAAGATTTTCCTCAAGTTCAGTCTGAATGGCTTTTTTTCGCTTGGTGATTTCCTTTTGAACTCCAGTTCGGCTATCTTTTTCCAGTTCAAGAAAAAGGGGATTGTCTAAGTCTTTGACAGTAGCAAGAAGTTCTCTGATTTCTTTAATCGTCGTCATCGATGTCGTCCAATGTATCTAAGGTATAGGTACCGAGCTTTCCATCACGAACTTCCTTCACGAAGAGGCTGTAAAAACGGTCGTAGTCGTCTCGGAAACCGAGAGCACGTGTCATATCCATGATGATAACAGGAGCATCTTCTTCAATTTTCATTTGTTTGAAGCGTTCAGCTAGCTTATCTGGATAATGTTTTTTGAAATAATTGAGACCAAAAATGGTGACTTCATCCATGGGAAGCAACTGGTCTTTAATAGCTCCAGTTAGGGCTAGTTTCAGTGCGACAGCATCATCTTCAAACTTAGGCCAAAGAATCCCTGGTGTGTCTAGGATTTCAAGGTCTTTATTGGTTTTGAGCCATTGTTGCCCCTTGGTAACACCTGGTTTATTGCCGACCACCGCAATCTTTTTCCCAGCCAAACGGTTCATCAGGGTTGATTTGCCAGCATTTGGAATTCCGATAATCATAGTACGCAAGGTTTCAATTTTTATACCGCGTTCTTTTTGGCGCGCAATTTTATCAGCCATAAGCTTTTTGGCTGCATCTGTCACAACTTTTACGGTAACTTGCTCTTTGGAGTTGATTGCCAGAGTTTGAATACCTTGTGATTCAAAGTACTGACGCCATTCTTTTGTCATTACTGGATCAGCCAGGTCTGCCTTGTTTAAAATCAAGAGTTTGGGTTTATCTCCCACAATCTTGTTTAACATAGGATTTTGACTAGATAAAGGAAGACGCGCATCCACCAAAATCGTCACAAAATCAATAAATTTTAAATTCTCCTGAACTTGTCGCCGAGCCTTAGACATGTGGCCCGGAAACCATTGAATAGTAGCCATAATAATTCCCCTTCCGACTAAAAAAACGTGATAAAAACGTTTTCTTTCTTACCATCTATTCTATCATAAATGAACCCTCTTTGCATAGGCTTTTGTCTACAAAAATGAGTATATATAGTAAAAATGTTTGCATAAATAATGTATTGTTATATCAAAGTACGAGAAAAATACCTATCAAGTCATATTGATGATAGGTGTTTTTCTTATAAGTCTATTCTTGAAAGAAAAGGGCAGACACAATTTGTGACAATCGTTTCACTCCAGAGAATTTGCGCTGGGGATAAATAATCAGCTCTTAAACATTCTTTTAAAAATTCAGCAGCTTGATCTGGAGCAATCTCAAATTCAAAGGCCTTCATCCTGTAGAAAAAATTGATTAGATGCTCATTTAAGTAATCTTCTGAAAAGGGCACTTCACCATATTTTCGATACTCCAGCAAGAGTCGAGAGAACCTGGATTTTTCATCTGGTAAATCACGAAAATAAGAATTTATTAGCAAAATTTGTTTTTGCTTTCGTTCAATAGGATCTTGATTTGCAATACGCTGGTCTTTTTCCAGCTCTTTTTGATTTTGCTTTGCCTTGAGAGCTCGTTCTTCTCTATTCTTTCCAAAAAGAATTTTTTCCCATTTTCGTTCTTCTGGTGTGAGAGTTTCTCTAAAGCCAAAGTAATCTTGATAGGCTCGTTCTGCTGGCCCCATAGCAAGAATGAGGTTGTCAGCGTATTGCTTGGCGATTTTATCTCTTTTCTTGCGTTCTTTCTCTGCCTGAATCCGTAAATGCTGCTCGTAATCTATTTTTTCCTTACCTAGCTTGATAAGGTATAGTTGATCATCAGACTTCCCAAGTAGAAAGGGTTTGATACACTTTTCAAGGACTTCTTCCAAACGCGCCTTCTTTTTGGGGTCTGCCTTGGTCCAACTTCCACCTTGAAAGACTTCTAGGAAGAGCTGGTAATCTTTCTCAGGTGCAAATTGATTGTCTCGATTGGCTTTGAAAACACCTTTATCCCAAAACCATTTTAGAAGTCGTTCGTCAAAATCGCTTTTATTAACCTTGATTTTTTCCTTTTTCTGAGCCTTTCTGGTTAGGTTTTCAACTTTTCTGAGTAGTTTTTCTTCCTCTTCTAGTTGCTGATCGAGGCTAATACGATGAAAATGGCGAACACAGTCGCTTCCTATAGGAAAGAGACGTTGGCCTGTAACTCCGTTAAAGAGTTCGTAGGCGTATTTAATGGCATTCCCACAGACGCAATTACTACGACCAATGCCATTAAAAATCAAGGAAACTTCATTCCATTCCTTGGTAGCTTGATCCCAAGTATCGGCTTTTGAAGCCTGTAAAACCGCATCGTGCAGAGATTTTCTAACTGGAAGTGGCATGAGGTTTCCTTTCTAATACTCAATGAAAATCCAAGAGCAAACTAGGAAGCTAGCCGCAGGCTTCTCAAAACACTGTTTTGAGGTTGTAGATGAAACTGACGAAGTCAGTAACCTTACACACGGCAAGGTGAAGCTGACGTGGTTTGAAGAGATTTTCGAAGAGTATAAATTATACTTTTACAACTTGAACGTCTTCTTTGCCAAGTAAAATCAAGTATTTTTCAATATTGTCAATCGAATAGGCTCGTGATAAAGCTTCTCCGTAGAGTGCTAACTGCCCACGATAGCGGTCTATGAGTTGACTTGGTTCATCATAGCGGTCTGTCTTATAGTCAAAAAGAACGATACGATCCTCGAAAAGCAGATAGCCATCCAAGATTCCACGAACAACAAAGTCTTCCTGACTCTTTTGGTCGCGTTTGAGCATGGAGAAAGGTTGCTCACGATAGAGATAGTCAGTATTAGCGAGAATCTCCTGACCGAGTGGCGTATCAAAGAAAGCTAGGATTTTAGAAAGATTGATCTTGTCTCTAACAGCTGGGCTGGTTTGAACTTGTTGCAGAGTTTCTTCCAGAGTGGCAAGCGTTGGTTGCTGACTCAGGTCCATTCTCTGCATGAGTTCGTGTGTTGCACTACCAATTTCTGCTCCTGTTACCTTTTCTTTAGTTGAAAAATCAGGTAAATCAAAGCTGATTTTCTTCTCTGTTGATTGAGTTTGGTTAGTAATTTCTACCCCTTCCATATCCATAACGGGTTCGTAGAATTTCTTGATTTGGCTTGGGGTTTGAACACTAGGAAGCTCAATGGCTGCGCGGTGAAGAGTATTATAGACTTCTACTTCTTTCAACATTTCAAGGGCTTCTTTAATCGTTTCAGACTGACGGTTACTTGCCTGGGAACTATCTTGTAGAGGACTCTTGTTTTCCAACTGACCAATAACTTCTCTAGTCAACTGGTCTTCACCAACAAAACGATAACTAAAGTTGAAATTGTCTCTAGCAAATACTTTACTAATCGCCCAGATCCAGTCCTGGAAATTCTCGGCTTGAAGTCTGGTATTGCTATCTAGTTTTCCGTTTTCAGCAGCTGGATATTCCTTGGCTTCTAGCTTTTCACGAGAGCCCTTACCGACAAGATAGAGCTTTTTCTCAGCCCGTGTCATGGCAACATACAGCAAACGCATCTGCTCTGAATAGCTAGCCAGTTGCAGTTCTTCTTCATTCTGCGTATAAGTTAGACTGGGAATGGAGAGTTTAATGGTTTTAGGATAGTGTGCTTCCACTGCTCCTGTTTCCACCTTGGCAATGTATTTGACGCCAAGCCCATTCTGACGACTAAGAATAACATCAGACATTGAGTCTTGCTTATTGAAGTCCTGATCCATATTGAGGATAAAGACATAAGGAAACTCCAGTCCTTTGCTCTTGTGAATGGTCATGAGTTCAACAGCATCCTTGGGTGGAGCGACAGCTACGCTTGCAAGATCATGCTGTGCTTCCAAAACCTGATCAATCATACGAATAAAACGAGACAAGCCTTTGAAATTACTCTTTTCAAACTGGTCTGCTCTCAAAGCTAAAGCATAGAGATTGGCTTGTCTGGCAGGACCGTTTGGCAAGGCTCCAACATAATCATAGTAAAAACGATCATTGTATATCTTCCAAATCAAGTCATAGAGGGAGTGGGTTTTGGCATACAAGCGCCAAGATTCCAAGATATCTATGAATTGGTTTAGTTTTTCTGCTAAAGCTGTGTGAATTAAGTCCTTCTGTTCAGTTGCTTGTTTTTGAGCATTGAGCAGTTTTTCATAGAGATTTTCTTGGATTTTATCTTCTGCTTTCTGAAGGGATAAACGTGCCAACTCGTCCTCATCAAAGCTAAACATAGGAGACTTCATAAGGGCAACCAAGGCATAGTCTTGCAGGGGATTGTGAATGACACGAAGGGTGTCTAGCATGACTTGCACTTCTAGGGATTGGAGGTAATTATTTTGTTCTCCGTCGGTTTTGACAGGAATCCCGTACTCAGACAGGGCGAGGAGAATCTGGTCATTACGACTGCGACTGGAAGTCAAAAGGGCAATATCCTTAAAGGCTACACCATTCTCTTGATGGAGCTTCAGGATTTCCTTGATGACTAAGCGCATTTCCCCTGTTAGTTTTGTTTCTAATTGGCTCTCTTCTTCCTCTTGTCCACTGTCGTCCTTATCGTAGAGGAGAAATTCTGCCTTGTTCTCAAGATTAGGCGTTAATTTGCTATTGGCAAAAACAAGCTGGTGCATGCTGTCATAGTTGATTTCCCCGACTTCTTGGTCCATGAGGCGTTCAAAAACATCGTTGGTTGCCGATAGCACTTCTGAACTACTGCGGAAATTTTCTTTAAGAAGAATCAACTTGCCTTCTTGAGGATTTTGCGCATAGAGTTGGAATTTTGCATTGAAAATCTGCGGGTCTGCCTGACGGAAACGGTAGATGGACTGCTTGATATCTCCAACCATAAAGCGATTGTGACCATTTGACAGCAATTCCAGCATCCGTTCTTGAATGTGGTTGGTATCCTGATACTCATCGACCATGACTTCGTGGAATCGTTCCTGATAAGCCTCACGAACTTGTGGGAACTTCTCTAGAATTTCAATGGTGTAATGGCTGATATCAGCAAATTCAAAGGCATTTTCCTGACGTTTACGCTCACGATAAGCCTCCACAAAATCACTCATAAATGTTTGGAAAGTTTTAGCTAGCTCTAATGTGTCTAAATGATAACGTTCTTGATAGTCGAGAATTGTTATCTGGTCTACTAGTTGTCCTAGTTTAGCAAACTGGGCCTTTCTTTCTTCGTTGTAGGCATCAGCCAGTGGCTTCAAATCGGCCTTACGACTAGAATTAGCTAGAGCTCTACCATTTTTTTCTTTCGATATGGCGACAACACGCGTAAGCACTGCTTGATAAACCTGGCTATCGGACTCTTGATTTAAGGAGCTAATTTGATCCAGAACCTGTTGAACAGCTTCTAAATAGGTAGCTTTGGGAAACTCCTTGGCATCATTATCCAGATGATAACGGAAAAAGATTTCCAAATCCCAAAGCGCCTGCTTGATTTTCTCAGTTAGTTTTTCTTTTTCACTAGCAAAATCAGCTTCTTCAAATCCCTTGAGGAAAGATTCACTAAGCCATTTTTGAGGATTGCTGGTCGATTGCAAAAAGTCATAGATTTTGTAGACTTGCTGGCGCAGACCACGTTCATTCTTGCTTCGTCCAGCAAAGTTCTTGACCAAACGACTAAAGTTCTCTTTATTTTCACCTTGGTAATGGACTTCAAAAATCTGATGAAAAACTTCGTTCTTTAAGAGTAACTGTTCACTTTCATTTTGTAGAATACGAAAGTTTGGTGCGATATCAATCAGGTAGCCATGTTTTCCTAGGAATTTTTGTGTGAAGGAGTCCATGGTTCCGATGGCCGCGTTGGGGAGGTCTGCTAACTGGCGTCCCAAGTGCTGTTTAAGATCGACATCATCGGTTTCTTGGATTTGCTGGCTGATTTTTTTCTCCAAGCGTTCCTTGAGTTCAGTCGCAGCTTTAACGGTAAAGGTTGAGATAAAGAGTTGACTAATTTCTACACCACGGGCTAATTGGTCCAGAATGCGCTCTGCCATGACAAAGGTTTTCCCTGAACCAGCAGACGCCGAGACTAGGATATTTTGCCCAGCAGTATAAATAGCTTGGATTTGTTCGGCAGTTCTTTTCTGTTCCTTGCTCGAACTCGCTTCTGCTTCTTGCAATTTCTGAATTTCTTCCTCAGTTAAAAAGGAAATGGGCTTCATCGGTTCAACTCCTCTCTCATTTTTTCAAACCAAGCTTGCTTGAGCTTTTCTCCGACCAGACGCTTGCCATCAGATAAGTCTAATTTCTCAAGGAAACGGGCTTGTCCCAAGTGGTAATTGGCTTCAAATCCTGTAATGGCTTGATGTTGCTGAACGTATGGGGCAATACTTCTGCCATTCTCTGTGTATGGATTGATGGCGAACTGACCTTCTAAGATCTTCTCAGCTGCCTTCTTGTAAAGATGGGCATTATAGTCTAGTAAGAGCTGGAATTCCTCGCCTGTCAGCTGATTGACCTTGTTTTTATTGTAAAATTCGCCTAAATGACTACTTTCTTTCTCTAAAAAGAGGCCTTGATATTTCATAGACTTGCTGGCTTCTACTACCGCTCCTGCCAAACTCTTAACGGTCAATAGAGATTGGACAGGCTCTGCCATTTCCAAGTACATAGCGCCGAAAAAGTTCTGCTCTCCTTCTCTTTTTAGGGCAGCAAGATAGGTTGGCAGTTGGGAATTAAGGCCATTAAAGAAATTCGGAAACTGGAACTGAGTTAAACTAGACTTGTAGTCCACTACTCCTAGCGCTCCATCAGCTTTCAAGCGGTCAATGCGGTCAACCTTGCCTCGCACATGGACACTGCGACCATTATCCAATTGAATAAAGGCCTGATCTTTACCACCAAATGTTGCTTCCTCTTGGATGGTTTCAATGGCTGGATTATAACGAAGGATGTGGCCAGTGGTCCTAGCGACATCAAGAAGAACTTCCTTGGTAAACTGGGCTTCCAAACTTTCCTGATAAATGGCTTCAAATTCGCGTTCTTGACTGGTTTCTTGGATAGCTTGTTCCAGACGTTTGTCAAACGGATTTTCAGCAGGCAGTTTCAAGGCACGTTCAAAAATACGATGCAAAAAATTTCCGTGACTGCGAGCATCTGGGCGCAGACGCAATTCTTCCTGCAAACCTAAGACATAACGGAGGAAATAACTGTATTCATTGCGATAAAACTCCGTCAAACCAGAGGTAGATAGGTAAAACTCTTTGTCAGCTGGATAGAGAGCCTGCAAGGTCTCTTTCTCTAATGGTTTACTACTTGGACTAGTTGGGAGGGCTGGATTTGTAAGGCCTTTTTTATCTAGTTTTTTACCCATCACACGCGCCAGAACCTTAACAAAGGTCAAATCTTGCTCCCGATCACTCGTCTCGCCCTGCTGGTGATAGGCGACCAGACTAGACAAGAGACTGTGATAAGACCCCAGATCGTCCTTAGAAAGACCTTTGTGATGAATCTTCTTCTCTATCCGACTAAATCCAAAACTCACCAGATCCTGAAGATAGGCCGATTCCTTGCTCTCATTTTCATTGAGAAGACTTGGTGCTGACAACACCAACTGCTTACGAGCAGCGTTGACTAAAGAAAGCATGGTATAGCGATTTTTCTTGAGGTTTTCACTGCTTGCAATCAGCAATTGTGTTCCCTCTTCTGTCGCTTGGTTTAGACTTTGTCTTTCTTCGTCTGTTAAAAGGCTCGTATTTTGTGCAATTTTTGGTAAATGATCCTGCGTTAGTCCAATGGCATAGACAAAGTCAGCAGTCAGTGGTGCAATCAAATCGTAACTCTGCACCAGAACAGTGTCCACTGTCGCTGGAATAGTGCGATACTGAGATAAAGTCATCCCTGAGTGGAGCAAGGCTAAGAAGTCCTCCAGACTTACTTGTGAAGCATCAAAAACGGTTGCAAATTGTTCTAAAACATGACAGAAGGCTTTCCAAACTTCGGTTTGTCTTTCCTGTTCTAGTGCTTCCATAGTAGCTGTTAAACCATGCATCTGCTTGCTTAAAGCAGTATTTTTTAGAAAAATACTCCACTTTTGCAAGAGATTTTCAGCCTTCTGTTTCCGACTAGTAAATAAGGTTTCAAGAGGCTCCAAAACACGTAATCGAATGGCATTCAAACGCTCTAAATCAAACTTTCCATGGTGGGATTTGGTGAAGGTTTGCTGAAAGGATGGCAAGCCATTGATGCCAAGATAGCGGAGATATTGCTCAAAAGCATCAATATCAGCCTGACTAAGGTCAGTATACAGACCGGTTCTGAGAAGATTAATCAAATCCTCCTGACGAAAACGATAGCGTTTCAAACGCAAAATAGACTCCACATACTGGGTTAAGGGGTGGTGAGCCATGTATTCGCTTCTACCAAGATAGAAAGGAATCTGGTACTGGTCAAAGATTGTCTTGAGAGATAACTGATAAGAAGCCATATCTCCTAACAGAATGCGAAAATGCTTGTAACTCAAGTCTGGATTGTCATGTAATTGTTGACGAATGCTACGGGCTACTAATTCCAACTCCTCTTTTTGCGTCAAGCAAGACCAGATTTGCAGATATTCACGATCTTTCTCATCGACATCTAAAGCTAGTTCTGAAAAGTCATAAGAAGACTCCAGCAAACGAGAGGCCTTGTCAAAACTATCTATCTTCTCATGAGATTTAGAACGATCCTGAGCAGGTGTTTGATATTTTGCACCCAAATGATGAAGAAATTCCACACTGGCTTGAAAGAGATTCCCTTCAGCGAACGGACTGATATAGGCTTTCTTGCTTGCATAAGCCCCAATAACAATCTCGGCACCTTTTCGATGGAGTAGATCCACTACACGCTCTTCCTCGGCAGAAAAACGGGTAAATCCGTCAATGACTAAGGCAAGCTGACTAAAATCACTACTTACCTTGTCATTCTCAATAGCCTCAATCAAATGGGACAACTGACTTCCCTGAGCCAACTGGCTTTGATTGAGATAGGCCGTTACTTTCTCGAAAATCAAGAGTAAATCTACTCTCTTGTCCTCATCGGTCAAACTTTCCAAGTCCAAAAAGCTCATCTGAGCAGTCGTCATCTCATGATAAAGTTCAATCAACTGCTGGATAAATTGAGGGTCTTGTTTAATAGCTCCAAAAACTCGTAACTCTTTGGGATCGAGTTCAGCAAGGCATTTATAAAAGGCCATCCCAAGACCGATATCATCAAGACTGGTCTTTGTAGGCAAGTCATTTAAAACCAGGTAACGAGCCATTTGAGCAAAGCGCGTGACAATAATCGCAAAAGAAGCCTGCTGGGACAAGCATTCCAGCACAGCACGTTCCTTTTCAAATGAAAGAGAGTTGGGGGCGATGTAGAAGACTCGCTTGCCTGCAGCAACCAGCTCTTCCGCCTCTCTGGTCAAGATTTCTGTCAAAGAAGTCCGAATATCAGTATAAAGTAATTTCATCTCTGCCTCGTTACATTTTCTGTTGTTATCCTATATTATACCATGATTTAACCGAAGATTCTGCCTCTTTCTAACCAAAATATGCTATAATAAAAGCAAAACGCATAGAAAAGGAAGTCTTATGATTAAACTACTAGCCTTGGATATGGACGGAACCCTCCTTAACGAAGCCAAGGAAATCCCACAAGCCCACATCACTGCTATTCATCAGGCCATTGAAAAAGGTGTCAAACTGGTTCTATGTACAGGTCGCCCGCTTTTCGGTGTCCTCCCCTACTATAAACAACTAGGACTTGACCTACAGAACGAGTACGTCATTGTCAATAACGGTTGCTCAACCCATCAGACCAGTGACTGGAGTCTAGTTGACTGGCAAGAACTCAGTCCAGCTGACATTGAATACCTCTATGACCTGGCTGAAAAAAGCTACGTCCAGTTGACTCTTTTTGATGAAGAACATTATTTTGTCCTCGGTGGTAAGCCTAATCAAATCGTTCAAAATGATGCTAAACTTGTTTTTTCAGACCTGACTGAAATTTCCCTTGAGGAAGCTACCAGTGGCAAATATCGGATGTTCCAAGGTATGTTTTTAGGAACAAAAGAGCAAACAGACGATTTTGAGCAGCGTTTTGCCAAGGAACTCTGCCAACGATTCAGTGGAGTTCGTTCGCAGCCTGTCATTTATGAAGCCATGCCACTTGGAACTACCAAGGCTACTGCACTTTCTCGACTAGCTGCGATTTTGAAGATCGAGCCCTCAGAGATTATGGCCATGGGCGATGCCAATAACGATATCGAAATGCTCCAGTTTGCAGGCCTTGGCATTGCTATGGGAAATGCCAGCGATTATGTCAAATCTCTTGCCAATGATGTTACAGCCAGCAACGATGAAGACGGCGTTGCGCGTGCGATTGAGAAATATATTTTATAGAGAAAATTCCCAGTTAAATCCTTAACTGGGTTTTTGACATTTTACAAATCAGAAAACTTTAGAAACTCTTTAGAAATACTTGAGCTTTCTTTGATTTCTATAGCTTATACTAAAGTTAGAAAAATAAATCTAAAGGAGAAAATCATGAAAACAGTACTCGAAATTCATGGACTGACCAAACAATTCGGCCAACAAGCTATTCTTCAAGATCTTAGTCTAACCATAAAAGAGGGAGATATTTATGGTCTAATTGGAAAAAATGGAGCAGGTAAAACCACTCTTATTAAAATCATTACACAATTATTGTTTGCGGACAAAGGTACAGTTTCTCTCTTTTCTAGTCAAGAACAAAATGAGTGGACCAAGGCTCTATCTCGAGTAGGTTCAGTTATCGAATCACCTGTAGCCCATAATCACTTAACAGCATACCAGAATCTGAAATATTATTGTATGATACGTCATATTCCAAATGCTGATAAAGTCATTCAAGAAACACTGGACTATGTTGGGTTGTCAGATACAGGTAAAAAAGTCTTTCGTGATTTCTCGCTAGGAATGAAACAAAGACTTGGTATCGCCATTGCCCTTCTATCCAAACCAGACTTCCTTATCTTAGATGAGCCTATTAACGGACTTGACCCAATTGGAATCAAAGAATTTCGCCTCATGATCCAGCGACTCAATCAAGACAAAGGCATAACTATCCTCATCTCTAGCCATATCTTGTCAGAACTCTATCTCTTAGCTAGTCGCTTTGGTATTCTGGATCAAGGTAAGATTATCCGTGAAATCAGTAAAGCTGAGTTTGAAACACTGAGCGAGGATTATATTGTGCTTAAAACAAGCGACAAAGAAAGAGCTTGTCAGGTATTGAAAGAACAAATCCAACTCCAATTTAAGGTTGTCAATCCTGAAAATGAAATCCATATCTTTGGTAATGAACAAGATGTCAAACAGATTCTTAAGCAACTAACTTTGGCCGATGTTGCTATTGATGAGATTTACTTTGCCCGTCAAAACCTAGAAGAATACTTCACCCAATTAGTAGAATAGGAGAAAAATCATGATACACACCATTCAAGCAGATTTTTACCGTCTTTTCCGCTCCAAAGGATTCTGGATTACAGAACTCATTCTCTTTGCACTTATGTTAATGGGTGCTACTATCGGAGCTACAGGACATCTAATGTCAGTAAATACTACACCTGAAACAGAATTTCCGACCAAAGGTTGGGACGGCGTCCAAGCTCTTATCAACGCGTCTAGCAATGGTTCAAACCTCGTTTTTCTCTGCATCGTCCTGGCATGCCTCGTTCTTGGAGTTGATTTAATCGGCAAACTCTATAAAAATAATTTAACAGTGGGTGTTTCTCGTACCGAGTTTTTCCTAGCCAAAACCTTTGTACTTGCTAGTATCGCTTTCTTACAACTTATCGTTAGCCTTGTGATTGCCTTTATTCCAGCAACTATCTTAAATGGATTTGGGACCATGCCTGATGGATTTATTGGCAATCTATTGATAACCATTTCCCTTCAATTCCTTTGTCTCCTTGCTTGGCTTTCCATCGTTTCCTTCATTCTCTATGTTAGTCACTCTTATCTAGCGGTATTTATTGGTTATTTGGTCAGCTCTATCTTACTTTCTATGCCAATGCTTGTTTTCCCAGACATTGAAATTCTACGATATTTAATTCTAGATTTTGCCTATGCTATGACCACTAACAGTCAAGCTATTCTCTATACCATCACGGTTTGCGTAACGGTCATACTTTTCTTCTCTTTCAGTGGACTGATTATTTTCAAGAAGAAAAGCTTATAAAAAGGACCTCCTCTAGGATATAGAGGAGGTTTCTTCTGTTAAAAATAAATAAAGACTGAAAACCATTCTCCATCAGCAACTAGCTTCATATCCGCTCCAAGAAGATGAACTAATTCCTCGGTAATATAAAGACCTAAACCAGAGGATTCTTCGGTATCTGACATGTTTTCAGAATAAAAACGATTACTGAGATTGTCTATATTCTTGATAGGTTTTTTGACTAGGTTACCAATTTCCAAAACAAGCCTATTTTCTTCCTTTTTCAAAGAAAGTCGAGCCTTCTCCTTGCCGTGCTTGAGAACATTTCCAAGGAGGTTTTGTAAAATTCTATCCAGCAAGTCTTCATCAGTCGTCGTTTTCAATCCTGGTTCGACGTTAAAATCAAGAACAATACGTGAAGATTGAAAAACGTCGTAATAGGCGAAAGTCTTTTTCGTTATAAAAGTTGATAAATCAAGTTCTTCCAGTTTCGGTTTGACTGCTCCTTCCATCAAGTGACGGTATTCGAGGAGTGCCTCCAAACGTTTGGAAACCAAATCCTGATGATGGGCTATTTTGCTTAAAGTTTCCTGACTATTATCGGGGTGTTTTATTAGTTGCTGAGTATATCCGGAAGCGATTGTCAAAGGTGTCCGAATATCATGGGCGATATTGCTGATGGCCATATCCAGGGTGTGTTTTTCACGCTTCATGATTAGCTGATTTTGCTCCACTTCTTGAAATAGATTCTCAATTTGCTTATGTAGACGCAAAATGGTCTTTGAAAAGAAGTTTACCCCAATCCTCTTCATGCCACCAGAGCGAATCTTTTCTTCGATTTGTCTGCTTAAATCTCTAATTGCTATATGATAGCGAATCAAAGAAATCGCCAAAATGATGTTAATGAGGAGTAATATTGATATCAAAATGTAATTCATTATTTATCTCCTTTTAATCGAACACCAACTCCCCAAATGGTTTCGATGTATTCGTGATTTGGATCCAGTTGATGCAGTTTTTTACGGAGATTGCTTAGATGAGTATTGAGTGTATTGTCTCCAGGCAGGTAACTTTCTTCCCAAATCAATTCATAGAGTTCTTCCTTGGTGAAGATCTTTTTAGGATGCTGGAGCAACATTTGGAGAATTTGACACTCTTTCTTTGCAAGGCGAATGGTTTCAGTTGCGTTACTTATTTCAAAACTATCCGCATCGAACTGGATATTTTTAAAGTTTTGTAGGAGGTTTTCAGTTTTTCTGCTGTTTTCTGACTGATGTTCACCACTTTGGCGTAACTGCACAGTGACTCTGGCAAAGACTTCGTCCAAATCAAAAGGTTTTACTACATAATCATTGGCACCGTCTAGGAGATATTGGCTGATGAGCTTTTTATCACCCAAAGCAGTGAGCATGATAACTGGAGTCTGACTAGTTTGTCGAATGGCTTGCAAGACTTGGTCGCCATTTTTCCCTGGAAGCATGATATCTAGCAGAACGAGATCAATGCCACCTTTATCAAATTGCATGATACCTTCCGTACCAGAAAAGGCTTGGATCACCTTGTGTTCTTCAGTAAGAAAGGTTTTTAAAATTTCCTGGATTTCATTATTATCTTCAATTACAAGAATGCTCGCCATAAACCTTGTCCTTTCTAAAACTATTATAACATGTTTTGTTAGGAATTCCAGATACAGAAAAGCTCCTCTCACATTTTAAGTAAGAAGGAGCTAATGAATATTGAATCTACTTAACCAAATAAGCAATCAAAGTTATGATCCATAGATGAGCCGGGTAAAAAATATAAAAGAAACATTTGCTCCAGTTGCTTTCCTTTCCTCTCTGTCCATTATAAAGTGCCATAAAAGGAAAGACGGTGACAAAGAGCCAGTCAGAATTGAAAAGCATCATTTCCAGTGTTTGGTACCAAGTGTCATAGATTTGGATGGAAGTCACTAACAAGAAGGCCCACAGAATGGCATATAGAAGATTTCGCAATCCCTTGCGATTTCGACAAGAGTAACTAATCAAGAGAAATGGTAGCATGGTGATG
This sequence comes from Streptococcus sp. Z556, assembly GCF_053010225.1. Lineage (NCBI taxonomy): Bacteria > Bacillati > Bacillota > Bacilli > Lactobacillales > Streptococcaceae > Streptococcus > Streptococcus sp. Z556. The sequence goes on from NZ_JBRKNU010000002.1 coordinate 304,726, forward strand.
CCACCCTCAGTAAAAAGACTACCGAAAATCAAGAGAAAAGCAACCCCAATCCGACGCCACAACTTCTCTTTTTTATCCAACTCTTTTCTGGGAAAACCAAGCCAAAGCATGGTGACACCAATTGCAAGAGTCAGAAAAATGTTGTTATTTACCATTACTCCTTTGGATGCAAATAGGGCGTTGAGGAGGCTATTTCCAGCAAACATGATAAGAGCCCAACTCCAAAGACGGATGAGATAGTCTTTCAGATTTCTGGTATGGAAAAAACCTTCCATAGCCATATAGGCAAACCAAACTCCCACACAACGGGTCATAGCATGAAAGATACCTTCCCACAGAGGAGAAACGATTCCCGTGATATGAGGGATATGATCTAGAACCATTACTGCCGCCATCAGATACTTCAACTGCGTCGCATTCCATTTTTTCATAATAAACCTCTTTCTTTTTGATCTACATAGAGTATAGCATACATTTCTACGTATAATCGTACACCCATCTTACATTTAAAAAGCCTATCTTACATTTTTGTAAGACAGGCGTGAATATCAAAAATTTATTATGAAAGTTACCTTCTAGTCCGTAATCCGTTTGTACATTTCTGGTCTTCTATCTCGAAACAAGCCCCAGTTTAGGCGTTCACTTGCACCCTTATCCAAGTCATAAGTTGCTAACAGAACAGCCTCACCTTGTCTTTCAGCTCGCTCTAGAATAGCTCCTGTTTCATCCGTCATAAAGGACGAACCGTAGAAGTCAAGACTGGAACTCTGTCCACCATTTTCCTCACTAGGAGTGACTTCTTCCAAGCCATACCGATTGGCTGCAATAACTGGGACAATATTTGCTGCTGCGTGCCCTTGCATGGTACGTTGCCAGTGACCACAACTATCCGTATCTAAGATAGGCTCTGAACCAATAGCTGTTGGGTAAAAGAGCAATTCTGCACCATTTAGCGCAAGGCAACGAGCAGTTTCAGGGAACCATTGATCCCAACAGATGCCGATACCAATCTTAGCATAGCGAGTATTCCAGACCTTGAAACCAGTGTTACCAGGCGTAAAGTAAAATTTTTCTTGATAATAATGGTCATCTGGTATGTGGGTCTTCCGATAAACGCCAAGAACCTCACCATCTGCATCAATAACGGCAATAGAGTTATACAAGACATTGCCATCTTTTTCATAGAAACTGATCGGTAGAACAACCTGTAGTTCCTTAGCAAGAACTTTAAAATGCTGAATGGCTGTATTTTCTGTCACTGACTGGGCATACTGGTAGTAGTCATACTGACGCTCCTGACAGAAATAGGGACGTTCAAACAACTCCGGTAAGAGAATGATTTGTGCGCCTTGTTTTGCAGCTTGGCGAACTAAACGTTCCGCTGTTTGGATATTTGTTGCCACATCCTTGGCACATTGCATCTGGATCGCTGCAACTCTAACATTTCTCATCTTTTTCTCCTATTCTGGGATTTGTTGGGTGATACAGTGGATATTGCCACCACCTAAGAGAATATCTCTGGCTGGAATTCCGACAACTTTACGGTCTGGGAAACACTTGCTGAGAATATCTAGGGCCACTTGGTCGTTTACATCCTCAAACTGTGGCACTAAGACAGCCTTGTTGGCAATATAAAAGTTTACATATGAGGCCGCCAGACGTTCGCCCTCATAACGCTCCTCTTCTTCTTCTCCATAGATATAGCCTGGTAAATCTTCTTTAGTGACAACTTGACGAATAGCTGGGATAGGAAGCTTATGAATGGTGAAGTGACGCCCTTTTGCATCCGTTTCTTTTTCTAAAAGCTCAAGGTCAGCTACTGACATGGCATGTTGAGGATCGTTTTGATCATCTGTCCAAGCTAAAACAAGCTCTGCAGGACCAACGAAGGCTGCAACATTGTCAACGTGTTCATTGGTTTCGTCCTGATAAATACCATAAGGAAGCCAGATAACTTTTTCAGCGCCAAGGCACTCTAATAAGGTGTTTTCGATTTCCTCTTTACTGAGATGAGGATTGCGACCAGCGCTCAGAAGGCAGCTTTCAGTCACGAGAATGGTTCCTTGTCCATCGCTATGGATTGCGCCACCTTCTAGTACAAAAGGTTTGGCACCGTAAACAGGCATTTCCAAGGCCTCAGCAAACCGACTGGCTACTTGGTCATCCTCTTCATAGTCTTGATAAAGACCATCCACCGCGCCACCCCAGGCATTGAAAGACCAATCGACTGCCAACTTTTCTCTTTTTTCATTGATGAGAATAGTCGGTCCAGTATCACGCGCCCAGGCATCATTTGTCGGAATATCTAAATAAACGACCTTGTCTCCAAGATAGGATTTGGCTTCAGATAGATAGTCCTGCTCCACCAAAAGGTAGACTCTTTCCCCTTCTGATATGGTCTCGATGATCTGAGTGAATGCTTTTTTTGCAGCTTTTCCTTGAAAGGGCCAAGATCCTGGTCGAGTAGGCCATATCATGAGAGTCCCATGATGGGGTTCATACTCTGCAGGCATACGATAGCCTAATTTCTTTGGACTGTCCATCATGATAATCTCTCCTTAAAGTCTTGATAGCCAAATGCTTTGACTAAGCTGCAGTCCCCCTGCTCGTTCATAAGATAGAGACTTGGCAAGCCAATACCGTTAAAGGTATTATTTTTGACAAATGAGTAAATAGCCATATCTTCGAAATAGAGTCTATCTCCAATTTCAACTGGATTTTCAAAGCTATAATCTCCAATGACATCCCCTGTTAGACAGGTATTGGATGAAAGTCTATAAGTATGGGGTTTTTCCTGAGCCTCAAAGCCATTTCTCAAAGGTGGGCGATAGGGCATCTCAAGTACATCAGGCATATGGCAGGTCGCGGAGGCATCTAAAACTAAGACCTTCATACCGTTTTCTACAATATCCAATACCTCCGTTGCTAGATAACCCGCATTGAGCGCAATAGCTTCACCCGGCTCGATATAGACCTCAAGATTGTAAGTTTCTCGGATACGCTTAATTTCAGAAATCAGTAAATCCACATCATAGTCTTCTCTTGTGATATGATGTCCACCACCCATATTGAGCCATTTAACTTGATGTAAGTAAGGACCAAACTGCTCTTCTACTGCTTTCAAAGTTGTCTCTAAATCATCTGAACCTTGCTCGCAAAGGGTATGAAAATGAAGGCCATCCACCAAGTCCAGCAAATCACTAGGAATTTTATCAAGTGTCACACCAAAACGAGAACCTGGTGCACAAGGGTCATAGAGCGCGTGGTCACCCTGCGTTGAACATTGAGGATTGAGACGTAGACCTACACTAATACCAGCCTCACGACAACGAGGACCGTGCTTACGCAACTGTCTCTCCGAGTTAAAGACGATATGGTCCGTTATCTCAAGCAATTCCTCCAAGTCCGCATCCTTGAAGGCTGGCGCAAAGACATGGACTTCTCCTGGGAACTCTTCTCTTGCTAACTTGGCCTCATAGAGACCACTTGCAGTCGTACCAGATAGATACTGGCTAATCAAGGGATAGGTTTTGTAGAGGGAATATGCCTTCTGGGCTAGCAAAACCTTGCAACCGGCTTCTTCTTGTACATATTGTAAAATGCGGCAGTTAGCTTCTAACTTTGCCAAGTCAATGACGTAAGCTGGTGTGGGTACTTGTTCTAACTTCATTAGTCCACCATTTGTGGATTTTCTACCACAACCCATGGCAAGCCGTATTTATTCAAAGCTTCCATGAATGGGTCTGGATCCAACTCTTCAAGGTTATAAACTCCAGGCTGTTTCCATGTACCATCCATCACTAATTTTGTCCCAATCATGGCAGGAACACCTGTTGTATAAGAAATGGCTTGTGATCCAACTTCTGCGTAGCACTCCTGATGGTCGCAAACATTGTAGATGTAGATGGTCTTTTCAACACCGTCTTTGACACCTGTAAAGATACAACCGATATTGGTTTTACCAACAGTGCGCGGGCCAAGGCTGGCTGGATCTGGAAGCAAGGCTTTCAAGAATTGGATTGGAACGATTTCTTGGCCGTTAAAGTTAATAGCATCTGTACGAAGGAGACCAACGTTTTCCAAGCATTTCATATGTGTTAGATAAGATTGGCCAAAAGTCATAAAGAAACGAATCCGTTTGACACCGGGAATGTTCTTAGCCAATGATTCAATTTCTTCATGGTGAAGGAGATACATGTCTTTTTGTCCAACTTGAGGGAAATCATACTCACGCTTGATAGACATAGCTTCGACTTCTACCCATTTTCCATCTTCCCAGTAAGAACCTGGCGCAGAAACCTCACGGAGATTGATTTCTGGGTTAAAGTTTGTCGCAAATGGATAACCGTGGTCACCACCATTACAGTCTAAAATGTCGATATAGTGGATTTCATCAAAGTAGTGTTTGAGAGCATAAGCCGAGAAAACACTGGTCACACCTGGATCGAATCCAGAACCAAGTAGGGCAGTTAAGCCAGCTTCTTTGAATTTTTCTTGATAAGCCCATTGCCATGAGTAGTCAAAGTAAGCTGTAAACCCAAGTTCCTTGCAGCGTTTTTCGTAAATAGCACGCCACTCAGGATCTTCTGTATCCTCTGCCTCGTAGTTAGCTGTGTCGATATAGTGAACTCCAGTCGCTAAACAAGCATCCATAATGGTCAAATCTTGGTATGGTAAAGCTACGTTCAAAACAGCTTCTGGCTTGTAGCTTTCAATCAAAGCAATCACTTCTTCAACCTTGTCAGCATCAAGAGCGGCTGTCTCAATCTTAGTATTTGTTTTGCCTTCTAATTTAGCCTTCAAGTCATCACATTTTGACTTTGTACGGCTAGCAATCATAATCTCTGTAAAGGTTTCACTATCTTGGCAAATCTTTGAAATAGCAACTTGGGCAACGCCCCCACATCCAATAACTAATAAACGACTCATTTTTTTCCTTCCTCTTCTTCTAAAATGTCCTCAACATACTTGGGCAACATAAAGGCTCCCACGTGTAAGTTTGCAGTGTAGTATTCTGTGAAAAGCTGGCGTTTTTTCCAGCCTTCCTTGTCAAAATCTTTGACAGGGTGGTATTTTTTCGATGCAAATCCAAATAGCCAATAGCCAGCTGGACTGGTTGGGATGTGCGCCTGATAAACCCGACTGATTGGAAAGGCTTGATTGACCTTACGGTGCATACTTCGGCAAGCTGACTCATCCTCGTCAAAGAAGGGACTCCCATGCTGATAGATCATGATTCCGTCCTCTTTCAAGGCTCTGAAACTGTTTCCGTAAAATTCCTTGGTAAAGAGCCCTTCCGTATGTCCAAATGGATCTGTCGCGTCGTTGATGATAATATCGTAATCATCCTCACAGTTTCGTAAAAAACGAAGACCATTTTGGTAGTAAATGGTAACACGAGGATCATCTAGCCCTGCAGCAAAGTCTGGGAAATACTCACGACAGACTTCAACCAGCATCTCATCCGGTTCCACAATATCGATTTGTTCCAATTCTGGATACAGTGTCAAAACTTGGGCAACACCACCGTCACCTCCCCCAATAACCAAGACTTTCTTGGGATTTGGGTGGACAGCCATGGGAACGTGTACGGTCATTTCGTTGTAGACAAAATCATCTGCATCTGAGAATAAGACATGCCCATTTAAAATCAGTATTTTCCCAAAAGCTGGCGTATCCAAGACTTCGATATCCTGCCATTCACTTTTTCCAGCATAGAGTTGCTTGGCAGTTCTCAAGGACAATTTCACATCTGGAGTATGAACTTCAGAAAACCATAAATCCATCTAGTTCTCCTTTCTCTTAATGACGTTGATGTGATTGACCTCTGGATCTTCCGTCCCTTGGAGGGAGCAACCACGTTCCTTGGCAAATTGGATATAGTCTACAATTTCTCGTGTAATGCGTTCACCTGGAGCCAAGATAGGAATCCCTGGAGGATAGCACATGACAAATTCTCCGCAGACCTGTCCAACTGACTCGTCTAAGGTCAAACTTCTTCTCTCTGAATAGAAGGCTTCTTGCGGAGACAGAACCAACTCGGGTTGGATATATTCTCCGGCTATCAAGTCCTTCCCATCTCGTGAGTAAAGTCTCTTAATATCAGCCAAAGCACCAACCAAGCGCTCGATATCTTGGATGCGGTCACCGATTGAAATATAGGCCAAGATATTGCCGATATCACCAAATTCAATTTGAATATCGTATTCATCTCGCAAGAGGTCATAAACCTCGATACCGGTTAAGCCAATACCCTGAGTGTAGACTGACAACTTAGTCACGTCAAAATCACAGACAGACACACCGTCTATTAACTCTTTTGAATAGGCATAGTAACCACCGATAGCATTGATCTCACGACGAGCGTATTCGGATAGCTCAATGACTTTCTCAAACGACTCTTTCCCGCGAAGAGCTAGGTTGCGACGTGAAATATCCAAACTAGACATTAACAAGTAAGAGGCAGATGTAGACTGGGTCAGGTTGATGATCTGACGAACGTACTCAGGATTCATCTGATTCCCGATAAGTAAAATGGAGCTTTGGGTCAAACTCCCACCAGACTTATGCATAGAGACCGCCGCCATATCAGCCCCTGCATCCATAGCAGAAATTGGAAGCTTATCTGTAAAATGCAAATGCGCTCCATGGGCTTCATCTACTAAAACTATCATGCCAGCTTCGTGAGCCATTTCCGTTAAACCCTTGAGGTCTGAACAAATCCCATAGTAAGTTGGATTGTTGATGAGGATAGCCTTGGCATCTGGATGTTCCTTTATAGCTTGAGCCACACGGTCATTTTCAAGGCCTAAAGCGATGCCGATTTTAGGATCTACACTCATCTCGATATAGATGGGAATGGCGCCACATAGAACCAGCGCATTGATAGCAGATTTGTGGACATTACGTGGCAGAATAATCTTATCTCCCGCCTTGCAGGTGGAAAGAATCATGGTTTGAACAGATGAAGTTGTTCCACCGATCATGAGAAAGGCATGCGCTGCTCCAAAAGCATCCGCAGCCAGCTCCTCTGCGTCTCGAATAATCGAAATGGGATGGCCTAAATTATCCAAGGGTTTCATAGAATTGACATCAATGCCAACACATTTTTCTCCCAACAATTCAACAAGTTCTGGATTTCCTCGTCCGCGTTTGTGACCTGGTACATCAAAGGGAACAATCCGTTTCTTTCTTAGCTTTATCAGACCTTCATAAATAGGGGCCTGATTTTGATCTAACTTTTTCAAGACATACTCCTTTACCGTATTTTTAGCTCCTCAAAATGATGAGGGCGACCAAAGGTTGACTTATGAAAAAAGAGCAGGTTTTCACCTGCTCTGCAATCTTCTGACGTGTTTATTTTGGTTTCTGTTGAGTATGTCTGTTCCCGATGTTTCCTAACTCTCTAGTAGCAAATATTACGTACTTTATTGATCGTTTCACAAGATGACGTGTGCTTTCACCACACTAAAATTTATGAATTAGGACAAGCGTCCTAACATCAACTTATAAAAGTAGGCTTTTAACCCTATCAATAATGTGGCTTTTCAACCACGCTTCGGCATTCAACCCTGCCTGTCCGTAGGCATTTTTTACTCGGGTTTATATTTACTAGAAAACATCATCTCATTTTCTAAGCCTTATAACTATATCATGTTTACAAGAGCTTGTAAAGTATTTTGTGAAACTTTTTTAAAGAATTACTTTTTTTGTTCGCGAAATATTATTCAACAGTAAAAAAGAAATCGCTTTAAACCGTTATCTGTATAAGAAAAAATGAACTACAACCATTATTACTTTAATCATTCTTCAAGTATGACTTGATATTGAAAATCAGTTCTTTTCATCAGATTTTATACACATTTCTAGCTAGGAAGTGCGAATCAACTGCTCCAATTCTACTTTTGAAAGCTGTCCTTGATTGTAAAGTTTTCTAAGTAAGTCCTCATCTACGGTAATTGAATAGTAATCCGTCACAAACTCATGAAATTTCTCAAAACTGTCAAAGAAATAGGATAATAACCATTCGCCACCGTCCTGATCTTGATAGGTATTTTGATGTTCTTGACCGTCATACCAGATAAAGAAGGTTGTTTCATCTTTTTGCTCTTCTGAGTATAGGTTTTGATACTTTTCATCCAGTCCTTGATAAAATCCGTCTATGATGTCTTGATTCCACTCATCCGCAGCAAATTGACTCAAACTACTTTCATGATCAAAACCTTTTATGAGGATCATTTTATCAGTCAAAATCACATCTAGAGAATCACCAGAGCCATTGTCAATAAGGTAGCGGAGTCCATAGTTTTCCTCAGTCTTAATCACGAGTCTGAGCCAATCCTCACTTGGATCAATCAGATACTCATCAATGACCAGCAAGGCATCTAAACGTGTCTTGGCATTTTCCCATTCAATTCTTCCCATCTCTTTAGTCCTCCATCTTAAAGCTTAAAATCTATTATGCTTACAAATTCTATAACCAATTTCTATCTATTCCGTCTGACTATACTGTGGAATATTTCCTTCACCAGACAAATTATCAAGTGTTTGATTTTATAAATGTGCATTCATCACGCACCTGACTAACAGTTGGTAAAAGTACTTAACCAATAGTCACTAGGACATTTCCCTTGAGAGTTAATATTTTCTTATAAAAGTTCTTCATTTTCACAAAGCAGGTTCGAATATCATCCTTGATTTCTTCCTCTTCATCAAGATAATCCCAAATATCGGGATACAAATATGCCTTCTTGCATGCTTCCATGCTAAAGTCAGCCAGAGCCCTATCCATGTCAAAATTCTCTAAAGCTTGAACAATCTCAGCTATCTTTGAGTGTTCAGTATAAGCCACATACTCTGATACATTTTCTAAAGGAGTTACTCCCAAGACAGCTTCTCTCAAGGGATCGTCATCCATAAATTCTGAACTACTAAAACCTGTCATAACAAAGAGCAAGGCATCCCACATTTTGTCAACATCTATCAACGTATCATTTCCTTCAGGATAATCATCTACTATGTCAAGCAAATCCTCTTCCTGACAAGAATACCGCTTTATTTGTCTTAATTCATTGTCAGACAGATATTGATAATTAGCAATCATTCCCATAATGTTTCCTCCTATAAGTTCCTGTACTGATGTTACTAGTTCCCTTTCTTGAAAAAGGCAAGAAATCTACTATTTTCGAACTCTCCTCCTTATTTCTCCTCCTCATCTTCCGTCACTTCCCAGACTTCTGACTGGTAGCCCTCACCATCTATATCATAGCGCTGCATATAGCCTATAAATTTTTCCTTTTTATTTGCCTTACGAGGCTTGAGAATGTTTACAGCCCAGAATCCGATAAGAATGACAACTAAAAGCGCCATTACTGTTTCCATCTCATCACCTTTGCCTACCTTAATACCCTTCAACCCACTTTTCATTGTCCATGATGAAAGGCTTAGCTAGTCCGTCACCTGTGTAATCCGCATATTTGGTGGATAGATACTTGTAACAATCTTCCTTGGTCGCAAATTTGATGGCTTGATAAGGCTCTTCAAAAGTCAGTTTCTCTACAAATAAGAAACCCTCATCAGCTGGCACTAAAATACCAACATGCCCGACAAAAAGAAACTCTCCATCCAAATTATCATGCAAGACTACAGACAACATCCGAGCCTTGTCATTAAATTGAAACTGGGAGAAGAATTTCTCCATCTTCTGCGCGTGAACTTTTACATCTGTCGTTGCTTCTGTCTCCACCCTAGAAAATAGAATATCAAACTCTTCCTTGTCTTTGGCATCAAACACCTTTCCCTTATCAATAGCGTCATTATCCACAAAAAGCAGCTGATCATTCTTTTCAAGTTTTGGAATTGTTACCGAATTTTTCAAGAGCGCATAGCTATTGATACGGCAGTTGGTCCCGACAAAGTCACCCTTTTTTTGATTCCAGAGATTACTGATTTTCTCTACATCATACTCTGTCTTTGTAAAGGAAGTAAAATCACCACTTAAGCCAGTGGAGCCGACAGTCGCATTATAGTCTGTAACAAGATTGAAAAATGCATCAACACTATGTGTATCCAAATGAGCTGATAAGAGTGATTTGACCTCTTCGGTACTGACCTGATTGTTTAAATTGGTATATGAAGCCGTCCAAGGAACTTTATCCGAACTGGTCTGTATCTGATTTGTAGCTTCAGTCCTCGTATTATTTTGGTAGCAAGCAGCCAATCCAAGTAATAAGGGCAAACACAATCCCAAGGCTACTACTTTTCTCGTTCGTTTCATGCAATTCTCCTTCTAGACTACAAGTCTCTTTTTCATTTTAAACACCATTCGCTAATCATGCAGCTAGTAATCGGTAACTTAGCTATATTATACTACATAAGTCAAAAAAAGACTGCACGAATCACCCATTCATTACAGCCTTTTTAATCCTATTTTTTATTGAATGACGAAACCTTTAGGCAATATCACCAGTTGCTGTTCCAATTCTTGGCAATGACTGGCTAGCGCTACAGAATCACGGTCTACAAGATGGTTTTCACTTGATTGGTTAAAAATAGCTTGGATTTTTTGTCCATCATAATCCCAAGCTAGAGATACCACATCTGGCTTAATTTCTTTCAGGCTATAGCTTCCATGTTGTATAATGTCTGAAACATCCTTGCGAAGCTGAATCAATTTCTTCATAAATTTCAGCATGTCATTACTATCGGAAACACGTTCCCAAGGCATGACACGACGACAATCTGGATCTGGTCCTCCATCTAATTCTAACTCGGTTCCATAGTAGAAACACGGTGTCCCCCTTTGTAAAAAGAGGCAAGCAAGGGCAGACTTCACAAGTTGAACATCTCCCTTGGCAGTAGCCAAAATGCGCTCCGTATCGTGCGAATCCAAGAGATTGAACATCACTTCCGAAATCTGTTGTCTATAGTACATAGACTGGCTATTAATCTCATCTATAAATTGATGGGACTTCTTAACCTCACGCAAGAAATAATCCTTGATGCTGTCAGAGAGTGGATAGTTCATGACTGCATGGAATTCATCGCCATTTAGCCAAGGCTGTGAAGTGTGCCAGACCTCTCCAAGAATATAAAGGTCAGGCTTTTTAGCCAGGACAGCCTTCCGGAAATCTCGCCAAAATTGGTGGTCCACTTCATTAGCCACATCCAAGCGCCAAGCATCGATATCAAACTCTTCAATCCAGTAGGTCGCAACACTCAGTAAATAGTCCCTTACTTGAGGATTTGCCGTATTGAGCTTGGGCATATAGCTGGCAAAAGCAAAGGTATGGTAAGGGAGCTTTCTTGGATTCCCCAGCTTATCCTTGGTCACTGGGAACTCTTGAACATGGAACCAATCTTTGTAAACGGAATCTTCACCATATTTGAGAACATCCTGCCATTGTGGAGATTTGTCCCCAATATGGTTGAAAACAGCGTCCAGCATGATCTTCATGCCTCTCTGATGGGCTTGGTCCACCAGTTGACGGAAAGTTTCCTTATCTCCAAAATGACGGTCAATTTCGAAATAATCCGTCGTATTATACTTGTGATTGCTTGGGGATTCAAAAATCGGACAGAGATAAAGTCCTGTAATCCCCAAATCTTGCAAGTAATCCAAATGGTCAATAATACCTTGTAAATCACCTCCAAAGAAATCGCTCGTCTTTGGCTTGATAGATGAATCCCAAGCTAGCGCACCTTCAGGTGAAATTTCAGGTTTCCCATTAGCAAAACGTTCTGGGAAAATCTGATACCAAACTGTATCAGCTACCCAGTCAGGAACATGACAAGCATCAATCTCATGGATATAAGGAATTTTAAATCCATTTCCTTCATAATGAAAGTTTTCTAGCGTGTTTTCAACACATCCCTTATCACCATACAGAATACTCTGACCTTGCTTATCTTTAAGTTCAAAGAGATACTGGAGTCGGGCATAGCCAACTGTAATCTCCACTTGCCAATAATCAAACAAAGCATCAGAAGTTACTTTTACCATTTCCTTGATTGCTTCATAACGGTCCTCTATAAAAATAAAAGGATCTCCATAATGTAAGTTGATGCTTTCAATATCTCCCTTTTTCGTTCGAATGCGAATGTGCATTGTCTTGTTTTTATAAAGATAAGCGTACTCCGACTCTGGTCTGTGGTAAATGGCTGTTAATTCCATTATTTTCTCTCCTAATTTACTCTTATTCACCTTGTTGCGCAAACGTTTTCATAATTGTGATTCTAGTATACTACTTTCGAATTTTATTTGCAAGACTTGTTCGTAGTTTCGGACGGTTTGTTTCTAAAAATAAAAAAGCAGCCAGTTTTACAACTAGCTACTTTTCAAATGATGATTTACAGCTGTCTTTCCAGCCACTCGATCTTTTTAAAATCCTTATTGTTATTGTGGTTATTTCGATAGGAATCTTGGGAAGAAGCCTTGTAAATACTTAAATACTGTTCTAGGTTTGGAACACGAAATGTGATGTCATCGAGATGAATCAGCTCTATATCTGATTCCGAAACTCCTGCAAAATCAGGTAAAGAATCGATACTTCCAAACTCAACACTCATACCATCCTTTTGGAATTCATGCTCATGAATATCTATTAAGGCATAGCCTAAGTGATTCATCACTTTCATTATCTTGTCCCAGTCATAAATTCTGAGATGATCAGGAGCTTCCCAGCCTCTAGGGTCACCAGGCACATGAATGTCAATGTCAGATGGCCTCCATTCTTCATTTGAACGGTATTCAAAACCCAAAGACCCCATGAGCGTCGGAGTGATTCCGATTTGGTTTAAATGAGAACAAATTGTTCGAAATTCATCAAATAGAGAATTCATTCCTCCTCCAATCATTGATATGAAACTCGATTTCGCAGTGAAAAATAAACTAATTTTTACCATCTACTCTTTCGGTTGTGAAAAGACTTCAATATGCTGGCCCAGTACCTTGATTTCTACAGGTAGGTTATCCGATTTATCACCGTCAACATCTGACTCCAATTCACTATCTGAAGAGATCTTAATATTACGCGCTCTGATATACTCAATATTATCATTGCCGACAACATCTCCTTTTAGTAAATCAGGAATGACGGATAATTTAGAGAATATAGAAGCATCTTTTAGAATCAAAATGTTGGCATAGCCATCTTTATCTTCTTCAAAGATTTTCTTATCAGCGAAGTAATTTGTCAAGAGAACCAAAACATGACTAGCTTCACCAACATAATTACCATTTTCTGTCTCAACCTTAATGTTAAAGACCTGATCCGTCATGACAGACTTCATGGTATTTACAGCATAGGCAAAAATACCGAATTTTGTCTTGTCCTCGATTTCAACATTGTGAATCGCCTCAGGCAGAGAACCGATACTAAAGATATAACCAAAATAGTTATCATTTGCTTTACCGATATCAATCTTGTTGGTTAAGTTAAAATCGAGTTCATCTATCGCGCCATCGATGTCTTGATTGATTTCCAACAGTTTCGTAATGAGGTTACCCGTACCGCCTGGGATAATACCCAACTTAGGAACGTATTCTCTCTCAGCAATACCTGAAATAACCTCATTGACAGTCCCATCTCCACCAAAACACACCACTGCATCATACTGCTCACGAGACGCTTCCTCAGCAAAATGGGTTGCATCTAAGGCTTTTTCGGTAATTTTGGTTTCCACATGCTCAAAATATTCTTTTGCTTTATTCTCCAGCTTTTCTTTGTAATCCAAAGCCTTTTCCCCACCAGAGGTAGGGTTGATAATTAACATTACTTTTTTCATTGATAATACTCCTTAATTTTTAAATAGAAATGTTAGTGTAACTACATCAGTCATTACATATAATGCTATTATATAATGAAAGCTCAAAAAATAGAAATCAGACGTACTGGAGATTAATATAATTTTATTCTATTTTCCCATCACCTAATTACAACCTTTAAGGATTCATCCAAATCAGAATAAGCTTTATCCTTTATCCAATAAGGAATACCATAAGCTGCCTCTGCCACCAAGTGAGATGGCGTTTCTACTTACAATAGTCTTTTATTTTATCAGCATATTCAGTCAAAAGATTCTTTGAATAAATTTTTTCATTACTTGAATTTCTAACTTCTTTCCAAAGAATAGAAGCTACTTTTAACTTGTTTGAGTAGTTACGACTATTTTCGTCTGCACAGAAATCCTTTAGAAATTGATTCCATTGACAAACCGAATGGTCATACTTGGCATAATCTGAATTTCCATAATAAACTTTTAGCATATCTTGGATTGTAAAACTCAAATCATTTTCTCTTTTTACCTTTCTCCAAGCAGTAGCCATATCAGCAGTAAATTTGAAGGGTGAAACCTCTGTTAAAGTTGAGAAATATTCTCTAAAGTGTGCATTAAAGGAGAATCCACATTCAAGTAAGGGTGTGTCCAAGGTAACGACTTCTACTTGTTTCTTTTTCCCTTTTATTGATGATTTTTTAATCAAATTCCCCTTAAAGTACTGCTCAATAATATGATTGAGTTCTTGTTTTGTACCTCTATATTCAAGCCCTAATGACTTGCATATCTGTGAGAGTTCATCACGATACCAGTAGTATTTATTGAACTCATCAAAGAATGCGATTTTATCAAACTCAGGTCGGCTCCCTATCAATATAACACCTCCTTAAAAACGATTTACTTTTACACTTCAAAGAGTACTTTACTGTTTGCCATTTTTCATACTTAGGACACCAGCTCACAATCACACAATCAGCAGTTCGATGTTACCGTTTCATCTGTAAAAAAGCAGTCTTTCCGAAATAAAGGAAAATCCTTCGTTTTGGTATTGTTCCATTCGTAAACTGAACCTACAATATCTCCAATAATTGCTCCTAGCATGGTATTCCTCCTTATGGCATATCAGATTCGTTACACATTTCTAATGAGTCACTCTTTAAAAATGGCACCACCAAATCAATCCACTCTTGAGGTAGATAAGCTGATAAATAGCCGTGGTTATAGCCCTTAGCTTCATACAAGATCGTGTTTGGATGTAGTTGTTGAAATAATTTCGCTGATGCTTTCACACAGTTCAATTCTTTTTCACCATAAATATAAAGAACCTGTGCCTTATTAGCAGAAATCGTATCCTTTAGCTTGTAATGCCCCATATAGGTTTTGTAAATGGTAACCAATGTTTTGATAGGCGTCCTTGGCAGATCCTCCAAATAATAAGCTTTTATTTCCTCTGGATAAGCCAGTTTAGGATAGAGTTTGTTCATCATGCTTAACTGAAGTTTACAAGAGAATTTACTAAACATCAGTTTGCCAAATAGACGTATCAGAAAAATGCTGACTTTAGCTAAGCTTGGTTGAGGAATACAGAGACTTCCGTCTATGATGGTCTTCTCAGCAATTTCGCTATCTAAGGACAAAAGCTCCATAGCAATTTGACCACCAAGTGAAACACCACCAATCGCAAACAACTTCCCGCCACAGTGTTCTTTGATATAGTCTAGGATCTCCAAAGCAGAATCTTCCGTAGAAACATAATCAAGTTTATATTCCTCTCCGTGACCATTCAAAGTAGGTAAAATAACACGGTATTCTTCTGATAAGATCCGTGCTTGGCGAAGATAATTCCACCAAGAACTGCCACCGCCATGTATCAGCAAGATAGAAGGCAAATTATTATCACCAAATTCATGGAATTTCATATTAAAACTCCTTACTGTAGAACTATTACTAGATAAATACTTGCTCAATCAGCTCGTACAAGCAGTGATGCCTCATCAAACAGAAAATCTCTAACATTGATTATCTAGATAGACCACTCGTTACTTTCAATAAAGGATATCCTGATCTAAATTTTAAAATGTTGTTTCCTTACTAATTCTATTACTAGCCAATATTGTATAAATTAAATAAGCAATAAAAATGATAATAAAAATAACATTAATTTTTAACACAAAATAGAGATTTAACAAATTTGCGAACGCATGAAATAATATACAGTATCCCACAGATTTCGTTTGACGGTAAAGAAGCCCTAAAACAAAACTTAAAAATAATGTATATATAAAAAATAAAATAAAAGGAAATCCTTGATGACTTTCTCCAACTATAAACCATAAAGGTAGATGCCAAATCCCCCAAATTGATCCTACAATCAAATTAGATTGCCAATATGTATATTTTTTATCAAGTAATGGTTGTAATATTCCTCTCCATCCTAATTCTTCATGTCCACCACCAAAAAAAATTAATTGAATAAAGAATAGTGGCATTAGATAAATGGATACTCCATTTAATTCTAAGGAAGATACAGAAAATAGTATCAAAATTGCTAACAAATGAGTAATGAAATAAATACTACTTTTTACTTTCTTACTAAATAGAAAATGTTTAAATTTTATATTATTCCTTTTCAAATAAAAGCCACTAGCAATAGCTGGTCCAAGTGCACCTACTATATGTAATGTTCTTCCTATAATTGTTTCTAATCCAAAGATATGAGATTGCGTAAAGATGGCAAGAATCCCCCAAGCTATATAAGTAATTCCAAATGTACAATAAAGATAATTTTTTAAATTCTTTTTGTCAATTTCTGTCATTTTATCTTCCTAATCCTGATTATTCTATGAATAATATTTTTTTACTGCTTCTTAGTTGCTGTCGATTATAACTACCTATATTCTATCACAAAAACACAAAAAAAAGCCTTACAATCAAGGCTTTTCATTATTAATTCATACCAAGCTTTCTAGGCTTTTACGAGCAGAGCAACACACTCGGCGGTTCGCTGTTGCCGTATCGTTTCGTCGTAAACTCCTTACTCTACGACAGCTATCGCATGGGCGGAGCATCTACTTCTACTTCACTGATACCGCCTCAACATGATGCGTTTGTGGGACTCAAAAGGTTTGGGTGAACCTTTTGAGGTTTAACTGCGTTTCACTAACAAACTCACACACTCCACGTGTGCTGAGAGCTTTCTTCTATACTAATAGACGAAAGGGTGTGAAAATGATTTTTAAATGATACTGTGGAACGGAACAGTAGCCCTAGTATTGACTACTGTCGTTTCTATTCATATTGGCTATTCTAGGACTGAGATGAAAAAATCTATAAATGCTCAGAATAAAATTGAACCCGCAAATCTCCCCAAAACAATGGTGAGTCATGTACTTGTATTATTCCGAAAAAATACACCTCTGGTGCAGTGAGACAAATTGGTGTATCTTATAGTGGCTTCGTAGATGAAAGCTATACTCTACTATCACTCTTTGATGATGTAGAACAAATTGAAAAAGATAATAGACTTCAGACAGCTATTGATGTTGTCAGAGAACAGTTTGGTTTTTTAGCCATACAAAAAGGAACCGTCCTAACTGAAGGTTCCAGAAATATTGAACGCAGTAAACTTATCGGTGGTCATTCCGCGGGTGGATTGGAGGGATTAAAATGAAACAAGAAAAAAATACAGTACAATTTTCAGAAATCCGTAGCAAAGGATGTAATGATATTGAAATGCTTGAAAGATTTTTACATGGAATCGTTGAAACAGCAACTTCAAAACTTCGTCAGAGAAAACTCAAAACAACTGAAATATCGATACGACTAGTACATGCTAAATCTGAAAACCGATTACCATTGGAATTTACATTTAGCATTAAGCCAACAAGCTCATCTGTGATAATCTATACTGAGGTAATCAATCGCTTTAAAGAATGTTACACAGGTGGGGGAATTCAAGGTTTTACGATTCAATTTGATAAAAATACCCTTGCCTCTGCATAGAAAGGATTTGATATGATTGACCGTTCATATTTACCATTTCAATCAGCAAGAGAGTACCAGGATACAAAGATGCAAAAATGGATGGGCTTTTTCCTATCTGAACATGCATCAGCACTCTCTGATGATACAAACAAAGTAACGTACATGTCTGACTTATCACTAGAGAAGAAATTATTACTCCTCAGTCAAGTATACGCCGGGCAGCTACGCACACGCATTCAAGTGATTGAAAAAAACAAGCGTGTTTCCTACACTGGAACAATACCAAGTCTGACCAAAGATTTCATTTTGATAAAAACTACAACAGGTCACATCAATTTGAAATTAAAAGACATTATTAGTATTGAACTTGTCGAGGAGGTGCTCTATGAATCAGCTTGAGTTTCAGCGTAATCACCTACAAATGGACTATTATAGCGAGAGCTACCAAGATTTTGAACGTGACTTCTACCGCTACTCTAACATGAATATTCCATTGACCTTCCTAACTGATGATATCCTAAAAACAATGGCGACTTCACGTAAGAATTACTTTGTCCTCAATAAGGAAAAGTCCAGAGATAACCGCGATCACTTCTTCATATTTGAAGTAAGTACCGTAGATGAGAATCCGCTAATCTATCATTATACATATAAGAAAACTACAATATATTTAGCAGAAAAATAGGAGCAGTTCAATTGACTGTTCCTATTTTTAATATTCATAAAATCTAAAGTCTTTATACTCTTTAACAATGGAGTCGCCAACCAGAACAGACTATACTGACCAGCGACTACCTTAAATTTAATGTTTCAGATTTATTTTCTTATCTCTAATTTCATAAACTACATCTGCTACATTTTCGAGTAATCGTTTATCGTGGGTGATAAACACGATAGTTCCGGTGTACTCCTTCATTAGTATTTCCAAAGCCTCTAAACTTGGTATGTCAAGGAAGTTACTGGGTTCATCCATTATTAGGATGTTATATCTACCCATGAGCATTTTAGCAAGCAACAATTTTATAATTTCTCCACCGCTTAAAACAGATAAACTTTTTCCAATATCGTTCTGTTTGAACCCCATAGATGCTAGCACTGAACGAATTTCTGATATATTGTAGTCACAATCCTTCTGCATAAACTCCATAACATTCTGATTACTGTTGTACTTGTAACCATTCTGTGCAAAGTAACCTATTTTTGCCTTAGGCGAAATAGAAATTCCTTCTTCATGGTTTAAGATCATTTGGATTAAAGTTGTTTTTCCGATTCCATTACCACCAGTTAACGCCACTTTTGCTCCTAACGGAATTTGAAAAGATGCATTTTCAAACAGAGCCTTATCCCCAAATACTTTATTAATTTCTGCACCGACTATAGGGTATGGATTATGGAGCTCCAATGCTTTACTTTGCCTGAAACGAATTCTGCGAATGCCTTCCGGAGCTTCTACTTTTCCTAAGGCCGCAATCCTGTGCTCTAGGGTTTTAGCAGCATTATACATCTTTTTTTCCTTACTTCCTATTGATTTTTGATGAGCTAAACGCCCTCCGTCTTCAGTACTTTTTTTCTTTGAAGAACCTTTTGCCTTCTGTTCTATTTTACGAGCCTGTTTTCGCTTTTCCTCCGCAGCCCTTTCCAATCGGGCACGTTCCGCAATAAATTGTTCGTATTCTGCAGCTTGGCTCTTACGTTCTTCCTCTTTCTGACGAAGATAATCAGAATAGTTTCCCCAATACTCAGTGATTTTGCCATCTTTCAGTTCCCATATTTTATCTACTATTTCATCAAGAAAATAGCGGTCATGGCTAATAACTAACAGTGCACCTGTAAAATATTTTAGCTGTCCTATTAGAAAATCAATTCCTTCACGGTCTAAATGGCTCGTAGGTTCATCCGCTAAAATACCATGAACCTGTGCCGATAAGGCCTGTGCTATTTTAAGCCTTGTTTCTTCACCACCGCTCATAGTCTGTATATTTAATTGCTCAACACCTAGCTTGCCTACAAGTGCAAAATCTTTTTCCTCCTGCAGAGTTACTTCGTCCAACTGGGGAATATAGGCAAGTTCACCCAGACGATTCATTTTACATCCTGGGGGAGTTAATTCTCCTAAAAGTACCCTGAGTAAAGTGCTTTTTCCAGCACCATTTGCTCCTACTAAACCAATACGGTCATAATCATATACTTCTAATTCATTTATATCTAAAACATCGCGTCCTTTGAATTCCACACGAATGTCTTTTGCTTTTAATATTAATTCCATAACATTTCCTCCTGTCTATAATCGCATGCTTTCATTTGCTTGTATGCAGGGAAAACCCTGCGATTTTAGCAGGAAGAGTTACATGAAAATAAGATACATAAATATTCCTCCAATATTGTTTATTTTAAATCTAATTTTCTAACCTCAGTTATCATTTGGCAAACTATAGCAATGCCAATAATTAAAATACCTGATAGTAAAAACCAATGATTTACACCGATTTTATCAGCAAAGAATCCAGAAAGAATTAACCCAATTGGCATAGCAAGTGACATGATACTTCCGATCAAAGAAAATACACGTCCTAAATATTCAGGCTTAATTTTCTCCTGAAAAAGAGCTGTTTGCACACCGCTATAAAATGGCACCGAAAGCCCCATTATTGCACAGCAAACTACGAATATTACAAATCCATTTGGAGGAAGTATTCCCGAAACGGCTAAACTGGTCCCCATTATAAAAAATGAACTTGTTATTAGTAATACATGCTTTTCGAAGCCCCCTAATCTTCCTAATAATAAGCCTCCTGCTAGCATCCCAAATGCAAAGGAAATTTCCGTAATAGAAATATGCACAGGCGTTCCATTAAAGTGTTCCATGCTTATTAAAGGAAATAGTGCATTGATTGGCATATAAACAAAAGTATATAGTGTTCCTAAGAGTAATAAGGCAAACAATCCTTTGTTTTGTCTCAGAACCACAACTCCTTCTTTCATCTCCCTTATGAAATTTGGTTCTAAACTTTGCACTTGATTACCCAGCTTAGGTATACGTACAATTGCTACCGTAATAGATGCAATCACAGCACCCAATACGTCGATGGCAATAATAGCATTTAAATCCCAAACGGAGTATAAGAGTGCTGCAACTGCCGGACTAACAATATAGCTTATAGACTGCAAAGACTGACTATAGCCTGCGCATTTCGTTAGCTGTTCTTCTGGTACTAAAAGTGGTGTAACCGCATTGAGTGCTGGGGTATGAAAAGCTGTTCCAATGCTACGGATAAACAATACTATCATAATCATCCAGACAGGTAGCTCCATACAGAATGCAACAATAGCAAGCACTGCACCAGCTGCTGCGATAATTAAATCGGCACCAATCATTATCTTCTTCCTATCATGACGATCCACTAGCACACCAATGGCAGGTCCCAAAATCGCATAGGGTAAAAAACCTACTAATGAAGCCATAGACAAGACCATCGCAGATCCTGTTTTTTCTGTAAGGTAAAAAATAATCGCCATTTGCAGGATGGCACTAGTGATTAATGATACTGCTTGCCCTGCCCATATTGCATAAAATTTTCGTTTCCAATTGTTGTATTTTTCCATTTATATTATCTCCTGCATATTATTTTGCTTGAATTTCTATTTTGAATAGCATTCTAGGCAATAAAAAATGCAGGCCAAACCCCACAATGTGGCTTTTGGTCTGCATACATACAATTTGGAAACATTCATATTAAAGACATAGTTAAATAAAGGTATAGTTAAATAACCAATATCCTCACCGTAACTAATGAATGCTCAATATCGTATAAATAAGCACAACAAAAAAGCCTATCATCGGGTATAGATTCTGCTTTTTTTATTGCCAGCTTATCTTAAACGCATTGAGGCTGTCATAGTTTCGGTTCCTCCTACATCTTTGTTTATATCAATTTATAGTATAACACAACAAGATGATATGTTCAATATAAAAGTTATGGAATGAGACTCATACTTCCAATTCGATGCCAGATTTAAAGGATATGACGAAGTTTTCTTCATAGACTGTAACGCTCTGGATTATCTTCCTTAGTAGCAAGCGATTAGCTTTCACAAAATCTTCTGTTTGTAGTTTTAAAAATTCATCAGGATTTTCTAACTCAACCTCAAAATATTTCATTTTACATTCCCTCATTTCATTTATTGATAAATTGAGTTTGCAAAAAAGAGTGGACAATTTTTGTCTACTCTTAACCTTTAAAATAGTTTTTTTTAATCGATTTGAAGTTGCCTAAATTATTACTTATTCGGTAAAATGAAGTATTGCTTTCAACAGATTTCCTTCAACTACACTTCACTTGATTCAAACAAGGTGGGTACATTTCTATTCCCACAAACTCCTTGTCAATGGAAACAAACACGTACCCACAGGGTAAATGGAAATAGAAACTGATAATTTCTAGCTATCACTTCTACTCATTCCAAAAATTTTCTCACTCTGATACTTACCCACCATAAAGCAAAAAGCCTTGCAATCAAGGCTTTCATTATCCCTTTCGTTCAAAGGTTTCTAAGCTTTTACGAGCAGAGCGACACACTCAGCGGTTCGCTATCTCTGTTCTGTCTGCGTGCTAGCACTTGTCAATCACGGACAGCTATCGCATGGGCGGAAGTAAATGCTAATCTTCGTCGTTTTACTCCTTGACTAGCAAACTTACCGCCTCAACATGGTGCGTTTGCGGAAAAAGGTCCACCGGCTGGACTTTCTTCAATTCATAGCCCAACTCTTGATAGAGTTTGATATCACGCGCCATGGTAGCGATATTACAGGAGATATAGGCGATGCGGTCAGCGCCTGTTTGGGCGCTTGCTTTAATAAAGCTTTCGGTTAAGCCCTTGCGTGGTGGGTCGACTAAGATAGCAGTTGGTTGGATGCCTTCCTTGAGCCAGTTCTTCATGGCATTTTCAGCGGTATCACAGACATAGCGGGCATTGGTGATGCCATTTATACTAGCATTCTTCTGGCTATTTTCTACTGCTTCGGGGATAACTTCCACTCCGTAGACTTCCTTGACATGTTTAGCGACTGATAAGCCAATAGTCCCTATTCCTGAGTAGGCATCGATGACCACATCATCTTCTCTTAAGTCTGCAAAGTCAATGGCTGTCTGATAAAGCTTCTCTGCCATTTCGGTATTGACTTGGTAAAAGGCTGGTCCAGAGATTCGGAAGCTATTGCCCAACATTTGGTCCGTAATGTAATCTTGACCATATAGCGTACGCCATTCTTTTCCAAAAATGGCATTGGTATTCTGGTCATTGATATTTTGCATGACAGAGACAATCTCTGGAAATTGCTTGGTCAGCTGTTCAATCAACTGTTCAATTCGGAAAATTTTAGGACGAGTTGTCACCAAAATAACCATGATTTGTCCTGAATGGTGACCGCGACGCACTACAAGGTTACGAATCAAGCCAGATTGTTCCTTTTCATCATAAGGTTTGAGGTCGAAACGACGAAGCAAATCTCTTAAGGCCACAATAACCTGGTCAATCACTGAATCTTGGATATAAAAATTTTCTAGCGGCATCAGATCATGAGAATTCTTACGGAAAAAACCTGTCTCCAGAACACCGTTAACGCGACGAACAGGTACTTGAGCCTTGTTACGATACTTGATGGGATTTTCCATGCCAAGTGTATCTGCAACCTCTACAACCGTTATTCCTGCAATTTTATAGAGGCTATCTCTTACTTGCTTGGTTTTAAACTTGAGTTGCTCTGGATAAGCTAGATGTCCCAAGTCAGCAATACCTGAACGAAGGTATGCCAAATCTAAGTCTTGATTACGATGTGGAGATTGCGTAAGGTATTCCTCAACTTTACCAAAACCAATCTTCTTGTTAACCTTAAGGACACGCATAAGGATTTTCTCAGTCGGAAGAGCATTTTCTACAAAAAAGACCAAGCCATCTACCTTGGCAACACCTGCTCCTTCATGTGTCAAATCAACAATCTCTACTTCTACAATATCATTTTTCTTTAACATAGTTTTCTCTTTCTATGAGCCGACAAAAAAAGACGGCAACAATCCTGTTACCATCTATTATACCATGAATTGACCTAAGCACCAAAACTCTTGAAGAAATCAAGGATAGCTTGCCAAATTGAGCTGAGGATATTTCCACCGTCTTGAATAGCTTTATTAGCATCAAAGTTTAGGTCGATATTGCTGAAACTATCACCTGCTTGTGCAACGATACTTTGTTTCAGATCTTTTAGCGTCTTAGTAAAGTCTTCGTTATTAAGAATATCGCTCTTTGAAAGATTGAAGGCAAAGTTGATGATGACATTGATCTGATTTCCTGTTATAACCTGATCTAGTTTATAATTTTTTAATGTATCTTCGACAATCTTACGAACATCATCTTCTGTGAGCTCACCTTTAGACTCTTTAGCTTTAGCAATAGCAGACTTGATATCAGCAAGGGCTACGTTCAGTTTATTGGCATCATAGCCAGATTTGTCCTTGTTTTCATCATTGATGTCTGACAAGGCTTTTAATTCCTCCTGAGCCAAGTTTTTATTTTCTTGAGGTAATTGAACACCATTAGATTCAAGGGAATAGTAAATACCTGCTAAGGCACTTTCACCAGTAACTGGAATTGGTGCCGCAACTGTGATACGCGCGTGCTCCACACCCAAGGTAACAGCCGCATTACGGTACATATCTTGCGTCACTTTAGTGATATTTTCAGGTGTCTCAATCTTGACCTCAAGTGGTGATTTTTCTCCTAATTTTTGAATTTTTGCTGATGAATAAAGTTGAAGACTTGAATCATTTGCTACATTCATAATCTTTGAGTAGACATCCGGTGTCATAGTTTTCAACTGTTTTGTATCTTTAGAGGCATCGTAGCCAAGTTTTTTAAGTGTTTGATTTTTTTGATCTTCCGTTAATGAAGAACCTAAGACATACTCAGGTTGAACATAGGTTTCATCAATGACTTTTTGAACATTAGTTGCTGCTTGAACGCTTTGCAGTGTTGCAACCGCCAAAAGAACAGCAGCGCTCGTCAGAAAGAATTTCTTTCGCATGAGACGTTCCTCCTTTTCTACTCTAGCATATTAAAGTATCCTTAAAGAAAACTTATAAAAGAGGCTGGGACAAAAATCCTAGCCTCTCAATTGTCTTTGGATTGTCGAGCAAGACGCAGTGGTTGAGTGGGCTCTACTACGCTGATTTCATCAGCTTTTACAGCCCTACTCAACTGTGCGGAGGTGGGACAACGAAATCGAATTTTAACGAATTCCCGATTTCTGTCCCACTCTCTTAAAACAGATTAAAAATTTTCATGATATAGAGATTTAGTTGAACCTGTCTAGAGTAATAATAGTTTCCTCCATCTACATATAGTTCTCCACCCTGAAAGATAGAAATGGGGGTGATGTAGCGATAGGTTTTTCCTGTTGTATTCCCTAGTATCGGCGCAACTGTATCTCTGGAGTATTGCTTAGCTAGTGCAAGAGTATTCTTTTTCCCATTATGGGCGATAAAATCAATATAAGCAGGTCCAAAGTTATAAGCTTGAATGGCTGTCCAGACATCCACTCCTTTTTCTTGAGCTAGATAGAGATTTTCCGTCAAGGTTTGAACCCCCTGACGAATACTACTTGCATTATCATTTATGGTATCAGTAGAGCCACTAGCAGATTCACTTGACTGCATCACGTCTCCTTCTTTACCCTTAGTTTCTGTATAGATCATAGCGAGCACAAGCTCTTCGTTTGCTGGACTATCTCTTTCATTCAAGATTTCGCGAACCATGGGTTGGTAGGTCATGACTTGTTTGACATCCTGACGAATGAGATAAGCTTTATATCCAACGAAAAGGAAGATTGCTAGTACCAGCATTCTTCGTATAAATTTAAACATTATTTATTTTGAATATCCTCGATGTTTTTGATTAAGATAGAGTAGGTTCCATTATCATTTTGGATGAACTCGACCGATTCTGCATCTTGATAGACATTATTTGGTACGATGAGCTCAATCCCGTTTGACAAGGAAAGTTTCTGATTCTCAAATCTCTTTAACTGACGACTGGCATCAATCTCATCAAACTGTACTGGCTCTGGCACTGCTTCTTTGACCCGGTCAACGAAGCTAAGTCGAGCAGTCAGATTATTGTCAAAAAGATCATTGGCTAATTTTTCTGGAGAGAGCTCATTGCTCTCTTCCAGATGATTGAAAATGGCCGATTTTACCTTTGATTGAAATTGAAAATCATCTGTGTTAAAGGTTTCGGCAATCTTTTGAGCCGTTTTTTCTAGTTCCTTGATAGATTTCTTTGGAGAAATTTTAGGATTTACAGCTAGGAGATTTTCTGAAAAATAATTGAGAAAGGCTCCGTTGTACTTGATGCGCTTTTCAATGAGGTGGTATTTACGAGTCTGTAGATTAACGACTAAAGCTTCATCAGGACCTGTTCCAAAACCAGGTAAGTTATTCTGAGTCAGCCTGATTGGATTATCGACCTCACCACCAAGGTGAGTTAAAGTTTCGCGTAAAGCAATACGTAAAAAAGCAAAATGCTCTACGCCATCTTTGGAGAACTGAACGAAAATTAAATCATTAGTCTTGAGATTCTCAGAAATGCTGAACTCTTCTTTCCAAAGATTAGCTAGTGTTACTGAAGTCTCCAACAAATCGTCTGTGATGTGATTGAAGAAGGGATTTTCTTCTTCGAAAATCCCAGTCTTAGCTTCATCTGAATACACACGCTCAACCTTTTTGCGTAGGTATTCTTCGATTTTTGGAGTAATATTGAGAAACTTATCCGCTAGAAACAACTCCGTGTCATCAGGGCTGAATTGATGGATAATGGCTTTCTTAATATAAATGTCCATAAAAGTATTAGTCCTCGTATAATGGGAAGGCATCTGTCAAGGATTTGACTGCACTTCTTACTTCTTCTAATACAGCTGCATTATCTGCATTCTTAAGGGCTTTAATAATAAGTTCAGCAACTTGACGGCTTTCTTTTTCACCAAAACCACGAGCAGTAATTGCTGCCGCTCCGATACGAATACCACTAGTCTTAAATGGTGACAAGGTTTCATAAGGGATAGAGTTCTTATTTAGGGTAATATTAACTTCATCCAGCAAGTTTTGAGCTACTTTTCCACTTTCTACAACCTTAGTGACATCCACTAGGAAGAGGTGGTTTTCAGTGCCACCAGAGATAATACGGAAATCAGGATCTTTCAGGAATACTTCAGCCATAGCCTTACTGTTCTTGATGACATTAGCAGCATATTCCTTGAAGGCTGGATCCAAGACTTCTTTGAAGGCAACAGCCTTAGCAGCAACAACATGCTCTAAAGGACCACCTTGGATACCCGGGAAAATAGCTGAATTAATTTTCTTAGCAAGGTCTTCGTCGTTAGTCAAAATCAACCCACCACGTGGACCACGAAGAGTTTTGTGAGTCGTTGTCGTTGTGATATGTGCGTATGGAACTGGATTTGGGTGAAGACCAGCTGCAACCAAGCCAGCAATATGAGCCATGTCGACCATGAGTTTTGCTCCCACTGCATCCGCAATTTCACGGAATTTTGAGAAATCAATGATGTGAGAATAGGCTGAGGCACCAGCTACGATAAGTTTTGGTTGCACTTCTTGTGCTTGTTTCAAGATGGCATCAAAGTCCAATAGCTCTGTCTCCGGATCAACGCTATATGAAACGAAGTTATAGGTTTGGCCTGAGAAGCTGACAGGAGCTCCGTGAGTTAAGTGTCCACCCGCAGCTAAATCCATCCCCATAACAGTATCTCCAGGCTCAATCAAAGCCATGTATGCTGCACAGTTAGCCTGACTTCCTGAGTGAGGTTGGACATTGGCAAATTTAGCACCAAAGATTTCTTTCGCACGTTCAATAGCTAGACTTTCGATAACATCCACTACATCAGTACCACCATAGTAACGACGTCCAGGATATCCTTCAGCATATTTATTGGTTAAGATTGACCCTTGAGCTGCCATAACAGCCTTAGAGACTACGTTCTCTGAAGCGATCAATTCAATATTATTTTGTTGGCGTTCCTCTTCTTTGGCAATGGCATTCCAAAGATCAGCATCATAAGCTTTAAAATCTTCTTTGTCAAAAATCATATGTCTTCTCCTTTAATTAACTTAATAAATCGTTTCTGCACTTTATCACAAGTATAACCCACTCTTTCATAAAATGCATGCGCACCTATACGATGGTCTGCAGAGTTTAATCGAATAAACTCATAACCCCGTCTTTTTGTTTCTTTCTCCAACCCTTCAAGTAAATCTCTACCAAAACCTCTACCTTGGCTTTGCGGCAACACTGCCAAGGCTAAGATATTGAATCCTGCTTTAGAATAGAGAGACTCATAAACCTCAGCGTGAATATAACCAACTAGTTCATGACTAGTATCATCCTCATAACCAAGTAGGTAGTGATGGGAGTCTTGAGACAGTTTGGCTAGTTGACTAGCTGTTTCCTCAGGGCTAAAATCATACCCTAAAGCATCTTTGTTAATCTCATGAATCGATGCAACATCTGTTGCTTTCAAAGCACGTAGCATATCATACCTCCTCAAAAGGAATTTCAGGTATCTTGGCAAGGATATCTTCTCGAGTTATCGAACCTTGGCGTAGAATTCTTGCCTTACAAGCAGTCAAATCTAAAATAGTCGAATCTTGACCTGTTAAAAAAGCATCATCTTCTATTCCCAGAACCTCTTGACCGAAGTCTTTTAAAATTTCTTTAAAGCTAACACCGCTTGTATGTCCTGAAATATTTGCAGACGGGCCGATTAAGGGACCAAACTCACGAATCAACTCCAGAGTTACAGGATGACTGGGCATCCGAAATCCAACAGTCGTTAAGTCTGAATTGACCCAGTAAGGGACCTTATCATTAGCTTCTAGGATAATGGTCAATGGACCGGGAAGAAAACTATCAACAAGTTTTTGTAAATAAGGTGGCTGCTTCTTTGAAAAGTTCAAGATATCATCTAGATGAGCGACATTGAGATTAAGTGCCTTGTCTCTTGGACGACGTTTAAGCTGGTAGACATGGTCAACAGCCTTTTTATCCAAAGCTTTCGCAAAAAGACCGTAAACTGTCTCAGTTGGCAAAACTACTGCTCCACCCTTTTCCAACTCTTGCTTAATTTTCTCCATCATCAATGACTACCATCCTATCTTGGCCAAATTGGTCTTTGAGCGTTCGAACTCGTTTCTCTGGAAGATTTTCCATAAAGAGAGCGGGCACACTTTGACCTTGTTTGTAGCCAATTTCAAGATAAATCTTACCACCATCATTTAGATAGTCCTTGGAGTCTTCCGCGATTCTACGGTAGATAGCTAGGCCATCCTCGTCAGCAAAAAGTGCCAAATGTGGTTCTGAATGCAAAACATTCAAACCAACTTCTATCTCATCTGCTCGAGAAATGTATGGTGGATTGGATACAATTATATCATATTTTGAAGAAATTTCGGAGAAACAATCAGATTTGATAAAAGAGAGATTTAGATTTTGAGCCTTAGCATTCTCCAACGATAAGTCTAAAGCATCTTGTGAAATATCCGCAGCTGTAACCGACCAATCGGGCCTATTTTTAGCTAAAGCAAGGGCAATAGCCCCACTTCCTGTTCCGATATCTAGTACTTTGAGATTTTTCTCAGGATTCTCAGTCAAAATGAGTTCAACTAACTCTTCTGTCTCTGGGCGGGGAATCAAAACTCGCTCATCTACTTTTAACTGCATCCCAAAGAATTCAGCATGACCGATGATGTACTGGGCAGGTATATGTGCTGCTAATTTCTTGAAAATTTCTTCCACAAATTGCTTCTCTTCCTCTGTTACTTCTTGCTGGAGGGCAAAGACGAAGTCTGTAAAAGATAGATTTTTTAGGCTACGATAGACAAAGGAGAGGCTTTCTGCTTCCTCTCCTTGTACTATCAACTTTTCCTCAAAATCTTTAAAAATTTGAGCTAATTTCATTATTTGTTTAATTCTTCCAATTTTTGTGTTTGATCATAAAGAACCAAGGCATCTACCACTTCATCCAATTTACCAGCTAGAATTGTATCAAGTTTTTGTAGAGTCAAACCGATACGGTGATCTGTTACACGGTTTTGTGGGAAGTTATAAGTACGGATACGTTCTGAACGGTCACCAGTACCGATAGTAGACTTACGCTCAGCATCTTGCTCATCTTGGGCAATCTGAGCAAAGTGGTCTGCAACACGCGCACGAATAATCTTCATAGCCTTCTCACGGTTTTTCTGCTGGGTACGTTCTTCCTGCATCTCAACCTTGATATTGGTTGGCAAGTGAACGATACGAACAGCAGTCGCAACCTTATTGACGTTCTGTCCACCAGCACCAGATGCGTGGTAGATATCAACACGAAGATCTTTTGGATCAATATCGTACTCTACTTCTTCTACCTCAGGCATGACAAGGACAGTCGCTGTTGAGGTATGGACACGACCTTGGCTTTCTGTCACAGGGACACGTTGCACACGGTGGGCACCTGATTCATACTTGAGTTTAGAGTAAACTGACTGACCAGAAACCATGGCAACCACTTCTTTAAAACCACCAACCCCGTTCATTGAGGCTTCCATGACTTCAAAGCGCCAGCCTTGGGCTTCAGCATACTTTTGGTACATTGTTAGAAGGTCACCAGCAAAAAGTGCTGCCTCATCTCCACCAGCAGCTCCACGAATTTCAAGGATGATGTTCTTGTCATCGTTTGGATCTTTTGGAAGAAGCAAGATTTTCAATTTTTCTTCGTACTCTTCTTTTTCTGCCTTAGCATCCTTGAGTTCTTGCTTGGCCATTTCTTCCAAGTCAGCATCTCCGCCAGACTCTTTGATCATTTCTTCAGCATCAACGATGTTTTGGAGGACTTGTTTGTATTCACGGTAGGCAGTTACGGTATCACGAGTTGAAGCTTCTTCTTTTGAAAGCTCCATGAAACGCTTGGTGTCTGAAACGACATCAGGGTCGCTGAGCAATTCTCCTAACTCTTCATATCGGTCTTCTACAGCTTGTAGTTGATCATAGATGTTCATTTTTTCTCCTTATTTCTCAATTGTTAAATCATAGATTGCTACTACTTCGTTCTCAAATATTTCCCCAGTTTCTTTAAATCCATAACTGAGGTAACAAGATCTTGCATGTTCATTTTCTGGTTCATAAGACAACCAAAGTTTATTGCCTAAACCTGCTGGCGCTGTTCGAACATAGTCCAGCACTTTATCCATAATTGGTTTAAAATATCCTTGATTTTGAAAATTCTTATCAATCATAAAACGAAATAGTAAATAATTTCCACTACTAATTCCGATCTTTTTATCATAAGCTATCATCACAAAACCTATAATTGCATTATTATCATAAACTGCCAATGGAGCTACAAAATCTCCATTTTTAGTGTAGACATATGCTTCAGCTAAACTAATTGCATTGGTTGCAATGAATTGTTTTTGATATTCCTTGACATCCAAATTCAAAACATCAAAATAATTTTCCATTGTAACATCTCTCAGTTCAATTGTCATAGTTGTTCTCCTGGTTAGATGTTATCATTGGCGCAAAATAATGTTTACGGCAGACTGAGATATAAGTTTCATTGCCACCAATCTGAATTTGTTCACCTTCATAGGTAGGTTTTCCATCCAGTGTTCGTAATACCATGGTCGCCTTTTTCTTACAATATTGACAGATAGTCTTAATCTCATCGATTTTGTCTGCTAAGAGTAAGAGATGTTTGGAACCTTCGAAGAGTTCATTGCGAAAGTCATTCTTCAAACCGAATGCCATGACAGGGATGTCTAATTCATCGACAACACGAGCTAGGTCGTAAACATGGTGACGCTTGAGAAACTGGGCCTCATCGACTAAGACACAGTAGGGTTTGACTTCCAAATCTCGGATTAAGCCATAGATATCTGTATCATCTTCAATCGCAAGAGCTGGTCGCTTCATGCCAATTCGACTCGACACATAGCCAACACCGTCACGCGTATCCAGAGCAGAGGTCATGATGACAACACCTTTTCCTTGCTCCTCATAGTTATAGGCTACCTTAAGAATCTCAATCGTTTTACCTGAGTTCATAGTCCCATAACGATAATACAACTGTGCCATGCTTCTATTTCACGTCCATTTCTAAATTTTTGCTACATTCTAGTATATCATAATTTTCTGAAGCTTTAAACGGCAAAATGTGGTAAAATAGAAGAAATACAAAACTAGTGGAGGAAGCTAATATGCCATTTGTACGCATCGATTTATTTGAAGGACGCACATTGGAGCAAAAGAAAGCTCTTGCTAAGGAGGTTACTGAAGCAGTTGTCCGCAACACAGGAGCACCTCAGTTTGCTGTTCATGTCATTATCAACGACATGCCTGAAGGAACATATTTTCCTCAAGGTGAAATGCGTACCAAATAAGCAAGCTTAAGCAAATTTGCTTAGGCTTTTTCAATCTCTAAGTACATCCATTGAAGAAATGGTTTAAATTTGTTACAATTTGAAAAGAGGCTTGGAGATATTTCCAAGAAAAGTGTTTTAAAGGAAGAAATATGATTACACGTGAATTTGATACCATAGCTGCCATCTCTACTCCACTAGGCGAAGGAGCCATTGGTATTGTCCGCTTGAGCGGAACTGACAGTTTTGCCATTGCGCAAAAGATTTTTAAAGGCAAAGACTTGAGTAAGGTTGCCAGCCACACACTGAACTACGGCCACATTGTTGACCATTTGACTGGTAAGGTTATGGACGAGGTCATAGTTGGGGCTATGAAGTCACCGAAGACCTTTACTCGTGAGGATATTATCGAGATTAACACCCACGGTGGGATTGCCGTAACCAACGAAATCCTCCAGCTAGCTATCCGTGAAGGGGCTCGGTTAGCAGAACCTGGTGAATTTACCAAACGGGCCTTTCTAAATGGTCGTGTGGACTTGACACAGGCTGAGGCGGTAATGGACATCATCCGTGCCAAGACAGATAAAGCCATGAACATTGCAGTCAAACAATTGGACGGTTCCCTTTCTGATTTCATTAACAATACTCGGCAAGAAATCCTCAATACGCTTGCCCAAGTTGAGGTCAATATTGACTATCCTGAGTACGACGATGTTGAAGAAGCCACTACTGCAGTTGTCCGTGAGAAAACTATGGAGTTTGAACATTTGCTAACCAATCTCCTTAAAACAGCTCGTCGCGGTAAAATCCTTCGCGAAGGAATTTCAACAGCTATCATCGGCCGCCCCAACGTTGGAAAATCTAGCCTTCTCAATAACCTCTTGCGTGAAGACAAGGCTATCGTGACCGATATCGCTGGTACTACACGAGATGTCATTGAAGAATACGTCAATATCAACGGTGTTCCCCTTAAATTGATAGATACAGCTGGAATCCGTGAAACAGATGACATCGTCGAACAAATCGGTGTTGAGCGTTCCAAAAAAGCCCTCAAGGAAGCTGACTTGGTTCTACTGGTGCTCAATGCCAGTGAACCTCTGACTGCCCAAGACAGACAGCTTCTTGAAATCAGCCAGGATACCAACCGCATTATTCTTCTTAACAAAACTGACCTGCCAGAAGCGATTGAAACTTCTGAACTTCCAGAAGATGTCATTCGTATTTCAGTTCTTAAAAATCAAAATATCGATAAGATTGAAGAGAGAATCAACAACCTCTTCTTTGAAAATGCTGGTTTGGTTGAGCAAGACGCCACTTACTTGTCAAATGCCCGCCACATTTCCTTGATTGAAAAAGCAGTTGAAAGCCTACAAGCAGTTAATGAAGGCCTGGAACTGGGGATGCCAGTTGACCTTCTCCAGGTTGACTTAACTCGTACTTGGGAAATTCTCGGAGAAATCACTGGGGATGCTGCTCCAGATGAACTCATCACCCAACTCTTTAGCCAATTCTGTTTAGGAAAATAAGAAATCCATGATCGTTCTTGCGGTCATGGATTTTATTGTCTTTATTAGTAATCTGGTCTTAAGACACCTGTTACAGTTGCTTTAGTTGCTTCGTAGTCGCCATCTACGACAACCTTGATAATGCGTTTGGCATCTTCTTCTGGTGCTGGAACGAGAGGTAGACGAGTTGGTCCAGCTTCAAATCCCATGTAGTTCAGAACTGCCTTAACTGGAGCAGGGCTTGGATAAGAGAAGAGGGCATTAACCTTAGGAATGAACTGACGCTGAATAGCTGCGGCTTTCTTCATATCACTTTCTGCAATGGCAGTAAACATTTCGTGCATTTCATCTCCATTTGTATGAGAGGCAACAGAAATGACCCCATCCGCACCAAGGTTCATGGCATGAAAAGCATCTCCGTCCTCACCTGTATAAATCAAGAATTCCTCTGGCTTATGCTCAATCAAGTAAGCCATATTAGCCAAGCTGGTACATTCTTTAACACCGATGATATTTGGGTGGTCAGCCAAACGAAGCATAGTCTCAGGAGTCAATTCGACAACCACACGACCTGGAATGTTATAGATAATAATTGGTAGGTCAGAAGCATCTGCAATAGCCTTGAAGTGCTGATACATACCCTCTTGTGAAGGTTTGTTGTAGTATGGTACGATAGCAAGTCCCGCTGCAAAACCACCAAATTCTGCTACTTCTTTGACAAACTCGATAGAGTCACGTGTGTCATTGGTACCTACACCCGCAATCAAAGGAACACGTCCCTTGACAACCTTTTGTACAGCAGCAAAGAGTTCCAACTCTTCATCGTGAGTCAAGGTTGGACTCTCAGCAGTCGTCCCTGCAAGAAGAATTCCATCTGTATGGTGATCCAACAAATGCTCTATAAGGGCTGGAATGGCATCAAAGTTGATGGAGCCATCTTCATGGAAAGGAGTGATGAAGGCAGTAATGATTTTACATTCTTTTAGATCTTGGTAAGACATGAGAAACACCTCTCTATTTCAAAGAAGGAGTTCATTCGAACTCCTAAACCATTATTTCAATTCAAATTTCAGCTCAGCTGTTGGACGGACCAAACCACGCTCATGAAGCGTTTCTGCGATCTGTACAGAGTTCCAAGCAGCACCTTTGAGGAGGTTATCTGAAACAACCCACATGTGAATTCCTTTTTCAGCATCCAAGTCCTTACGGATACGACCGACAAAGGTATCTCGTGAGCCAACAGCATTGATGGCTTGTGGGTAAACTTGGTTAGCCACATCATCCTCCAAAACTGCACCTGGGAAGGCTGAGATAGCTGCTTTCACTTCTTCGATTGGCGCAACTTCTTTTGTTTCGATGTAAACAGACTCAGAGTGAGCTGACAAGACTGGAATACGAACACATGTAGCAGAAACTGCAATAGACTCATCTTCCATGATTTTCTTGGTTTCCTTTGTCATCTTCATCTCTTCGTAAGTGTAATCATTGTCTGTGAACAAGTCGATCTGAGGAAGAGCATTGAAGGCGATTGGATAGTGTTTCTTATCACCACCTGAAGGCAAGATTTCCGCTTGCAAATCACGTGGATTCACACCGTCATTCAAGACTTCACGAAGTTCACGTTGTGTTTCAAGAATCGCTCCCATACCAGCACCTGAAACCGCTTGGTAAGTTGAAACGATGATACGGTCCAAGCCCCATTTTTGACGAACAGGCTCAAGAGCCACCATCATTTGGATTGTTGAACAGTTCGGGCAGGCAATGATTCCATTGTGGGCATCCAAGGCATGAGCATTTACTTCTGGGACAACCAATGGTACATCTGGGTTTTGACGGAAGTAAGATGTGTTATCAACCACTACAGCACCAGCCTTAACTGCGTAGGGAGCATACTTAGCAGATGTCGAACCACCAGCTGAGAAGAGAGCAATATCAACACCCTCAAAGGCTGTTTCAGTTGTTTCTTCAATCGTAATATCTTGATCTTTAAATTTCAAAGTCTTACCAGCTGAACGTGCAGAAGCAAGGTAACGAATTTTATCAATAGGAAGTGATGATTCTTCTAACATTTTTATCATTTGAGCTCCGACAGCACCTGTCGCGCCGACTACAGCAACTGTATATCCCATAAATAACCTCTTTCGGAATTTTCTAAAAATTTCTATAATAGATGTATTATACTACTTTTTCTAAAAATTGAAAAGCATTTTTGGGTTATATTTTCTGAAAATAAAAAATCCCTAGTCATTGACTAGGGACTAAGAGGCATCTTCATGTGATGAGCAGGTTCACACAACTCATCAAGGTCCGCTCCTGCGTTATGACCTCCTTATGCTCAATAGTAGTCCGAAGACTACCTATCGACTCATCGCAGGTTTTATTCTACTATGCTTTGCTGATTTTGTCAAGGCTAATGCGAGGTAAATATAAAAAACTCTCGAATATCAAGAGTTTTTCTGTCTATTTCATGCTAATTGCCGGGATTGAACCGGCGACCTCATCCTTACCATGGATGCGCTCTGCCAACTGAGCTAAATCAGCTTACCTAAAAAGTATACTATAGTTCTATGCTCTTGTCAAGCGCTCTCTTTTAATTTTCTTGAATGAAAAAAGCTAGATCTAGCAAGAATCTAGCTTATAAACTTCTTATTTTGTAAGGTCGATTCGCTGTCCCAGTTTTCCGATTAGGATTGCACCAACGATAAGGGATGCAAACTCTCCAATCCCTGTAGAAAACCAAGTGAAAAAGAATGGAGCTTCAGCAACGATATGAAGTTCTGCTGCAATGGTAATCATTGAAATAGAGAAGAGGATTGAAAAGAAGAAATGATCTTTTCGAATCAAACCATTGAACAAATAGTCTTTCTTATACTTGCTAAAGAGCCATACACCTAGACTTAGGAAAACTAGGGTAGATCCCCCGCCGACAAAGACATCAATTATGCCAAAACTAAAGAAATTAGCAATCATACAACCAATCGTCACACCGATGATATATTTAGGATTGTAAAAAGCTAAAAAATTCATCATCTCAGAAATACGGAACTGGTAAGCACCGAAGCTAATAGCATTTAGTGGTGGGGTAATGGTCAAAACCACATAGATAGCAGCAACAATGGCAATATCTGCCATGTCACGAACAGTTAATTTTTTCATTTTTTCTCCTTTGGCGGTTTCCCGCGTAAAATATGCTTGGTGAAAGAAGCTAAGCACCAAGGGTTGAGTGAATCAACCTTACCAGTATAGCACATTATATGACTTTATGCTATACTAAAATCATGAAAAAACTAATAAAAACTTTTTTTGATAATGAAATCCTCTCCTATCTATTTTTTGGTGGTGCTACTACTTTAGTATCTATTTTATCACGTTTAGCTATCTATCATATCAGCCGTCAGGAAATCCTAGCAACTGCACTGGCAAATATTATCGGTATTCTTTTTGCCTTTATTACTAATGATACATTTGTTTTTAAACAAGAGAGGATGAATTGGTCAATTCGACTAGTTAAATTTTTTTTAGCCCGTCTCTTTACTCTTGGCCTGGACCTTCTTTTAACTTATATCTTTGTTACAACCTTTCCTGATCTTATTGGCCAGTTTGTTGAATTTAATATAGATAGGGTTAATACGATTGAAACTATTCTAGCACAAATCTTGATCATCATTTTAAACTATATTTTCAGCAAAATCTATATTTTTAAAGGGAACAACTGACCACTTTGAGCGTTCAAGTTGCTTTTTGTCACAATTTAGGATATAATAAATTAGAAAATTAGGAAAGGAATTTATGAAAATGTTAAAGGATCTTAAAGCATTTTTGCTTCGTGGTAATGTTGTTGACCTCGCTGTCGGTGTGATCATTGCCTCTGCTTTCGGTGCTATCGTTACTTCATTTGTTAATGATATCATCACTCCACTTCTCTTGAACCCAGCTTTGAAAGCTGCGAACGTTGAACGTATCGCTGAACTTTCATGGAATGGTGTTGGTTATGGTAGCTTCTTGAGCGCTGTTATCAACTTCCTCGTTGTGGGTACAGTTCTCTTCTTTGTTATCAAAGGTATTGAAAAAGCTCAAAACCTTCGTAAGAAAGAGGAAGTGGTTGAGGAAGCTCCTGCTGCTCCAACTGAACTCGAAGTTCTTCAAGAAATCAAAGCTCTTCTTGAGAAAAAATAAGACAGATAAAGGATCTAGCTTAAAGCTAAATCCTTTTTTCTTTACTCTTTTGGTAACTTCCCAGCCTTTTCGAGCATTTTCTTAATCAAGTAAGGCATCTTCACATTTTCACGACCTTTTTTCTCAATGAGTTTTTTGACAAATTCTGGCATCTGAAGGTCGTCTGTTTCCTCCATGATGTCCTTGGTAGTTGCTGAAGGAGCTAACTCATCAAAGGTTTCTTCTTCTGGGAGAAAAGCTTTAAATTCTTTGTGTTCATTGGCTCTTACAGTAGCAACTAAAGCGTCAATTAAACGGCTATCCGTATTGGGCATAGGTGGGCGATGGTAGGTGACACCTAATTCTTGACACAACTCATAACATTCTACATCGTTGTCAAACAAGACTTCAATGTGCTCACTGATAAAACTAATAGGAATAAAAATATAATGCTCGGGATATTGCTTTTGTTCTCGTAAATACTCTAAGACATCTGGCTTGATCCAAGGGATTCCAATATCGCTTTCGCTCTGCCAAGTATTGGTATACTGGTCGGCTGTTAGGCCGAGTTGTTCAGCGATTAGCTTGCTATTATCGAAAATTTGATCGATATATGGATCTCCATAGTCTAAGGCAAAAATGGGAACACTGTGGGCTGAAAAGATTACCTTGAAGGACTCTTCTCCCACCTCATTTCGTAAAATTTTTCTAATCTCATCTGTCCAGAAGTCCAGCAAAGGCTGTTGTTGATACCAGTCCTTAATTACTAAAAATCGGATCTGTTGGCTTTCCAGAAACTTTTCATACCCCATGACTGAGTAAAAAGAATAATGAGGTTCCAAAATCAAGCAGATACATTCTTCAACACCATCAGCTTCCATCTGTTGGATGACGTCTGGGATAAAGGGGTTAGAAAATTTGTTGGCAAAGTAGATACCATACTCCTCACCCAATCGTTCTCTAACTAGAGCGACCTCTTCTCGCGTAATCCGCTGCAAGGGCGTCCCACCTATAAGGACATAGTTGTCATAGAGAGTCTGAATCTCGTGATACCGGGGTCTAACTCCACGACGAATGTTTGTAAAAAATTCCGCTACCCCTTCAAAACTAATCTCCTCTGGCGATCCAAAGGTCATCATTAATATAGCTTTTTTCATGTAATTAACCTTATGATATTATTTTCACTATCCATTCTATCACGAAAATCAAAAATAGTAAACGCTTCCGACGTCTACTATTTCTTTTGTTCTATTGTCTTTTTATCTCGTCTCATGATTAGGATGATAACGATAAGGAGTAAGATGACAATAATCAGGAGTAGGAAGGCAAGGATATAAATCCAGTGAGTTGGTAGCCCTTGGTCAAAATAGCGTGTCCCCACAACTTCTCCACTTTTATCCTGAGTTGCTTTTACAGGAGCATCCGTTATTTTAGCTAAAAGGATATGTCGTCCATTAGTTATGTTAAGGAAACAAGTGCTTAATAAAACAATCTTGTCCGTTGAGTTCAAGGAAACATCTCGCTTGTACTTGGCTTTACTTAGCAGATATTGATAGTAAGCCTGGTGTTCCTCATCGTTGGAACTCAAAGTTCGGTAAATCTCCGTGTCATAGGCATCCACTTCTAAAATCCCAAAAATCTCCAGACCACGTTCTCGACCATTGTAGTAGATAGAGCCATAGCGATGCTTTTCAAAAAAATCTTGATCCGCAAATTTTTGTATCTCACCAAACATAGCACCAGAGGCCATAGAGTGACCGTATATGATGGTATTAAAGTCGGTAAAATTTGGATTAAAACGATAGTCTAGGAATATAGAACCTGACACAGTATAATCGCCAAAGGCATTTCGGTCAAGGTATTTAACATTATCCTGACTCTGCAATAGAGGATAGTCTACCTTGGTTCCATCAAGGCTAATCCAACCACAAACATCCTTGTTCAAGTGCTGCAGGGTTTCAAAACCCGTACTGCTCGCATCTTTTTCAATGGGATTATAGTGATCGTAGTCGCTCGCAAGGACTCTATCAGCTGCAAAAAGACAGAAAAAAGCTAGAAAGAGGGATAGAATGACCTTTATGACTTTGCGACTCGTACATGTTTTCATATTTCCTTCTTTCTCCTTTCTAGCCTTGAAAATAAAAGAGCAAGAGAGGCTGTCCCTTTCTCTTTTATTGGTAGTTTAGTCAGTAATGGTATCTGCTCCTTCTTTTTCTTCTCTTCTTCGTCGCAAGATCAAGTAGAGGATGATGAGCAAGAAGATCAATAACAAGAGCAAGATAAATAAGATGATGTACCATATCCACAAAGGAATCGATGAGAGAAATCGTCCGAGCGACGAATCATCAAAGACACTGTAAGGGAATGGTTTTGATTTTTTCGTATGGAAGGTGTTCTTTGGAATCGTATCCGTAATCTTGGCAACTACAATATGTCTTCCATTTGTTACGTCTAGGAAACAGGTACTGAGAAGAATGATATGGTCATTTGGCCCCAGTGTAATATCCCGCTTGTGGATGGCAACCGAGAGTAAGTGATCGATATATTCTTGGCGCCGATCATCCCCATTAATACCTGGATCGTAGATGTTAAAGTCATAGGCGTCCACCTCAAGCATCTCAAAGATCTCAAGACCTTTTTCAACGCCATTATAGTAAATACTGCCGTAGCGATGCTGGTCAAAAAATTCCTTATCAGAAAACTTTGCTACATCTCCAAACATAACCCCATTTTCTACATGGTGTCCGTAGATGATGGTATTAAAGTCTTCGAACTTGGATTCATTTCGAGCCTCAAGGAAAATAGCTCCTGTAGCTGCAAATTCTCCCTTGGAATCTTTGTTCAGGTACTTTTCATTGTCTTTGGCTTGGACCAAGGGATAGTCGATATTGGTGCCATAGACATTGATCCAACCGAGAACCTCTGGATTGACTTGCTGTAGCTTGTGAAAGCCAGAAAAACTAGCAAGCTCATCCTTCTCACTGGTACTAACTGGTCTATAGGCCTCATACTCACTAGATGAAGCTTGTGAATAAACCTGATTGGCATCCCAGAGGGCGTAGAAACCAAAGAGAAAGACTAAGGCAGCCAAGAGAAGCAAGATATGATTTATCAACGTATCTACAGCAAGGATCAGACGCCTAGACAGACTCCTTTTTGGTTTCTCACGCTTTATTTTCATAAGTCAGACCACTTGCTTAAGCTTGTCTGCGTTTTTTAGACAGAACAACAAATCCAGCTAAACCAAGACCAATCATCAAGATGAAAGGAAGATTATCAATCAAGAGACCAGTAGGGGTAACGTCTTGAACACTATTGGTGATTGTGTTTTTATTTACTTTTTCACCAACAAGAACGCTGTTTTGGGTGAAATCGGCTGAAATTCTACCTGTTTGAGTTTTAGATACTCCATTTTCCCAATAAGCAGCTGAAGCTGTATATCCCTGAGATCCTGTTTCAACCAATTTATAACGAGTACCTGCTGGGATTGTATCAAATACTAAGGATTGATCATGGTGTAGTGTAATTATTGTTTCTTTTCCGTATTCGAAAGTTTTAGAAACATTCCCAATCTTTCCTTCAATAGAAGTTTTATCTTCTGTAGATGCTTTAGTGAAAGTAAGCTTGAAAGTGAAATCTTTTGATTTATCTGCAGTAGCACCTGACAAAACTTTTTTAATTACTAATGATTTAGCATTAGGATCATAATGTCCAAGGTGAGGATCGTTAGGGTAGGAATTGTTAGGATCTGTTATCTTACCAGCATTTTTACGATAGATATTTGTAAACAAATCATATTTAAACATAATCCCTTTTTCAGATGGCTTCACTTTAGCTGTAGCCTCTGTTGTATCTTGTTTAAAGTATACAGAAGATATGTACACACCACTACCACTAATTACTTTATTTTTTACAATAACATGCATTTCGTAGCTACGATTATCAAATGTCATTGAGTCAATTGCAACACCATCTTTTTGCATTGCTCTCCAACCTTCATTTTGTTTTTCAGCAACAGTGTAAACATATTCTCCAGCATGTGTGTAGGTCACATTTGCAAAAATATTTCCAGTATTTTTCTTAATACTTTTTTCACCATTTACTAAAACATCTTTTCCTGAATAATCTACTGTTTTATCTGCTATTTGACCATTTGTGGCATTGACTGTTTCATATGGCACTCCGTTATTCGAGTTACCAGTTTTGGGTTTGAAAGTAAAGGTAAAGTGAGCATAAGGTGTAGTGATTCCTTCCGCAATATTCAACACCTTGTTAATGGACACTTGTACATCTGTTTCTGTATTTGATATTGCGGTTGCATCAGAGTTTTCATCCGCAAATGTTGGCACTCCTCTAAAGACCGACAAGACGGTTACAGCTGCAATACTTGCAGTAACTAATTTTTTCAAAAATGTTTTTTTCATGATTATTCCTTTTATTTTTAAATTTCTTTTTTCATAAATTATCATCAAAAGCCCCGTCGCCTTAGGACTGTTACCACCTTGCCATGGGTATCCTGTATAGGAATGGTTCCAAAAGCACGACTATCTACAGCCGTTGTTCGATTGTCTCCGAGGACAAAGAGTTGTCCTGCTGGAACTTTCATTGGGAAGGTAGCCCCTTCCTTATAGAGCAGCGTTTCTTTGTAGATATCCTGCTCTTGTTGAGGAGAACCATTGATGATGAGACCATTTTCGTTTATATCGATCGTACTTCCTTCGGTT
The DNA here is from genome assembly GCF_053010225.1 of Streptococcus sp. Z556. NCBI lineage: Bacteria > Bacillati > Bacillota > Bacilli > Lactobacillales > Streptococcaceae > Streptococcus > Streptococcus sp. Z556. Next base: position 347,332 of record NZ_JBRKNU010000002.1, read on the forward strand.
GCTATGACACGCGCCACTCTTTCCTTGCCCTTATAACTATAGACGAGCAGATCACCAATCGAATAACGTTTATCCAACCTATAGTAGACAACCAAGTCGCCATCTTTTAAGGCTGGCTTCATGCCATCGTCATTGTATCTCAATAGTCCAAAGACAAAAAAGTAAAGGGTGGCCAGTACAAACCCAACCATCAGAAGCTTACTGACTAAGTAGAGGATATCTCCCCATACACTCGGCGGAGACTTATCCCAATTGACTTGTGTTACTGTTTTCTTATGTTTCTTTTTAAGTAGCATTACTTCCTCCTATTCACCACAAGGTGTCCAAGTAAAATTGTAAAGAAGATCAGTCCCAAAGGAAGTACCACTCCTAGCACCAGCCTACTAGTCAAAAGGTCAATCCCAGTCTCAGGTACACTATTTTTATTGTTAGTGACTGTTGCAGCCTTATCTGAATCAAGAGTTCCCTCTTTGTTTTCATAGGAAACCTGATAACCTCGAGAAGAGCTAGCTTCTTCTTCGATGCTGAAATGGCTACCGAGTGGAAGTCCATCAATTTTGATTGTGTGGTCTTTCTTGAGATCAACAGACGATTTACCATTAGTAAATTGTAGGGTTGTTCTTTGATTATCTACTGTTGCGCTATAGGACCCATTCAATGGTCTGTTCTGAGCATCCTTTAAGTTAATGGTGATTTGAAAGGATTTTAATAGATTGGCAAAGGCTCCCGTTACTTTCTTAGTGACTGATAAACTCGGAAGCTTGTGATTCGTCACAGTGCTGGTTTCATCTATATTCAAATCTCCTTCTTGATTCTCATATGTAACGTGGTAACCATTCGTTGATGCCGCTTCTTCTTCAACCTTGTAATGTGTTCCTCGAGGAAGATAACTTAGAACACCTTTCCAACGTTTCCGTTTACTGACACGGATCTCCGCTTCTCCATTCACAACAGTTATCTCGCCGAAAGTTCCATTCAATGGTTTAGAATCCGGTGAGGTTAGTTTTACCTTAATCCTAAACTCTTTGTTCAAGTTATTTTCAGATTTCAACACTTTCTTGATGGTCAGACTTGGTAATTGCTTATAGATGACCTTAAAGGATGGTTTAGATTCTGTACCAACATTTTTAATTTCTTTAGTAAATGCGGGAACATCAGGTGCTATTAAATCGTATTGATATCCTTTAGCAACTTTTTCAAAGTTCCTCGTTTCATTAAAGATATTTGTTCTAACATTTACATTAGTCTTTCGATAGTCTTGATTATCAGAACCTCCGTTCTTGTTCTTTTGAACCAGTTTCAGTTCAACATTACTTGGTTGATTAGCTGTTATAACTGTTCTCGCACCCGTCACACCCTGCCATTCAACTTCCACTGGAACCGTTAATGGATCCGAAGGCTTGAAGGTAGGTTTGTCAGAGTAATCTTTGGTCTTGGTTTGAGAGGTGCCTATTCCATAAGAATAGGTGACACTGGCTCCTTTATTGGAGTAGAGTTTATTAACATCAGAACCTTCAGCATCACCAGCCTCTATCTTCTTATCACCAGCAATAGCATCTAAGGCTTCTTGACTAGATGCAACTTTAAATTTTAGTACATATCTAGCGCCATCTTCCAAGGAATAATTAGGAGAAAAATTAGCCGTAACCTCCACTAAACCTTCTGAGCTTGTCTTGGTTTCAAAAGTTACTTGATTCTCAGTTAATGTTTCACTGCTACCATCTTTCTCTTTAACGACACGAAAATCTGAAGATCCATTAGGTAATAACTGAACATACTTAGAAAGAACATCCTTGATGGTCACATGGTGAACCCCCAGAGGCAGAATCTTATCTGTGATATCTTTAAAACTGTCTCTTAACTGGTCTTCATTGTTTGCGGATAGGATTTCATTAGGAATGGAAGAATTGTGGTACCTGATATAATACTGCAGACTAGTAATACTGTCGACATTGTTTGAATAACGAAACTTAATAGAGTAAAAGCCAGCTAGTTTTGGAGCGAGACTATAGGCGAGATTATTGATAGATACATCTAAATTATTCCAGAACCAATCTGGTGCCGTTTCTGATCCATCTTGATTATTATAGTTATAAACAGTATAACCACTGTCGTTGTAATACATATTGGCAAAACCATCTGATAGAACAATAACAACCTTCTTAGCATTTGGTCTTGCACTATCTATTAATTGATTGGCAATACGAATACCCGCGCTAATATTGGTTCCTGTACCGATTCCTGATTCAGTCCCTATTGATTGACCACCAGCAATTCTCATATTACTGACTGCAGTCTTTGAACCACTAGCATCGTTATTCCAATTTAAAATTGTATCTGCATCATCCCATGGGGACACACCATCATAAAATGCTGTTCTCTCTTCATACGGCCAATACCGATACCCCCACTCCCATTTTCTGTAGTTGGCATTCCATGCTTGTTCCGCAAACTTATTATCAATTTTTCCACCAAAACCTACCATGGACAATCGATTATTTGAATTGGATAAAATGGTATCAATTAAGCCCTGACGATCTCGAGTTCCTTTAAGGGTATTTTTTAAAGCATCCAATCTTGTAATTGTTCGGCCAGTAGAAGAAGGAACATCTCTTTTATTCATACTTCCTGAGAGGTCGGCTACCAAAACAACATCTAGGGGTTCTGACTGGGTCTCCGTTCCAAGCTTGGAAGTAATATCCAAGGACAACTCATACTTGTCATCCTGTCCTGATATCGGAGTGATTGTCTTGTGAAGGGTTGTCTGAGGTTCTGTAGTAGAATCAGCATTTAACAGACTCATCGGAGCACACAAAAAGAGAATAGCTAACAGTGTAACTAAACGGCGCGCAATAATTTGAACTTTCTTAAAATCGAAGCGAATGTTCATTTTATTCTCCTTAAGTAAGATACTTTAGACCTATTGTTATATCAATCTAGCCATTTGCAAGATTATTGTACAATAAACTTCACGTAGTGTCAATTAATATGATTAATTTTATATTATGTTAATTAATAAAAGAGTATGATTCTTCTTTGTCTTTCAAACTATTCTATGGTAAAATGAAAAAAGAATAAAAAAATCTCATAAAATATCAATGCATATATTTTATTCTAGAATATCCAAAATTTCATTTAAAAGTCTATTGAATTTGAATTATTATATTTTTTCAAAATTCGTGAAATTTTCAGAATGAGGATTTTTCCGAAGTTTGCATTCTATTTTATGATTGTTAAAGGAGTTTTTATGACTTATCCGAACCTTTTAGATCGTTTCTTAACCTACGTTAAGGTCAATACGCGATCTGACGAACACTCTACTACTACTCCAAGTACGCAAAGCCAGGTAGATTTTGCGACCAATGTTCTTATTCCTGAAATGAAACGTGTTGGTTTGCAAAACGTCTACTACCTTCCAAATGGTTTTGCTATTGGTACCTTACCAGCTAATGATCCAAAGCTCACTCGCAAAATTGGCTTCATCTCCCATATGGATACTGCTGATTTTAATGCTGAGGGAGTTAATCCGCAAGTCATCGAAAATTACGATGGGGGAGCTATCGACTTGGGTGATTCTGGATTTAAACTAGATCCCTCTGACTTCAAGAGTCTTGAAAAATATCATGGCCAAACGCTTATCACAACTGATGGCAGGACCTTGTTGGGTGCTGATGACAAGTCAGGGATTGCTGAGATTATGACTGCTATTGAATATCTGACTGCTCATCCCGAAATCAAACACTGTGAGATTCGTGTTGGTTTTGGACCTGACGAAGAAATCGGTGTCGGTGCCAATAAGTTTGATGCAGAAGACTTTGACGTTGACTTTGCCTATACCGTTGATGGTGGCCCACTAGGTGAACTTCAGTACGAAACTTTCTCAGCAGCTGCTGCTGAACTCCATTTCCAAGGGCGCAATGTTCACCCTGGTACTGCTAAAGGTCAGATGGTCAATGCCCTTCAGCTAGCGATTGATTTTCATAATCAACTTCCTGGGAATGATCGTCCTGAACTGACAGATGGTTACCAAGGTTTCTATCATCTTATGGATGTGTCAGGTAGTGTCGAGGAAGCACGTGCAAGCTATATCATTCGTGACTTTGAAAAAGATGCCTTTGAAGCTCGTAAGGAAGCCATGCAGGACATCGCTGATAAGATGAATCAAGAACTTGGGAATGATCGCGTGACCTTGACTCTGACAGACCAGTACTACAATATGAAGGAAGTCATTGAGAAAGATATGACGCCCGTTACCATTGCCAAAGCCGTTATGGAAGATCTAGAAATCACGCCAATTATCGAGCCAATTCGCGGTGGGACAGATGGCTCTAAAATTTCCTTTATGGGTATTCCAACTCCGAATATCTTTGCTGGTGGTGAAAACATGCATGGACGTTTTGAATACGTCAGTCTTCAAACTATGGAGCGCGCAGTAGATACCATCATTGGTATTGTATCTTATAATGACTAAAAAAGACGAGGTAGCTCAGCTACTTCGTCTTTCTTTTTATTCGTTTGGTTGAGCACTTGGCTCAGACTCACTTTGTGCTTGTTTTTCATTTGATTGAGAAGCAGTTGTTTCACTGCCTTTCTCAGACTTAGATTGGCTGTCAGTTTCACTTGCTTTTGAACGAAGTTCTTGGTTCAAGCTAATAATCTCTTTAGCTAGAGTGAGGAGACCTTCCTTATCACTACTTTTAGCTGCGAGTTGATCAAATAGGCCATCAACACGTTCAAAGTCAGCATCAGATCCTTTGTTATCCTCTAAGTACTTGTGAAGAGAGAGCAAGACATTATAGAGTTTTTGGTAGATGATCACCGTTTGTGGATCTTGTTCTGCTTCTTTTTCCTCTCGTTGGATAGTCGCGGCAATACGATTTAAAAGATCCTCAAGTTGTGTTTTAGCTTCGTCAAGGTCTGCATTTTCTTTTTCTGCGGCTGCTTTGATATTGGCTGCTTCTTCAGCTAGGGATTGTTTGACACCGTCTTCTTTGACACGCGCTAGAAGTTGAACAACTTTGGATAGGAGAGCATCCACTTCTTCCTTCTTGACCCGGCTAACCCGCTCTTCTGGCATAAAATCACCGTAGAGTTCTTTTAGGAATTCATAGATGGCTGTCTTAGCGGTTTGACTATCTACTTTTTCCGTATCTAGAATAGTCTTACCAGCTTTTGTAGAAACGGGTTCTTCTTTGAGAGCTTCTTCCACCTCAAGTTTAGTTTGGTAGATGGTTGGGAATAACTTGTTTAAGTCGGTTGCTTTGAGGAAAGATTGCGACTGGTAAAGTTCCCAAGTCAGCTTGGCAACACGGTTACGAAGTTCTTCTCTAAGACGGCCATCGGATACATGTTCGTAGAAGTACTTGATGTACTCTACAGTTGTGACTCCTGTACGATCACGGAAATCTTGCAAGGCTTGAAGTTTCGCTTCAATCGCAGCCAACTCTGTCTCATCTTGTGCTAACTTCGCATCCTGCAAATGTACCAAAAGATCTTTCTTAGGCAAGCCATAAGTGTCCGTATCCAGTGTATTGATCTTATCTACAAGGACTTGGTACTTCTTATCTAAAGGTGAAGTTTCAACCGGTGCCACACTTTGATCCACATGGATATATTGCTTATCAAAGAGATCCAAGGCCGCTAGGTAACCAGCGGTTGAGTTGGTCGCCAGTTTTTTCATGTTTTCAGTAAATTGCCCCAAAGCAAGTTCAACCCGTCTCTGCATGATAGGTTGGTCTTTGTAGAGATTTCTGCTATCTGCTAACAGTTGATCAACTTTAGAAAGAACACTCTGCTCGTCAAATGCACCAGGCTGATAGCTTGATTGTAAGGTAGGAATCTTGTTTTTCAAAGCTACTTCATAGCCCTTTGTCTGAACCTTAATGTAGTGATTGTGGTCTCCGTGAGGAATCACAAAGCTACCATTTTCAACTTGCAAACTATAAGGAGATACATTGTCACGTAAAGCAGTTGTAAAAAGTTCATTTAAGAAATCAAGTTCAGGGTCACCTGTCTGCAGTGGAATACGAACACGCTCCTTACGAACAGCATACGGGTGAATATGAGTAGGATCATAGGCTTGATCCGGGTTTCCAAAGACAAAGAATCCATTTGAAATACGAATCGCTTCGAGCGGTACTCCATAGGTCTGTGAGATATACTTGATTTTTTCTTCATCGCTCGCATCTCTTGAGAAACTTTCCACAGTCTTGGCAAGTGGTTGAACAGGCTCAGACTGATGATTTTCTTTCAAGTGATTTTGGGCAGCTTTGATTTGAGCTGCAGTCAAGTCCTTCTTAAAGAAATAATGAGCGTGATCTCCGTGAGAAACTACAAATCCTTGCTCATCCTCACTGATGACACGGTCAGCTGCAAAACCATGATCATGTTCTTCATCATGATGATGGTCATGGTTCTCTCCATCATGGTCATGATCTCCATGGTTGGTCCCCTGACTTCCGTGTTCACCGTCTTGGTCATGATGATGGTCTTGCTGCCCAGGATGTTCTACGGGTTTGCTTGGTTTTTCCAAAGGTGCTGGTTTTCCACTGTCGCTAGCAAGAGGAATCATACGCGCAATCTTTTCTTCCAAGGTAGAAAGCTTTGTATATGGAATAAAATGATAGTGATTTCCATGAGGAATCGCTACGCCACTTGGTGTTCTGCTTGAAATCTTAGCAGGGTCAAAAATCAAGCCATCTGATTCTGCATAACGTTGATTACTTGGAAGAGCATAGAGTTGCTGCAATAGACTCTGAAGGCTCTCTTCTGGTTTGCTTGGTGTTTCGGTTTGTTGACTAGGATTAGTGGTTTGACTGGTTCCATTTTGACTTGGACGATAGTTAGTCACACTCGGTTGTTTTCTAGTTCCAGAGAGATAGGCTTGGGCAGCTGCCAATTCGCTAGCAGACAAAGAACTCTTAGGAATATAGTGGTAATGTCCTCCGTGAGGAACGATGTAAGCATCGCCAGTATCCTCTATAATATCAGATGGATTAAAGATGTAGCCATCATCGGTAGTATAGCGTCCTTGTGATCGTGCAAGGGTCACTGCACTGTTAGAAGTTGGTGCATCGTGAGTATGACCTTGTTTTTGGCGTTCAATTTCGTCCTTCGTACGAACGTTATCTGCATGCGCCGCATCCTTAAGGTAAACATAATACTTGCCATCAACCTTGATAATGTAGCCACCTTTGATTTCGTTGACAATGTCAGCGTCTTTCAGTTGATAATTGGCATCTTTCATCAACAGTTCTTCACTGAAAATCGCGTCAAAAGGAACTTTACCATTGTAATAATGGAAATGATCACCGTGTGATGTCACATAACCTTGATCGGTAATTTTCACGACAATTTGTTCTGCCTGAATATCTTCCTTTTTGCTAACTTGGTCTGGTGTTTGGGTCTCTGTTTTTTGAGAATCTTGCTTCCCATCGACATAAGACACACGGTTATTATCTTTGTTTCCTTCTACCTGGTGTTGGTTCAATGCATAGATGCAAAGGCTTAGGGAAAGGACTAAAGCCGATCCCGCCGCAAGATACTTTTTCTTAATTTTCATAATCTCCTCATTTTAATTCTTCTGCAAGAACATTCATATTTTCTTCTAAATTTTCTAAGTAAGTTTTGTCATTTTCGGGGTCTGCTTCCAAAGGATTCAGTGTTTTCAGGCTAACTCCTGTTGATTTGACCAAGGTCTCAGCGACTTTAGAAGAAGCATTGCTCTCAGTAAAGATGGTTTTAACCTTATAGGTTTTTACAAATTCTTGGATTTCTGTCAACTGTCTCGGACTTGGTTCTTGTTCAGGAGAAATCCCTGCTATACCAAGTTGTTTCAAACCAAAGCGTTTAGCCAGGTAAGAAAAGGCTGTGTGTTGCGTAACAAAAGTCTTTTGACTTGCTTTTTCAAAAATAGGCTGGTATTTCTTGCTTAATTCTTGAGCTTTAGCGATAAAGTCTTTAGCATTCTTTTGATAAGTCTCTTTATTGGCACTATCAAGCTCCGAAAGTTTATCCGCAATAATCTGCGCTTCTTCGCCAGCTTTTTCTGGATCTAACCAAGTGTGAGGGTCGTAGAGTGTTTTTTCATCAATACCGTCACTAGCTTCAACATCTTCCAAACCTGGTACACGCTCCAAGGTCATCCCTTCAGAGGCTTCTAAAACTTTAACTTTTGATTTTTTCAAATTTGGATCCAGACTTCCCGCCCAAGACTCCAGTGTATGCGAGTGGTAGACAAAAACATCCGCATCATAAATAGCAGCAATGTCATTCGCTGAAGGTTCATATGAGTGAATTCCACTACTTGACTGAATCATCCGAACATCATTCAGGTTACCTGATACCTCTTTGACCATGGCATAGACTGGGTAAAAACTTGTGACAATCTTCATCCCTTTTGCTTCTTGTTTTTCTTTTTGACTACATGCTCCTAAGACAAGAGCCAACAAACTGGCCATCAATAATAGGATCGTTCTTTTTTTCATCATTACTCCTTAACTAGTATTTAACCATTTAATTAACTAGTAAATAGTTTATCTTTATTTACACTATATGTCAAGATATTTTGCACATTTTCATGAAAAAAATGAGAACTAGAACTCATATTCTGCTCTCATTTTTCGATTTTATCTTTTCTAGCTCTCCTATCCTGTTTTTAGGAGTTAGAAAATGTTGCTACAACTACTTACTCTCCCTTAACAAAGCCAATAATTTTTCAGCTTCTGCCATAATAGTATTGTTGTCTTGGGCGCCAAATAGCAAGTTATTCTTTAATCCCGTGAGAGTTTCTTTGGCATTAGACTTGATAATGGGGTCTTGGATTTTTCCAAGTATATCTTCAGCCTCTCTCAGTTTTTCTTCAACCTTTTCAGTTTCAACCTTAGGTTCTTCTGATTCCTCTGGCGATTCTTCTTCTGGCTCCTCAGTTGGTTTTGGAGACTCTGGTTTCTCACTCTTCGGCTTCTCTTCGCGAGGTTTTTCTTCCTCAGGTTTTTCTGTCCGAGGTTTCTCTACTGATGGTTTTTCCGTATGATTGTTATCAGCTTGACCATTTTGGTTTCTTTGAACATGGTCACTTGCATTTCCCCAACCACTATCTGAATGCGGACGTTCGTTTGGATGTTCGACATAGTACTTCACAGTCTCAAAGAGATCCTCTAAAGTATAACCCTTAGGAGCCTCATAAAGGCCTTCGTCAAACCACTCAAATTTGATGTTATGGTAATGGTCATAATGAGGAATAATCAAGCTTCCGTTTTTGACTTCCACAGTATGTTGGAGATTGTAAGGCATACGATCAAGCGGCACCTTCTTGGCTGCTTTCACGCGGTTGTAGATAGCTTCTGCTCCTTTAGCCTCCGTATTTCCTGAATTCTGATGGTCTGTTGAAGGAGGAGTTAAACCTTTCTCTTTAGCATAAGCCTGGGCTGCCGCTCTTTCGGCTTCAGACAAACTATCTTTTTTAATCCAATGGCTATGGGTCATATGAGGAGTTACATAAGCATCCCCCTCATCACTTGTGATATCACGAGGATCAAAGATATAACCGTCTTCTGTTGTATACTTACCTGCCAACTTGGCTACTTGAATCTCATCATCAGTATAAGCAATTTGCGCATTCGGTTTTCCTAAACGTTCTGGATGGCGAATCGGTGCTAAGAAAGCAAGAATATCATCCACTAACTTGACTTTATCACTTGAAGCATCATTGAGTCGTTCCAAGAGTTTATCCAAAGCCTCAAAATCAGCTTGGCGCCCTTTATTATCAAGTAAGTCTTGAAGAACTCTTGCTAGTAAATCATAAGCCTTATTGTAAAATCCTCGATCACCAGATGGGAGGTTGGTTTTCTTAGCTCTGAGTTTATGAGACAAACTTTCTTGCTGGGCTAGTTTACTATCAATGGCTGCTGCTGTTTCTGCTGAAAGCTTCATGGCAGGAGTATAACGTGAGATTCCATTCTCCTCAAATACATAGCCATCAGCTACTTTTCGAATCGCCTGTTTAACCAATTTTTCGTCAATTGGATTGCTTGGAGCTGGTTGAGGATTTGGTGCAGGTTGCGGGCTTGGACTAGGTTCCGGAGTCGGTTGTGGACTTGGTTGTTCTGGTCTTGAATCCGGCACCCAGTGGTTCGAACGATAGCGAAGCGGGATGATGCGAGCGATTCGTTCTTCCAATTCAGACATTTGTTCATAAGGGATAAAGTGGTAATGGTTACCATGAGGGACAGCTACACCTCTGGCGGTTCGACTTGTGATTTGCGCCGGGTCGAAAACAAGGCCATCAGATTCTACGTGTCGTTGGCTGTGTGGCAAGGCATAAAGCTGTTTCAAAAGACTATCAATGTCATCACTTTGACTTGCTTGACTGTTAGTATTGCTGTTGTTGCTTGTGTTAGTATTGGTAGTTCCTGGATTGCTTACAGAAGGTGCCCAGTTTGCTCTTGGAGTGTTATCGCTATTTTGTCGGCGATAGGTTCTTGAACTTGACAGATTGCCCCGACCAGATAGGAAGGCTTCTGCAGCAGCCAACTCGCTAGCTGATAACTCATTCTTAGGAATGTAATGGTAATGATCGCCATGAGGAACGATATAAGCATCACCAGTATCCTCTATAATATCAGATGCATTAAAGATGTAACCATCATCTGTGGTATAACGTCCTTGCGAACGTGCCAGAGCTACAGCACCATCGTTTCTTGGAGTCCCACCTTCACGATGTTGACTATGCTCTTGTTTTTGTCGATTGATTTCTGCTTTCGTACGAACATTATCCGCATGGGCAGCATCCTTAAGGTAAACATAGTATTTTCCATCTACCTTGATAACATATCCACCCTTGACTTCATTGACAATATCCTCATCTTTTAGCTTATAGTTTGGATCTTTCATGAGTAATTCTTCACTAAAAATTGCGTCATAAGGAACCTTACCATTGTAATAATGATAGTGGTCGCCATGTGAAGTGACATAGCCTTGGTCTGTTATCTTGATGACGATTTGCTCCGCATTGATTCCTTCACGCTTGCTAACCTCATCAGGAGTCAAATTCTCCGTTTTTTGCGTCGCTTGTTTTCCATCTATATAGGAAACACGATTATTTTCCTTAACCGTTCTGGCTTGATACAGTCCCAACTCGTAAGAACAAACACTTAAAATCAAGGCTGCCGCAGAACCAGCAAGATATTTTTTATTAATTTTCATCGAAACTCACTTTCTTTTTTGATATTTCTATTTGCAATTCATTTCTAAATTGCAGAAACTCCTCTCTATTACTTAACTGGTTAATAGTTTACTCCTAAATTTTCACCTTGTCAAGGATTTTATGAACCAGTTAAGTAATTTTTTATTCTGCCCTACTACCTTGTCTTCGAAAGGCTTCATATAAAGCAGTTTTTCTTAATATTGCTTTAAAAAATATAAAAAAAGTCCCTGCAACTGCGTTGCAGGGATTTTTCGATTAATCAAAATTAACGTATTCTTTTTGAAGTTCAAGAACTTCTTCCATTGTTGAGCATTCTGTAAGGGCACGGTTTGCGTACTCTTCCATCTTAGCTGTGTCCAATTTCTTCATCAAGCTACGTGTACGAAGTACAGATGTTGCTGACATAGAGAACTCATCCAAGCCCATTCCGACAAGAAGTGGAACAGCTTGTTGGTCACCAGCCATCTCACCACACATACCAGCCCATTTACCTTCAGCATGAGCTGCTTTGATAACGTTGTTAATCAAACGAAGGATTGATGGGTTGTATGGTTGGTAAAGGTATGAAACTTGTTCGTTCATACGGTCTGCTGCCATTGTGTATTGGATCAAGTCGTTTGTACCAATTGAGAAGAAGTCAACTTCTTTAGCAAATTGGTCTGCAAGCATAGCCGCTGCAGGAATCTCGATCATGATACCAACTTGGATATCATCCGCAACTGCAACACCTTCAGCAAGAAGATTTGCTTTTTCTTCGTCAAAGACTGCTTTCGCTGCACGGAATTCTTTCAAGAGTGCAACCATTGGGAACATGATACGCAATTGACCGTGAACAGACGCACGAAGAAGAGCACGGATTTGTGTGCGGAACATAGCATCTCCAGTCTCAGAGATAGAGATACGAAGGGCACGGAATCCAAGGAATGGATTCATTTCGTGAGGCATATCGAAGTAAGGAAGTTCCTTATCTCCACCGATATCCATTGTACGAACGACAACTGGTTTACCGTTCATTCCTTCAAGTACAGCCTTGTAAGCTTCGTACTGCTCATCTTCTGTTGGGAAGTCTTGAGAATCCATGTACAAGAACTCTGTGCGGTAAAGACCAACAGCTTCAGCACCGTTGTCATTGACACCTTCAACGTCTTTTGGAGTACCGATGTTGGCAGCCAATTCGAAATGTTTGCCATCAGCAGTCACTGTTTTAGCATCTTTTAAGAGTGCCCATTCAGCTTTCTGTTGAGCATAAGCTTCACCAGCTGCTTTAAATTCTGTAGCTTGTTCATCAGTTGGGTTGATGATAACTTCACCTGTGATACCGTTAACGGCAAGGATGTCACCGTCTTTTACGATTTCAGTGATGTTGTTTGTACCCAATACAGCAGCAATTTCAAGTGTACGTGCCATGATAGCTGAGTGGCTTGTACGTCCACCAATGTTGGTTACAAAAGCTTTTACAAAGTTTTTGTCCAATTGAGCTGTATCAGAAGGAGTCAAGTCATGTGCAATGACAATCACTTCTTCATTGATAGAAGCTGGGTTTGGCAATTTTTTACCAAGAAGGTTTGCCAATACACGTTTTGTCACGTCGCGGATATCCGCCGCACGTTCTTGCATGTATGGGTTGTCTTCCATACCTTCAAAGATAGTGATAAACATGTCTGTAACTTCTTTCAGACCTGCTTCTGCATTCACTTTCTTAGCACGGATTGTTTCCTTGATTTGGCTGATCATTTCTGGGTCAGCAAGGACCATTAAGTGAGCGTCAAATACTTGAGCAGCTTCTTCACCGAGCGTACCTACTGCTTTCTCACGAATAACAGAAAGCTCGTCTTGTGATGCTTTTAGAGCAGCATCAAGGCGAGCTTCTTCTGCGTTTGTATCTTCGACTGTAACAGTCTCAAATGACAAATCCGGTTGAACGAGTAGATATGCTTTTGCAACTGCAACACCGTCTGATGCTGCGATTCCTTTAAGCATTTCTGTCATTTTCCTTATGCCAATCCTTCTTTTTCCATAGTTTCAGTGATAGCAGCGATTGCGTCGTCAGCATCTGCACCTTCAGCTGAAATTGTAACGTCAGCACCTTGGCCAACACCAAGACTCATAACACCCATGATAGATTTAAGGTTTACTGATTTACCTTTGTATTCAAGAGTGATATCTGAAGCAAATTTGCTAGCTGTTTGAACCAACAATGTTGCTGGACGTGCGTGAATACCTGTTTCTGCCACTACGTGGAAATCTTTAGAAGCCATAGTTTGACTCTCCTTTAGTTATTTCTTTTTTGAGTTATATGTGATAACCCTTACAAGACTGTATTATATCACCTTCTAGATAATTTTTCAAGTGTTTTATGGACTTTCTTCTATTTCCTTTCTGATAACTTGCTGAAAATCTTCTATTTGTCTTACCAATATACAGTATATAGTTTTTTTGTTTTGATAAACTTTGATAGTTCAATGAAAACCCAATTTTACACTCTGACAAAACACTATATCTTGTGCTTTGTTTTTGAAACTGTAACTTTTTAGCACAAGATTTAGTTTAAAAAGTTTGACAAAGTTTTTTTTTCTGATATACTAAGAAAGTAATCAATTTTGAAAGAGGAGTTACGAAAATGGTAACCGTTTATTCTAAAAACAACTGTGTCCAATGTAAGATGACCAAGCGTTTCTTGGACAGCAACAATGTCGCTTATCGTGAGATTAATCTTGACGAGCAACCTGAGTACATCGATCAAGTTAAAGAGCTCGGTTTCAGCGCAGCTCCTATTATCCAAACACCAACTGAAGTTTTTTCAGGTTTCCAACCAGGAAAACTAAAACAGTTAGCATAATCTTAGTACATCATCCAGAAGAAACTGCTTCTAGGGCTAACTTAGAAGCCTTTCTTTTGTAATTAGATAAGGGAAATTTTATGGGATTAAAACATCTTGAGGACGTGACCTACTTCCGTCTCAATAACGAAATCAACCGTCCTGTTAATGGACAAATCATGCTTCATAAAGATAAAGAAGCCTTGGATGCCTTCTTTAAAGAAAATGTAGTTCCAAACACTATGGTTTTTGATTCAATCACTGATAAAATCAACTACCTCATTGAACACAACTACATTGAAACAGCATTTATCAAGAAATACCGCCCAGAATTCTTGGAAGAATTGTCTCAATTTATTAAAGATCAAAACTTCCAATTCAAGTCTTTCATGGCTGCCTATAAGTTTTACAATCAATATGCCTTGAAGACTAACGACGGTGAATATTACCTTGAAAGTATGGAAGACCGTGTCTTCTTTAATGCACTTTATTTTGCTGACGGGGATGAAGCGATTGCGACTGATATTGCCAATGAAATCATCCACCAACGCTACCAACCAGCTACTCCTTCCTTTTTGAACGCAGGTCGTGCTCGTCGTGGGGAGTTGGTATCTTGTTTCTTGATTCAAGTAACTGATGACATGAACTCTATCGGACGTTCCATCAACTCAGCTCTCCAACTTTCACGTATCGGTGGTGGTGTGGGAATTTCCCTCAGCAACCTTCGTGAAGCTGGTGCACCTATCAAAGGCTATGAAGGTGCTGCTTCTGGTGTCGTACCAGTTATGAAACTTTTCGAAGACAGCTTCTCTTACTCCAACCAATTGGGGCAACGTCAAGGGGCTGGTGTAGTGTATCTCAATGTCTTTCACCCAGATATCATCGCCTTCCTTTCTACTAAGAAAGAAAATGCCGATGAAAAAGTTCGTGTGAAGACCCTCTCACTTGGAGTTGTGGTACCAGATAAATTCTACGAATTGGCTCGTAAAAATGAAGAAATGTACCTCTTCAGCCCTTACTCTGTAGAGCTTGAGTATGGCGTGCCATTCAACTATATCGACATCACTGAAAAATATGATGAATTAGTAGCAAATCCAAATATCCGCAAGACAAAAATCAAGGCGCGTGATTTGGAAACGGAAATCTCTAAATTGCAACAAGAATCTGGCTATCCATATGTAGTCAACATCGATACGGCTAACCGTGCAAATCCTGTTGATGGAAAGATTATCATGAGCAACTTGTGTTCTGAGATTCTTCAAGTTCAAGAACCAAGTTTGATCAACGATGCTCAAGAATTCCTTCAAATGGGAACAGACGTCTCATGTAACCTTGGTTCAACCAACGTGGTCAACATGATGACCTCACCTGACTTTGGTCGTTCTATCCGTGCTATGGTTCGTGCTTTGACTTTCGTTACAGATAGTTCACACATCGTAGCTGTCCCTACTATCGACCACGGAAACAGTTTGGCTCACACCTTTGGTCTTGGTGCTATGGGACTTCACAGCTACCTAGCGCAACAACTGATCGAATATGGATCACCTGAGTCAGTTGAATTTACAAGCATCTACTTTATGCTTATGAACTACTGGACCTTGGTAGAATCTAATAACATCGCGCGTGAACGTGGTATCACCTTCCACAACTTTGAAAAATCAGACTATGCTAACGGAAGCTACTTCGACAAGTATGTGACAGGCGAATTTGTTCCAAAATCAGACCGTGTCAAAGAGCTCTTCAAAGACGTCTTTATCCCAAGTGCTGCTGATTGGGCTGAACTTCGCGAAAAGGTTCAAGCAGATGGTCTTTATCACCAAAACCGTCTAGCTGTTGCTCCAAATGGTTCTATCAGCTACATCAACGACGTTTCTGCTTCTATCCACCCGATTACACAACGCATCGAAGAACGTCAGGAAAAGAAAATTGGTAAGATCTACTACCCTGCTGCAGGTTTGTCAACAGATACTATCCCTTACTACACTTCTGCTTACGACATGGATATGCGTAAGGTGATTGATGTTTACGCTGCTGCGACAGAGCACGTGGATCAAGGACTTTCACTCACCCTCTTCATGCGTAGCGACATTCCAAAAGGTCTTTACGAATGGAAGAAAGAAAACAAACAAACGACACGTGACCTATCTATTCTTCGTAACTATGCCTTTAACAAGGGTATCAAGTCTATCTACTACGTCCGTACCTTTACAGACGACGGTGGGGAAGTTGGTGCTAACCAATGTGAAAGCTGTGTGATTTAATTTTTATCTGAGGAAACCACATTTTCTCAGACTACTGATTAAGTTACCCACCAGAAAAAAACTTGACAAGTATCTAAAATACTAGGAAAAATGAAAAGTCGGTCTTCCGACTTTTTGTGCGATACTCTTCTCAGACTATGATAAAATAGAGAAGATTCCATAATCGCATTATTACATACAGAAAGAGATTTCAAATGGAAACTTACTACAAAGCCATTAACTGGAATGCCATCGAAGATGTCATCGACAAATCAACTTGGGAAAAGCTGACGGAGCAATTCTGGCTCGACACTCGTATCCCCTTGTCAAATGACCTTGACGACTGGAGAAAACTATCAAACAAGGAAAAAGACTTGGTAGGAAAAGTCTTTGGTGGTTTAACGCTTCTTGATACCATGCAATCTGAAACAGGGGTTCAGGCTCTTCGTTCAGACATCCGTACACCGCATGAGGAAGCTGTTTTCAACAACATCCAGTTTATGGAATCAGTCCACGCAAAATCTTACTCTTCTATCTTTTCAACCTTGAATACCAAGGCTGAGATTGAAGAAATCTTTGAATGGACCAACACCAACCCTTACCTACAAAAAAAAGCTGAAATTATCAATGAAATCTATCTCAATGGTAGTCCACTTGAAAAGAAAGTTGCCAGCGTTTTTCTTGAAACCTTCCTCTTCTACTCTGGTTTCTTTACACCGCTCTACTATCTCGGTAACAACAAACTAGCCAACGTTGCGGAAATCATTAAACTAATCATCCGTGATGAGTCTGTTCACGGAACCTACATCGGTTACAAATTCCAACTTGGTTTCAACGAATTGCCTGAAGAAGAGCAAGAAAAACTCAAAGAATGGATGTACGACCTGCTCTACACTCTCTACGAAAACGAAGAGGGCTATACAGAAAGTCTCTATGACGGTGTTGGTTGGACTGAGGAAGTCAAAACCTTCCTTCGTTACAATGCCAATAAGGCCCTTATGAACCTAGGACAAGATCCACTCTTCCCAGACTCAGCAGATGATGTCAACCCAATCGTCATGAACGGTATTTCAACAGGAACTTCCAACCACGACTTCTTCTCTCAAGTCGGAAATGGTTACCTCCTTGGTGAAGTTGAAGCCATGCAAGATGATGATTACAACTACGGTTTAGACTAATTTGGCCAATCATTCAAAATATCATGGTTTGTTTAAAACAACCATGATATTTTTGTTTTTTGTTTTATTTTGTTTTTTTTTCTATTTGATATATTGAGCGTTTTATGGTAAGATAATAATAGTAGAAATCGAGGTGATAAGGATGCTAAAGCAAGAGAAACTAGATAATATTCTAGAAACGGTAAATACAAAGGGAACTATTACTGTAAAAGAAATCATGACGCGTCTGGATGTATCAGATATGACAGCTCGTCGCTACTTACAAGAATTGGCAGATAAAGATTTACTGGTCCGTGTGCATGGTGGTGCTGAAAAACTTCGTACAGGTTCTCTCTTAAACAACGAACGGTCAAACGTTGAAAAACAAGGCTTACAGATTGCTGAAAAACAAGAAATTAGTCGTTTTGCAGGTCGTTTGATTGACGAAGGAGAAACCATTTTTATCGGTCCAGGAACAACCTTGGAGTGTTTTGCTCGTGAGCTCCCTATCGATAATATTCGTGTTGTAACAAACAGTCTTCCAGTTTTTCTCATCCTAAACGAACGAAAACTAACAGATTTGATTTTGATTGGTGGAAATTATCGCTCTATCACTGGTGCTTTTGTAGGGACACTTACCTTACAGGATTTGACAAACCTTCAGTTTTCTAAGGCATTTGTTAGCTGTAATGGTATTAAGGATAAGGCAATTGCTACTTTCAGTGAAGAAGAGGGCGAGGTACAACGAATTGCCTTGAATAATGCCAATAAAAAATATCTACTGGCAGATCACAGTAAGTTTAATAAGTTTGATTTTTACACCTTCTACAATATCTCAGAGATTGATACTATCGTTTCAGATTCCAAACTGAACAAAGAAACCTTCGACCAACTTTCGAAACAAACAAAAATCATTCTTTCTAAACCATAAAACTATCCCCACCGATTGGTGGGGATTTTTGTAAGTATTAAAATTTCAGTCTTTAATGGTTTTATTACACGCGTTCTTTCCATGAAGTCGCTGTTGTTTGAAGAACCTTGTTGAGTTCGTCAATGTTCTCAAATCCTGTTGTACGTAGCCATTCACGAGCTGCTGCTTCACCATCTTTGATGTAGGATTCAACTGATCCAGCCCATGTAGCACGGCCGCAAAGAACTCCGTTGAAGTTTGCGCCTGATTCGTTGGCAAAGACAAGGGTTTCTTGGAAGAGTTTTGCTGACACTCCTGCACTCAAGTAGATGTATGGCAAGTTAGTTGCCTCATCTTGTGCTTTGAAGAAGGCTGCTGCTTCTTCGCGAGTATGAACGATTTCTCCATCACCAAAGCCTTCAACGTATTTCACGTTAACTGGAACTTCCACTTTCAAGACATCGATGTTAAAGCGTGGGTCTGAGAAGACCTTCATAGCACCGATTACCTTGCGTGGTTTTACTTTAGCGTATTCGGCAGAACCTGCGTCAGCGATTTTTTCATCGTAAGCCAAGATTTCAAGGAAGAATGGAATGTCTTCCGCCACACACTCAGAACCGATACGCTCGATGTAGGCTTGTTTTTCTTGGTTGAGTTCGTCAGCGCTGTCTACGTCATAGTAAAGCAAGAACTTAACAGCATCTGCACCTTGTTCCTTGATACGTTTTGCAGACCAAACGTCCAAGCAGTCTGGCAAGCGTTTTGTACTTGTTGTATCGTATCCTGTTTTCTCATAAGCAAGGAGAAGACCAGCATTGGCATCAAGCGCTTTTGTAGCTGGAAGTCCGTACTCAGGGTCAAGGAGCATTGATGATGCGTATTTTGTCAATTCATCTGCAACCAATACTTTAAGTTCTTCCATTTGAGCGACTGTTGGCTCTTCCGTTTGGTATTGAGCCATGAGGCGTTTCAAAGCGCCACGTTGGTCAAAGGCAAGAGCTGAGATAATGCCGTTCTCGTCAGAGAGTTTTTGCAAGCAAGCACGTTTGTTTTCTGTTAAAACCATTTTATACCTCTTTTACTATTAATTGATCATATAAAGCTTGATAGTTGGCCATATTGACATGACCTGTCATCTTTTCTTGGGCATTGAGCATACCAAGGACATTGGCCTTGATGAGGAGTTCTTGATCAGATTCTTTATGAAGAAGACCTGATGAAATACCTGCCACAGTAGAATCTCCAGATCCAACTGGATTAACTACTTGAATTCTCGGAATATCTACCTTGTAGAAAGTATCACTATGTTTTGCAAAAGCACCATTTGCACCAAGTGAAACGATAATCCACTCAATCCCTGCAAATAGAGGCTCTTGAAGAACTTCTTTTAATTCATCCAAATCTTCTGAAACTTCTTTTCCAAGAAGCTGAGACAATTCTTCGTTATTTGGTTTAATTACTGTTGGTTTGTGGGGTGATTCAAGAACCGCCTGAAGAGCTGCACCTGAGCAGTCCAAGACTACAGGTTTTCCTGCGCGATTAGCAAGTTCTACTAAGTTTGCATAGTAGTCAACTGGAAGACCAGCTGGAAGACTACCAGAGATAGCAACTACTTCCACAGTGTCAAGAAGATTTTCAAAATGAGCCAAGAAATCTTGCCCTTCTTGTTCCAGAACTTCAGGCCCTTTTTCAAGGATTTCTGTTTGATTGTCTCCGTGTAGAATAGCGATACAGTTACGAGTCTCTCCTTGAATGGAGAAGAAACGTTTCGTTACTTTATCATCGATATGCTCTACTAAAAACTCACCAAGTTTACCACCGACCAAACCAGTAGCAACAACAGAATCACCAAATTCTGAAAGAACTCGTGTAACATTGAGCCCTTTACCACCAGCTGTCTTGGTCACGTCCACCACACGGTTGACAGTGTCAATTTTCAATTCATCCAAAGGATAAGAAATATCAATGGATGGATTCATTGTGACTGTTAAAATCATGCGTCACCTCTTAGTCGTGGTATTCACCGCGATCCCATTTTTCAAGGAATTCTGTAAAGAAGTTTGCATCTGCTTGATGAGCATTGTGAGTTTCAACATGCTCAATTTTAGCGATCAATTTTTTGTTTTCTTCAGATGGCTTGTATTCAGCATTGATGAAAGCTTCAATGATATCACACATGAGCAATTCACCAGTAATCTTACCACCGAAACCAATAACGTTGGCATTCAATTGTTCTTTTGCATAAAGTGCTGTTGTCATATCACGAACCAAGGCAGAGCGTACACCTGGAACTTTGTTAACAGCGTTATTGATACCAACACCTGTACCACAGATACATACCCCAAGATCAGCTTGTCCGCTAACAACTGCTTCCCCTACTTTTTTACCAAAAATTGGGTAGTGTGTTCGCGCATGATCGTAAGTACCAAAGTCAATGACTTCATGTCCTTTTGATTTCAAGAATTCAGAAACTGCCATTTTTTCATTTGTTACGATGTGGTCACATCCGATTGCAATTCTCATTTTTAACTTACCTTTCTTACTGTAATCTAATTAACACATTTTGTTCAACATGTCGACACGAATCTGGTGACGTCCACCGTCGTATTTACCATTAACAAAACCTTTAGCAATATTTTTGGCCAATTCGTCACCAACAAGTTGTGCACCCATAGTGATCATACGTGAGTTGTTGTGTCCACGAGTCATATAGGCTGAACGTTCATCTGAAACTTCTGCAGCAACCATTCCTTTGATTTTAGTTGCGACCATGAAAGGACCAGCACCATAAGCGTCAATCACGATACCAAGGTTTTGTTCTTCTTTGTTTACTTCTGCAGCAACAGCAAGAGTCACATCGACAAAGTCTTGACCTTCAGCTGTAACATCCACAACGTGGAAGTTTTCTTTTTCCAAGAAGTCTTTCACAACTTCTTTCAATCTCAAACCTGCAGCATCTGCACCGATAACAATAGACATATTGTATACTCCTTTTTATTTTTCTAGGCTAGTAAAGACTTTTATAGTTAGCAGTTTACCTACAAAAGACTTTCTAGCAGTTTAGTGATAAATTTGATTGAATGAGATGAATATCACCTTATCCAAGTCCAGGAAATCAAGTTCCTAGAAACAAACTTTCTCCTCGAAAGAGAATATAACAAGTGATTATTTGTTTGTTACAAACATCATTTGTCGCTTACAAACATAATATACTCCTATTTTCATAAAAAGTCAACAGAAAATGTTTGTTTTTGTGGTTTTTTATCTAAAATATTTCAATATCAAAGCCAATCTGATCTACTTGACCAGCTTCCAAGAGACTAACATTCTTCTTATCTTCTAGATGATCTCCTTCTTCAAGTGAAGTTGATAAGCCAGACCATGGTTCAAAGGCAATGAAAGGTCCCTTATTCAAAGTTGACCAGATAATGAGATTTGAGAACTCCTGGAAGTGTACTTTTAATCCCTTCTCATGCTTACGAGAACGAAGGGCAATTGTTCTGGATTGCAACTCATCCAAAGTCACTGCATCTGTGCTAAACAAATCATAGCTAAGGTCTAATTCTTTTTGCCCATCCAACCATGGACTTCTATCTTGGAAGTCTAACATTCCTGTTTCTGGGAAAGGACGTGGAACAGAGCAAGTCTCTTCTTTCTCAAACTCTAAATAGTAATCTTCATAA
The DNA here is from genome assembly GCF_053010225.1 of Streptococcus sp. Z556. Lineage (NCBI taxonomy): Bacteria > Bacillati > Bacillota > Bacilli > Lactobacillales > Streptococcaceae > Streptococcus > Streptococcus sp. Z556. The sequence continues at coordinate 369,346 of NZ_JBRKNU010000002.1, forward strand.
GTTTCGCCATCTAGCAGAGGACAGTTAAATCCTGGATGACCACCAATAAAGTAAGGCATGACCTTGCTAGTTTCTTTATTGAAGACTTTGTATTGAGTACGAACAGTCTTGCCAGTCACTAGATAAGTGATTTCAAGGCGGAAATGATAAGGATAGTTTTGATAAGTATTCTCATCATCTTCGATAGCAAAGGTTACACTGTTTTCTGTTTGATCAACTAATTCAAATTCTTTTTTACGGACCAAACCGTGACGAGGAATCTTTCCTTTCGTCTCCGTTCCATCTGCATGACTGTAGAAGGCTGTATCCTCTCTCAAAGAACCACAGATTGGAAAAAGTACTGGAGCTTGTCCACTCCAGTAAGTGGCATCTCCTTGCCACAAATACTCAATGCCTTCTCGGTCCTTGATTGATGACAGGGCACCACCTAAGGTTTTAAATTGGACCGTTAACTGGTCTGATTTTACTTCAATTACCATTATATTCTCCAACTATTCTTAGATTTTTATATAAAAAACTAGGTTGTCACTCCCAATGTCGGAAATTGACAACCTAGTTTTCACAATTTACATTTTATAGGAGCGAATTATTTAGCATTTGCAGCGTATTCTTCGTTACGTTTGATCATTTGTTTTCTATACCAAGCAAAGATACCTACATAGAATACAAGGAAGGCTGCTGCACCAAGGATTGCTTTGATATCACCTGTTGTAGCATTACCAATTGCCCAACCAAATAGTTTTTCGATTGGTCCTTCAAGAGTTGAGTGAGTGATCAATTGAGTTTGGCTCACACCTTCTGGGAAGGCACCTACGCCTTTAGCAAGTTCAGTTGCAAATGGAGCGATAAGAGTACCTGAAAGAAGGAAGAGTGGCAACAAGAGTGTACCAAAGATGATCATACGAAGCAATTTACCACGAGTAACAACCAAGAGAGCTGGAGTCACACCCATGGCGATGATACCTGCAAGTGGCAAGATACCATTTCCGACGTTTGAAAGAAGCACTGCTTCAATCAACATGATTGGTGCAAGTACGTTGGCACAAGCCCAGATTTCAGCACGACCAGCGATGAAAGGCCAGTCAAGACCGATGTTGAATTTACGTCCTTGAAGACGTTTAGTAGCAACGTTTGTGATACCTTGTGAAAGTGGTTCTACGGCTGCGATGAACCAAGATCCGATGAGTGAGAAGAGCTCCAAGCAGACACCGGCAGTCAAACCAAGGCTCAACCAACCTTTAATAACAAGTTCCCATGAAGATGCATCTTCTACTCCAGCAACTGGATGTGGAGTTCCCATCAAACCAATAACGATACCAAGAATGAAACCGATGAAGAATTTAGATCCCCAGAAACCGATTTTTTTGTTCAATTTCGCAGCGTCGAAGTCATATTTATCAAGACCTGGTAATACTTTATCAAAGATCTTATCCAAAACCATGATAACTGGGTTCATCATGTAGTTCATGTGAGTTGAAGTCATCGGCGATGAACTTGGTGCGTTAAGAAGGTCGTCGAATGTTGGTTTCATCAAGTCAGAGTTGATGATCTTCAAAATACCTACAAGTACAACTGCTGCTGTCGCGATGAAGAGTGAAACTCCTTGGCTTACACCGTTGTTGTCAGCGTACCATTTGATCAAAAGACCAGTGATTGACAAGTGCCAGATATCGAAGATATCAACGTCAAGTGTGTCTGTTTTCTTCATTGCAAGCATCACAACGTTGACAATCAACATGACAAGCAAGAAGTAAAGTGTCCATGCAGACCCCCAAGTAATGGTTGCAAGTGGTGCCCAACCAACGTCAGTGATGTTCAATTGAATACCAGTGTTTTCAACGAATTTCGCAAGTGAAGCTGAGAAAGCACCGTTGAGCATACCGATGATAGCACCGATACCAGTAAGGGCGATGGCAAGCTTGATACCACCTTCGAGCGCTTTGGAGAATTTCACTCCAAAAAGTAGAGCCAATACTGTCAAAATGATCAGCATGATGATAGGGCCACCCATAGCCAAGATAGGTTTAAAGATATCGTTGGCCAGATTGATAATGACATCCATAATAGTTCCTCCCGTTTTTCTAAGTTATATGAATGTTAACAAGATAAAGAATAAATTAGCTTAATCCGTGTTCTTTGATAGCTGCTTCAATATTGTCAAATACTGGAGCGCTCATTGCAGGAATACGGAACAAGATTGGTCCAGCTTCGATTACTGGAATACCTGGTTCAAAACCAAGATCTGTTGCAGCGATTGGAGTAAAGATATCGTAACCTTTCATAAGGTCTTCGTTCACATCTTTAACCATGACTGCATCACAGTGAACGTCATACCCACGGCTTGAAAGTTCTTCTTCTAGAGCACTTTTAATTTGGTGACTTGAGTTAACACCTGCACCGCAGGCAGCAAGAATTTTAATCATTAGGATTTCCTCCGATTTAATAATTTTAATGTACGATTTAAGCAGTTGCTTCAGAAATGTAAGTGTAGAGAGCTTCTGGTTCAGAAATTTTTGCCAGATCTTCTAAGTGACCATTTCCAGTAAAGAAGTCCATCAACTGAGCAAGAATATTGGTTTGACTCGAACTTGAGTTGTTTATGATAAAGAAGAGTAGAGATACTTCGACTTCCTTATCAGGAGCAATCATATTGTGAAAAGTTACTGGTTTTTCTAATCGAACAACCACTACTTTCTCAGCAAGATTATGAACAATATCTGTATGAGGAATCGCTACATTTGGCAAGTCCTTTCCCAGAAATTCCATATCTAAGCCAGTTGGAAATGACTTTTCACGCGTAATCAAGGCTTCACGATAAGTTGGAGTCACTATTTCTCGTTCTTCCAACAGGGTTGCTACCTGATCAAAGAGTTGTTCTTGATTATCCGCTTCTAAGCAAAACACGAGGTCTTTGTCAAAGAAATGATCTAATCCCATAACATTTTCCCTTCTTTCAATTAACTTTTATGCTATAAGTATAACACTATATGAAATCGTTGTCAATGATTTTTGTTTTATTTTGTTCATTTTTTTATAAATTGTGTTTTGTTTGATAAATACAATCAATATCAAACACTCCTTCGTTTCAACTACAAAAAAAGAAGGCTGAGCCTTCTAATTTTGGATTGGTTATTTAATTGATGATAAAATCTCTTCTAGTTTTTGATAGTCTTTGACACTATCGATTTCATAGATGCTATTTCCTTCTAATTCTTCTACATATACATCTAGTTCTTTAATATTATCTTTAACCATATTATCCCAGTAGAGATCAACAAATTCACCACTCTCGTAAGCTTTATCAATAAAGCCAACAATCTTCTCTGCAGTTGGAGCATCCCAGAATGAAACTCCGCTCAAAATACGGCCTGCCTTACTGTCAACAATGATATCTTGAACCTTATAGTCATCACCATAAACTAGGAACCACTCGTTCGTACAGTCTTCACGATAAACACTGAAATAGGTAGAACGTTTAAGATCGTTTCGAAACATATTTTTGAAAAGATAGTTATCTGCATCGATGACGTAGCTGTTAGCCAAATCTTCTTTTACTAGATAAAGTGAGTAAAAGTTATTGTAATCAGCATACTTGTCGTTAAAGACTAAACGAACACCATATTTTTCTTTTAGGTAGTCAAATTGCTCCTTGAGGTAACCAACAACGATAATAATCTCATCAATTCCTCTCTCTTTCAAAAACTCGATTTGGTATTCTACCAAGGGTTTTTGGTTGACCTTAACCAAGGCTTTTGGGGTATTTTCAGTCATAGGGCGCAGGCGAGTTCCTAATCCCGCTGCTAAAATAATCGCTTTCACACGAATCTCCTTTATTCTTTAATAATAATATAAACACCAGCCATGACAATAAGTGAAGTAATGATTGTCAGCATATCTAGCGGTGTACCTAGGAAAACAGCCGCAAATAAGACAGTCCAAACTACATAGCTCACATTCAAACCTGTTGCTTTCGCAGGTTGCAAACGATTAATAGCGATATAATAAGCTAAGTAGGAAATCATATTAAAGGCCGCAAAAACAATCAAGAGCCCTAGTAATTGTCCGTCTGCTACTTCTGCAAATGAATGATGAGAAAAGAGTACAATCACAAGATAAGACAAGAATGAAGTTACTTGTCGAATTAGCAAGGCTTCAATCTCACTTAAGTCACTTTCCATAGCATAGGAACTGAGAACACTTTCACTCCCCCAGGCAATGGCACAAACAAGGGCACAAAGAATCCCAATGTAAAACGAGTTAACTTGTTCAACCTTGTAAGTTTGAGCAATAATAGCTGCAATAATCAAGAAAACACCAAATACTGTATTCTTTGAAACCTTATGTTTCAAAATGAAGAAGGCGAGTAAAACTGAAACTGCTGGGTAAATAGCAGACACGGATGAAGCTAGAGAGCTACCGATATACTTAACCGCGTAAAGATTAGCTTGCATTCCTATAGGTCCAGCTAGCAAGGCTCCAATAATAACACTGACATTTCGAATATTTAAGAAAATAGAAAGGCGAACTTTTCCTTCTTTTACTAAAAGAAAAGCTAACAAGATAAAGATACTCAAGAAATCATGAGCAGCAGCCACCACAAAAGGGGAAAGATTGGTAAAAATTGAAAAGATATAAGCACTAATCGTTAGACCTAATCCCCAGAAAATACCAGAGAGCAGACCAAAAGAAACACCATTTTTATTCTTCATACTAACCTCCATAATAAGTCAAACCTTCGACAGCTCTTTGGTAACGATTGACACCATAATCTCCAAAGTCGGCACCTTGAGCTTCTTTGTACACTGTCCACAAACTCCAGATGGTATCTTGCAAGATTTTATAGATACGAATCTTCTCACGAGATACTGGCGTTTTGTCACTTTCATAGTAGGAAAGGAAATCTTCTTCTTCCTGATTTGTAAATTCAGATTCTAAGAAAAGAGCTGCCAAATCCCACATCGGATCATTCATGGAAGAGTATTCCCAGTCAATCAAATACAAGCGACCTTGAGGTGACTCGATAAAGTTTTCTGGCACCAAGTCAATATGGCAAGACTTTCTGTCAACACCCAAATCAGCCAATCTTTTCTCTAGCAAGAATACTTCTTTTCTTACAGCTTCATAATTGGCGTAAGGAATATTTCCCTCAATCAAGGATTCGTATTTTTTGATTTCTTCAAAAGGTGCAAATTCGCCTCTCAGTTCTTTACCTGATGCATGAATGGTTTGTAGAATCGGTGCAATCTTTTCAAAATTGGTCTTAATTGAAGTGGAATCAAGCGTTGTTGCAGAATCAATGTACTCATTCACCTTGATTCCAGACTCAATATCAAAAAGATAATTTTTGACATCTAAATCTAAATTCTCTAAAAGTTCAAGATTGTACTTTTCATTTTGACGATTGATGAGTTTTTCGGTTCCCTTACCAAAAAATTTCACAATATACTGTTTGTTGGTTGTTTTAACCAAATAGTTTTGGTTGGTCATGCCTCCCAGTTGTTCAACGCTGAGGACTTCCTCTTCTTCAGATAGTAAAGAAGAAATTTTTTCTTTGATGATTTTCTCCACAATTAGCCTCCATCTCTTACACTTCCCACTTAAACACTGTTTTGAAAGCAGTATTTAGGTCTGTAGCAAAGACACGATGAATGTCCTTGATTTCTCTCACGGGTTCTTCAACATAAAGGATATTTTTCAGACGATTTGCAAACTTTTTAACTTCCATCATCTGTATTGCATTTTCAAAATCAATCCGTCCTGATCGAGACGAACCGACCAATAATAAACCTTTTTCTAAAGAGTCTCGCGTATTGATATTAACCTTGTACTCGCTCACTCCCATCATGAGAATCGTTCCCTGAGGTCGAATGTAACGAATCAAATCATTGATAGCTGGGCCTGTACCATCACCACCACAACACTCAAATCCATGATCAAAGATCAAATCTTCTGGAATATTATCAGTAATGTAGCACTCTTTTGCAAAAGAGAAGAGTTCCAGTTTTTCCCAATGGCGACCAATCACGATAATCTCTGCTTCTGGCAAGGTATAATTGATAATATTTGCAACCACAAAGGCCAAACTACCATCTCCGATAACAGCAATGCGCTCTCGCTTGCTATGAGCAAGATGCAGGAATCGATCCATAGCATGCATACCGACACTCACAAACTCGGTAATGGCGGCAACTGTGTCCTCGATGTCATTATAAGACACAACACGATCTTTCGGAAGAGAAACAAATTCTCTCATAAAGCCATCATAACCACTAGATAGGAAGTAGGTTCCAGTCATGTAGTTTTCGTAGAACTCTTTGTCACTCTGCATAGGCGGTTGATTTGGAATCATAACTACTTTTTGACCGACTTCATAAGTACCAGTTGGATCTGAAATAACAGTTCCACAAGACTCGTGAATCATAGCCATAGGAAGTTTTTTAGCCAATATCTTTGGATCGCGCTTCCCTTGATAGTAACGTTGATCCGCATGACAAACCGCCATATAATTTGGACGAATCAGGATATGATTCTCCTGATCAATGTCCTCTTCTTGGTATTTTACATTGATAAATTTTGGTTTGGTCAGTTGATAAATTTGATTAATCATAGCCTTAGTCTTTCTCAATCATGCTTTTCGCGATTTTCAAGTCTGTTACCGTTGTGATTTTAAGGTTTGAATATTCCCCTTTAGCTAGGGCAACGTCTTTCCCTTTTATAACAAAAATCTTACATGCATCCGTCAGGATTTCCTTTTCTTGATCAGATAGGGAACCATACAAATCCATGAAATCCTTGCAGTGGAAGGTTTGAGGTGTTTGACCTTGATAAAGGTGAGCACGATTTGGAATATCCGTGATAAACTGACCATTGGTACTTTCAACAATGGTATCAACTGCTTCTACTACTGTGTCAACTGCATCATGATTTTGGGCCAGTTTGATATTGTCCTGGATCATGCGAAGTGTGATAAAAGGACGAACAGAGTCATGCGTAATCACGATATCTTCTGGAGTGATTGGACGGTAGGCATTAATGGCTTCGATTATCTTCTCGATACTGGTATTGCGATCAGCCCCACCCTTGGTAATGATGATGCGATCCTTGTGGAGAGAAAGATACTTGTCAACCAAGTCCTCAGCGTGTGACACCCAGTCTCCATGAACTCCAACTACAATTTTTTCAATACTTGGTTCTAAGACGAATTTTTCAATTGTGTGGATCAAAATAGGTCGATCACCCAACTCCAAGAATTGTTTTGGTAAATTACTGATTCCCATGCGTGTGCCGGTTCCTCCGGCTAGGATTCCTGCATAGATCATTTATATTCTCCTTTGTTTATTCTAAAAAAACTCATTACTATCTATTATATCACAATCTATCTTTATCATGAAGAAAAGATAGAGCGTCATTTAGCCGAGCCAACTCACTATTTTGACCAAAAAGTGAACAATTTGTAACTAAATCTGAAAAGATCAAAACAAATTAAGAAAGAAAAATAGATTATCCTCTATATCCTCCGCTTAACGTTCGGTTAACATAGAGTTCTTTAGAATATAATATAAACCTTAAAGAAAACTTAAACACATTTTTTAGAGTACAAAAATAAGCTAGGAAACTGTTTCAATTTGTCTAGATAGCTACAGTTCCTAACTTTCTCGTTTTTATATATGATGACGGAGTAGTTTACTTTTCCTGATCTTGGTCACCAGCTCCTTTAACTGCCTTTTTAAACTCAGACAGCATTTTACCAATTGATTCACCCAGTTCTGGTAAACGTTTTGGTCCAAAGATTAAGAGTGCACCTAGAACGATGATAATCAATCCTGGAGCACCGATATCACGTAAGATTCCCATTCTTTTCTCCTTTCATTTTTTTCTTTATTATCCTCTTGCTAATTACAATACTAAGCTCATAGAGCGAGATTAAAGGAATTGTCATGGCTAGATCGCTAATAAAATCAGCTGGTGTCAAAATAACAGCTAGTACCAATAAAATAAAGTAGGCATAACGTCTATAGGTAATTAAGAGCCCTGGTCCAATCAAGCCGATCGACGTTAAAAAAGCGATGATGACTGGCAATTCAAAGATGAAAGCCAAAGGAATAGTTGTTTGGAAGACAAAGTCTAAGTAGTTCTGCGCTGTTAATTGAGTTTCAAATAATCCTTCCCCAAGTCCTAAAAGCACTTGAAGTAAGGCAGGCGTTACAAAGTAGAATCCAAAGGCTAGTCCAAGTAGAAAGCAAATAAAACTAGCTGGAATATAGGCAAAGATTGCTCTTGCTTCTTCGATTTTCAACCCTGGTTTGACAAAACTCCATATCTGATAAACTGTAAAAGGAAGCGTAATAGTAAAGGACATTAGGCTCGCTAAGCGAAAATAAATCCACAAAATATCATTTGGACCTAATACAATCAACTTTTGATTAAAGGACTGAGTTAGATAGTAGTAAAGCTGATCTACAAACAATAAAGCTCCACAGAAGACTATAAAAAAGCAGGCTATAACAACAATGAATCTCTTTCTAAATTCTACCAAATGTTCAATAATTGTCAATTCTTTTGTATCCATCTACTTTTCACCCTGTCTCAATGTGACAACCAAAACAATCATCAAAAAGACTAGCTGACTTCCTAAACCTTCCCAACTTGGATAGATACCCAATAGGTCGATAGTAGGGAAACCTGGCAATAAGTGGTTAGGTGCCATATTGGTCAGCTGGAGAGCATGTAGGCTAACACCTAGCATCTTGAAGGCAAGAGCATAAATCATCCACGTCAGTAGGAAGAAGACCTTATGAGGTAGGAAGAATTGACTGGCCTTGTTCATCAGAAATGCAATAATCAGCAAGACTAACAAAGCTAGAGAAATTCCTAGGATAAACTCAAAACGAGATATTCTCGGTAAAATTCCTACGTAAAAAAGAATGGTCTCTGCCCCTTCACGAAAAACAGCTAGAAAACTAAGAGCAAACATGGAAATGAATGAACCTGTCCTGGTCACCGTTTTCATCTGGGAATCCATAAAGTCATTCCATTTTTTGACCGAGGATTTACTGTGAAGCCAGATTCCGATCAAAATCATCATCACTACCGCAAAAATCCCAACAACTCCTTCGATGATTTCACGATTAGCCCCCGATGTTACAGCAGGAAAGGCAATTTGGAGTATAAATGCAATCACTAGACTCGCAGCTATTCCTGATAGTGCTCCACCATATACCCACTTGAGTCCTTTGCGCATCTTGGCTGCTTTTAGAGTTGTGACCAAGGCCATGACGATTAAGAGAGCCTCTACCCCTTCTCTCAGGAGAATGAGCATAGCATCAAAGGCATTGTAGCTTGCATTGGTATCAATTTGTGATAAATCTGCAATCAATTTTTCTAATTTTTCTTGATATTCCTTCTCACTTCCCTTGACCATAATCACAGGACTTTCACTTTCAACTCGTGTATAGAGGGAAGGATTGGTCGTGCTAACAGAACCCTCAATCGTTGGCCAGATAGTGATGAATTCCTTCATACTAGCTGCTCCTGATGCTTGGTCGCCAGCTTGGAATTGTTCCAATGCCTTCTTCAAAAGGGCAATACCGTCTTTGAGACTTAAATCAGAAGATGCTTCTGCGACTTCTTTTCCAGTTACAAAATCATCAATAGCCTTTTTTAAGTCCTCAAAGGAAGTCTGGACGGAGTTAAAATCAGTAGGCTCAGTTTCTATGCTACTACGCAAGAAGGAGATAGCTGTTTCAACACGTCCATAATGGGCCGTACTATTGTCACGAACCACACTTTCATTGATGGTCCAAGTGGAATTCATCTTTTTATAGGCTTCTCGAATTTGCTCTATGTCTTTGGAAGAAATTGCCTTATCCAAAGTCTCAAAATGTGGTTTTAGTCGACTGACAAGTTTTTCTTTCTCCGCATTCAGATCTATTGGATTTTGTTCTTTTTCAAAAGCTAGGAGGGCAGAAGAGATTTGTGTCAGATTTTCTTCACTAATCTCTCCTGACAGACCAAGTTTCTCCTTGACAACCTTTCCAGCTTCTGAATCAGCATGTTCTACTGTTTCAAAATCCGTCGCCATTTCTCTAACTAGAGCCTTAGCATGTGACTGATTTCCATTTTTTACAGCCTGAGAGGCATCCGTAATCTTTACAAAATAAGGACTCAGACTTTCCTTAGCACTAACAGGAAAGATAGCTAACAAGAGAAAAGACAAAGTCAAGAAACAAATACTAGTCTTCCAATAATTTCTGACCAATATAGCCTCCTTTCTCTACTCCACCAAAGCAGGCAAAAAGACCACTACCGATGTGGGTTACATACTCATTCATCTTGTCTGTAGCTCCGAGGTTGGTTTGAACCTTGACAAAATGATCTGGATCCTTTTGGAAAGAAATAAAGAGCAAACCCGTGTCAAATTGTCCAGTCTTTTCATCAATGCCATCCGAGTATGAATAAGATCGTCGTAAGAGCGGTTTCTCTACCTCTTTGGCTAATCGAACATGCGAATCATCTGGTAAAAGACTTAAATCCACTTCATCAAACTCATTCTTTTTACCAAAGGGAGCACCACTTTCCTTGTAGCGACCGAAGGTATTTTCTTGCTCCTCAAGATTGGTTCGATCCCAAGTATCGAGAAACATCTGGATGCGGCGAACAGCCATATAGGATCCATTTTCCATCCAATCCTTGCTGTCAGCCCAGACAACACGATCAAAATCCTTCTCTTTGGTCACATTAGCTGTTCCATCCTTGAAACCAAAAAGGTTACGTGGTGTCTCAAGACGATCTCCAATAGCAGCAAATCCAGATTGGCTCCAACGGAGAATCACCGCATTTCTCCCTTTACGGATAAGATTGCGAATAGCATGAAAAGCAACTTGCTCGTCATCTGCACAGGCTTGGATAACAATATCTCCCCCAGTATATTTTTCACGTAGTTGCTCTTTTGGGAAGGGAGGTAAATCCTTAAAAAGTTGAGGACGTTTTTGCTCTAATTTCATCTTTTTCAGGAAACTAGCAGACACACCAAAAGTCAGCGTTAATCGATGAGGATTTAGCCCCACGGTTTCTCCAGTGTCACTAGGTGGCAAGAGAGCATTCTGACCATCTTTTTTAACCAATTCCCCCTCGACCAACTTGGCACTATAATCCGTCCAATCCTTGAACAACTGGATAATCTTATCCTTATCCGTCGTATGCAAGTCCAAAACGACAAAATAGATATTTTTTTGCATGGGCGTACTAATACCAGCTTGATGCTTTCCATAAAAAGCAATTTTTTCATTTCCGTACGAGATTTTTTCTTGCTTGTCTAACCTAGGTGCTAAAAAAGCGGAGGCACCGGAGAGACCTAGTGCTAGTCCAGCACCTCCAATACCCGCTTTTTTTAGAAATTCTCGACGGTCCATTTTTTTCTCAAAAAAATTTTCGTCTTTCTTAGTCATACTGCTTATTCTCCATCAAGAAACTTGCCCATTTGTGATAGAGGTTCACCAAGTTTTGTCACGGCTTCAGCCAATTCTTTGGTGTCTTCTTTTGTTAAGTCTGTATAAAGTTTGTAGTGCTCCTTGTCTGTCATATGTTTGTCCAACAAGCTATTAACAGATTTGAAATCTGCTTCCAATTCTTTGACCAGATTCGCATCTGATTTTTCTAGTAAAGGTTTAAAGAGTTGGAAAATCTTCTCAGCACCTTCAATATTGGCACGGAAGTCATACAAGTCTGTGTGAGAATAAATTTCTTCTTCACCTGTAATCTTGCTTGTCGCTACTTCATTGAGCAAGTCAACTGCTCCAGTCAACATAACCTTGTAGTCCACATCCACAGTTGCAATCTTAGCCTTCAATTCTTTGATATCATTGACTAATTGATCGCCATAACTTTCAGTTCCTTTAGTTGTATTTTCTTCCCAAAGGATACGCTCGATACGGTGGAAACCTGACCAACCTTCCTCTGTCTTGTTTTCGTCCATATAGTCTGCTAAACGGAAGTCAATCTTGACATCTGACTCACCAAAACTTTCGGCAATCGGTTCTGAACGCTCATAAGACATACGAATCAGTGGATAAACCTTCTTAGCCTCTTCTAATTTGCCTTCTTTCAACAGTTTGACAAAGCCTTCCGTATCTGTCAAAAGTTTATCAATTTGCTCTTGTACAAAAGTCTTATAGTCAGCAGTAGCCTTATCAAGCATTTTTTGCTTGTCTTCAGACAAGGCTGTTACCTTAGAGGAATCACTTGTGTTGCTTGGCTTAGATTGATTATTAGCACAAGCAGTCAATAGCAAGGCTGAAGATAAAAGAACGAAACCTAGTTTTTTCATTATTTACTCCTATCATTTCAGGGATCCTGAATTTATTTTACGTTTCATTATATCATGTCTTCTCTCATTTTTCAATAAATTGTCAGAAAATTTAATAATTCACAAATTAACTATTATTAGACTTTTAATCCTAAAATTGTTAAAATAAAAAGGAAAATAATAGAAAAAGGAAACTGTAAACCGCTATGATGAATATGCAAAACATGATGCGTCAAGCACAAAAACTTCAAAAACAAATGGAACAAAGTCAAGCAGAACTTGCTGCTATGGAGTTTATTGGAAAATCTGCTCAAGACCTTGTCCAAGTAACCTTAACTGGTGATAAGAAAGTTGTAAACATCAACTTTAACCCAGCCGTTGTTGACCCAGAAGACCTCGAAACTCTATCTGACATGACCGTTCAAGCTATCAATGCTGCGATAGACCAAATCGACGAAACGACTAAGAAGAAACTTGGTGCTTTCGCTGGAAAATTGCCTTTCTAATCCATAAGAAAAGAGAAACAAATGTTTCTCTTTTTTCTTAGAAGTCAAAAAATCCCATGGCTTTCTTTAGAATCAAATCAGTATATTCAGGGTCATCCTGAGCCATCAATACCTGTGACTGTACCATTTCTAGGTCATCTGTTATCATACCGTTGGCTCCTAGACGAATAGCTTTATCGAAAGCGTCAGAACCATTAACAGTCCAAACATATAGCCTTTGATCCGTTGTCCAAAGTTTATTAACAAAGTACTCATCCAAGGTTGAATATTCCATGGTATAACCAGTTGCCTTGGTTCTTGGGAAGATACTGTTATAAGGCATAATAAAGTAGGATGGAATCTCAGAATCATAATTCAAAACCTTATCAATCACTTGGTAATCAAGAGATTGAATCTGGTGCCCATATTTTTTGATGGTCTTCCCATATTTTTCAAGGAAATGTTCCATCATTTGCGGGCTATCTTTTCTACTGGTTTTAATCTCAATCAGCAATTTTTGGTTTAATGCATTGGCGCGTTCCAGATAAGCGTCGAAACTGGAAATCTTTGTCTGATAACCATTCTCGTAAATATCTGTATTTGTTAATTCATCTAGAGTCAAATCTTGCGGCGTAGCATTAATACCTGTTAAATTTTTGAGATTGGCATCGTGCATCATTACAAACTGACCATCCTTGGTTTCCTGGATATCCATTTCAATCAAATCTGGTTTTAGTTGAGCTGTTTTCTCTAACGACTCGACTGTATTCTGAACTCCATTTTTATTGGAAACTCCTCTGTGAGAAATAACCAAAGGGGTACTCGTGTCAGGAGACTCAAGATAGATATAACCCTCTAAAGCAAAAACGATACTAGCGCAGCCCATTACTCCCCATCTCATCAAATGGTCTTTCTTTCTTCTTGGCATGATTTCAAGTTCTTCACCAGTTAAAAATGAAACAAATTTAACGAGAAAATAAGTCAAGGTCATATAATGGAAGTTCTTAATCAAGACATAATTGATTATCCCTAGGACTAGGGATTCTTTATGAGTTAATTCATCCATTACAACTTGAGCAAACAATATGGGAATTAAGAGTAGAAAGAAAAAGAGGTAGGTTTTAATGATAATGAGGAGCAAGTTCCAAGCATAGAAGATAACGTGTTTTTTCGTCTTTTGCAGACTATATTTCACTCCCTCTCTCACTGTTTTCTTTTCAAAGAGAATCTTGGGAAGCGCAAACATGAAACGAACTGAAATATAGAGTAAAATCCAAGCAGAGGACAGAATCAGCAGACCAACTAGCCAATACTTATCTTCAAGGTAGGTAACGATAAAATCTGGAATAATAATCTTATTAAGGTAGTAGATTTTTAAAATCTTACGGATGAACGGGAAAAGCAAAGCAATGTAAAAAAAGACAAAGGCCATCTTACAAAAGCTCAATCGCTTAACGAATAGAAAGCTCTGGTGAAATACTTTTCTACTGTACTCAATTAAAGTTCTCTTTTCATGATAGAGAAGGTGGCGAGCCCCGATAAATAAAAGACAAATCTGGAAATAGGCGACCAGGAGATTGATTGCAATTAAGATGAGAAAGGCTAAACTGATAAAAGGCGAGCCTTGTATAATCGCCCAAAAGTTATTGTAGGAGATAAACAAATAACCTGTTTGTTTGAGCAACATCCCTGCAATCCAAGAATTCAATGGCAACCAGACAAACTCTACCATCATAAATATCAAGAAAAATAGAAATAAAATCTTATCTAGGTTATAGTATATCTTCCTAAAAGCTAGCTTTTTAGGTTTTTCAGGTTTCATAAGCACTCCTAGTCTAAAAATTGAGATAAATCTAAACCGCCAAAGGGATTCATAGATAGACTACTCTGTTCTTTCAATAATAGTTTTCCTTCATCCGATTCTAAAAAGGCTTCATAAACACGCGCTGTCATACGGGCATCTTCTAAACTATTATGCGATTGTCCTTTAAACCCTAAAAAAATCGCCACAGTTTGCAATTTGAGATTGGCTATGCCGTGTAGGTCAGAACTACGGCGTTCAAAAGCCTCATCATATAGGTCGACCTTATACTGGCCACGATAATCAATGCCGTGCTCCAAGAGAATAGGTAAATCACTCTTAGCTGCATTGTAGCCAACGATTGGTGATTTGCCAACAAAGGCCTGAAAATCTTTTAAAACTTGCTCTACTTTCGGCGCATCTTTCAAGGTTTCAGCTGTGATCCCAGTCAAACCATTGATAAAACTCTTCAATGGGGCTGTAGTATAAACATAAGAATCAAAAGCAGCACTTTCTTGTCCATCTTGAAAGCGGACTGCTGATACTTGAATTAAATGGGTAACCCCATCGTGTTGATTGAACTCTAAATCAAAGGCAATATAGTCTCTTAATTTTTCCATCTTTTACCTCAATTTCGACTCATTTTAACTATAAATAATAAAAGAAGCCATTAGGTTAGCGAATAACCCAAACAGCTTCTTTATTTTCCTCCAAACAGGCGAGCAAAAAAGCCTTTTTTAGTTGCTTGGACTTCTTCTTTTGCTTGGTCCAACTCTAGTTTCAAGGTTTCTTGATCCTTCATGGCTTGAAGAGTTAACTGTTGCTGTTGATCCAACTGTTTGTCCTTCTCTGCAATCTGACGGTCTTTGATGCGCATCTGCTCATCTTTTTCTGCCAACTGCTGGTCCTTGGCCTTGAGTTGCTCGTACAATCGAAGAATTTCAGCATTCTTCTCATCGACCAAGATTTCCATCAGTTCGCGTTGTTTAACATCATCACTTACTGGTTCATCTTCAAAAATCGTTTTTTTGTAGATTTCTTCTAGCTTGATTAAGCCACTTCGAGTAACTACAGTTACACCTTTGTCATTTTTTTTCGTGTCCTCTTCTGGAAGTTCTTTGACACGATTGTTGATTGCTTGACGAGATAGACCTAAGACCTCTGCAATCTCACTGACGGTCATTTCAATACTCATAATATCCTCTGAAACGTTTTCTAGCTTTTCTTTATTTAAATCTTATCATAAGCTAGATAAACTGTCAAATTTCCGCTTAATCCAAAGCCTTTAAAAAGGCTAGTAAGACTTGGGCAGAACGACGTCCAGCTTCAATGATAAACTCATCAAATGAGATAGAGGCCTCGTGATTGGCATTGTCACTCATAGCTCGAATGACTAGGAAAGGTAAGCCAAGAGCCTGAGCTGCCTGAGCAATGGCTGCACCCTCCATCTCAACAGCTAGAACATCTGGAAAGTGGGATTTGATACTAGCAATCTTATCATCTCCAGCTATAAAACTGTCTCCTGTAGCAATCAAGCCTAGGTGCCATGTCTGCTCTAATTGAGATAAAATTGTTTGAATCCTAGTGATAAAGTTCTTATCGGATTCAAAATAGAGGGGTTGACCAGCCATCTGACCATAAGCATAGCCAAAAGCAGTCACATCCACATCATGATAGACAAGTTTATCCGCAATCACGACATCACCAACAGCAATCCCTTCTGCAAGAGCACCCGCTGATCCAGTATTGATGATGGCTTCTACTTGAAAATGGTCAGCAAGAACAGCTACACTCATAGCCGACATGACCTTCCCAATCCCACTCTGAACTAGGACAACTTCTGTCTTGCCAATAGCGCCAGTATAGTAGGTATTTCCTAAGACTTGGACTTCTTGAGTTTTGTCCAAATTCTGAGTCAGATATACGAGCTCCTCCGGCATGGCAGCAATGATTCCAATTTTCATTTCATGTCCTTTCAATTACAAGAGTTTCATCGCCAAAATTAATAAAATCAAGAGTAGGATGACTGCAAATAAGATGCGATTGAGTTTCGAATTAAAAACATTTCTCTTCGTGTTCTCAATACGACGGCTCTTATGAATCGTTGGTTCTACTTCGATTGTAAGTGTATCTTGACTAAAACCGTGGTCTCTAGAACGTGAATAACCAAAATGTTGTGATGCAGTAGGCAGGATTTTGGTTTCCTCATCATCTTGAAGAGGTGGTCCTGAGATTTTCTCACCACGATTGGCACGTTCAATCATTTCATCTGTTAATAAAGGTTTTCCCATGGGTTGCTCCTCTATTTCTTTTGTAGTTCCCAGTACTGGATTGCCATGATAGTCTTAGCATCACAGATATGACCTGACTGGATCAGGTTCTTGGCCTCCTCTAGACTCACTTCTAGAACCTCCAAGGTTTCATCATCGTCTTGCGGACGAGGATTATCTACCTTAGTCAAATCACTTGCTAGGTAGAGTTTCAATTTTTCATTACAAAAACCAATCGCAGAATAGAAATCATACAACAGTTCTAACTTAGCCGTGTAGGCAACTTCTTCTTCCAATTCACGAAGTGCAGCTGCCATTGGATCTGCATTTTCACCAGTTTCCAGTTTTCCTGCGGGAATCTCATAAGAAACAGCCTCAATGGCCTTTCTATATTGCTTAACGAGTACAATTTTATCCTCAGCTGTCACAGCTAGAACACAAACGGCTCCATTGTGAAAAATTAAATCACGTTGGGCAGTACCTTTGCCTTCTGGCAGTTCTACCTGATCTTGCACCAGTTTAAAGATAGGGCCTTGATAGATTTCTTTTCGACTAAGCGTTTTTTCTTCAAATTCCATAATCGACTCCTACTGGTTCTTAGGATGATGAGGCAAGCGCCTTGCGTACTCATCCTTGTTAACTTGTCGTCCACGTCCAACTGCGATAGCATCCGCAGGTACATTCTTGGTAATGGTTGAACCAGCTCCAACCAGAGAATTATCTCCAAGTTCTACAGGAGCGATGATGGTTGAATTTGAACCAACAAAGACATTGTTGCCAATCACGGTCTTATATTTGTTTTTACCGTCATAGTTTACTGTAATCGTACCAGCACCAAAGTTAACATGGCTGCCTACTTCACTGTTTCCGATATAGGTTAAATGACCTGCCTTGGTATTTTCACCGATTGAAGAACCTTTGACTTCTACGAAGTTTCCAATATGAACCTGAGAAGCTAGGCTTGAACCTGGTCGGATATGGGCATAAGGACCTACAGTCACGCCATCTGAAACTGTACTTTCCTCTATCATGGAATTCGTAATCACAGCCCCAGCTCCAATATTACTATCCACAATATAAGTTCCATTTGTTAAAATAGTCTCTGCCCCAATCTTCGTTTGACCTTTTAAGGTAACATTAGCTTCGATTTGGACCTCAGGAGCAATCTCAACATCAATGTCGATGTAGGTTGCTTCTGGATTGACAAAGCTGACGCCGTTAACCATGTGCTTTTGATTGATACGGCGTCGCATCACTGCTTCTGCAGTCGCAAGAGCTACACGGTCATTTACCCCAAGACTTTCATCAAAGTCTTTCAGAGTATAGGCACCAACCTTCTCACCAGCCTCACGGAAAATACCAATCACATCGGTAATATAGTACTCTCCTTGAGCGTTGTTGGTGTTGATATTTTTAAGGGCTTCAAAAAGACGTTGGTTATCAAAAACGTAAGTTCCTGTATTGATTTCCTTGATTTGTTTTTCAAAGTCTGAGGCATCTTTTTGCTCAACAATACGAAGAACTTCTGCATTATCGTTACGGACAATTCGACCGTATCCAAAAGGATTTGCCGCTTCAGCTGTTAAAATAGTCGCCACATTTTTGTGGTTGATATGGAAATCCAAGAGGTTTTTCAAACTTTCACCTGTAATCAGAGGAGTATCCCCAGCGATAACCAAGGTGTGGCCAGTACGATTTTGGAGAATAGGCTCCGCCATCATGACAGCGTGCCCAGTTCCTAGTTGTTCTGATTGGATAACAAAGTCTGTCTGACCAGCTAATACTTGCTCAACTAGCTCAGCCTTGTGACCAACTACAGTAACTGTTTTTTCAGGTTGAATAGCACCAACACTACGAAAAACATGTTCCAACATCGAAATTCCAGCTACTTTGTGAAGTACCTTTGGAAGATCTGATTTCATGCGAGTACCTTTACCCGCTGCTAAAATAATGGCATAATTTGACATAATCTTCTCTTTTCTCTAGAAATTCCCTTATATTATACCATAATTTATTTTCTAAGGAGTAAACAAACAAGGAAATAGGGATAAGGAACTGTTATATTCACTTTTTTCGACGTTTTCTTTGATTTTTTTATTTATTTACGTTAAACTAATTAAATATGAGAAAAAAGATTAATCCAGCTATTATTTTTACTTTATTTACTATATTTATAGCTATTTTGATCCTCAATAAACCAACTTATGAAGACCATCCCGTCAAGTCAAAACCAAATGCTGTCCAGGTTGAAAATCAGGCCTTGCATAATCTTGACAAACCTATTATTGATGTCTCTGGTTGGCAAAGACCTGAGGAAATCAACTACGATACCTTGTCTCAAAATATTTCAGGTGTTATTGTTCGCGTCCACAATGGGGCTCAACATACTGAAAAAAATGATGCGGCTTATGCCAATGGTATTGATAAAGCCTATAAAAGTCATGTTACAGAATTTCAAAAGCGTAATGTCCCAGTTGGAGTCTATGCCTATCTAGCTAGCCCCAGCAAGGAAGAAATGGAAAAAGCCGCTGAAGTTTTCTATAATGCTGCTTCTCCTTACAACCCTAGTTACTATTGGTTGGACGTGGAAGAAAAAACAATGTCTGATATGAACGAAGGGGTTGAAGCCTTTCGTGCTAAACTGGAATCTTTAGGTGCTAAAAACATCGGCATCTATATTGGTGTTTATTTCATGCAAGAGCATAGTATCAATACAGAGAAGTTCTCTGCTGTCTGGATTCCATCTTATGGAACGGATTCAGGTTACTTTGAAACCACGCCTAATACTGATTTAGACTATGACCTCCATCAGTATACTTCAAAAGGAAGAATTGCTGGATTTGAACACCATTTAGATATTAATCTCATTTCTACCTTGAAGGAAAAAGAAGAAACCTTTAGAAAACTATTTTTAAGACCATAAAACAAGTGAAAATTGCTCTCTTTTTCACTTGTTTTTTCATTTTTTTCTCGTCTGTGTTATAATTGATAGAATAGAGAAAGAATTTTATGAAATTGAGGATTTTATGATGTTTTCATGGATTGCAAGAGTTATTAAAGGAATCGTCATCGCCTTAGGATTTATCTTACCAGGAATTTCAGGCGGTGTTTTGGCAGCTATTTTGGGGATCTACGAGCGAATGATTAGCTTTCTGGCTCATCCTTTTAAGGATTTTAAAGCGAATGTCCTATACTTTATCCCAGTAGCAATCGGGATGTTGCTAGGCATTGGTTTGTTTTCTTATCCAATCGAGTATCTGCTAGAAAATTACCAGGTCTATGTTTTATGGAGTTTTGCTGGAGCTATTATCGGTACGGTTCCTAGCCTCCTTAAAGAATCTACTCGGGAATCTGATCGTGATAAGATCGACCTAGTCTGGTTCTGGACCACCTTTATCCTTTCAGGTGGCGGGCTTTATGCACTAAACTTTGTTGTTGGTTCTCTCAGTGCTAGTTTCGCTAGTTTCATCTTAGCGGGTGCTCTTTTAGCTTTAGGTGTCTTGGTGCCTGGTTTAAGTCCGTCAAATCTACTCTTGATTTTAGGACTGTACGCTCCAATGCTAACTGGTTTTAAGACCTTTGATTTATTCGGAACCTTCCTTCCTATTGGGATTGGTGCAGGAGCAACTCTTATTATCTTTTCAAAATTAATGGACCATGCCTTAAACAACTACCACTCCCGTGTTTATCACTTTATTATTGGAATTGTGCTATCAAGCACCCTCTTGATTTTGATTCCAAATGCTGGAAGTGCTGAAAGTATCCAATACACTGGACTTTCTATCGTGAGTTATGTTCTCATCGCCTTCTTCTTTGCACTTGGCATTTGGCTTGGTATCTGGATGAGTCAATTGGAGGATAAGTATAAATAATGGCAAAAAAAGTCAAGATTAAAAAAACCTTGGTCGAGCAAATCTTGACCAAGGCGGGTATTGACCATACTGGTATTCAGATCAACGCGCTTGAGGGTGAACTTCCTTCGGAATATGATCGAACTCATATCTTTAAAACCTTGGCTCTTTTGGGAGATAAAACAGGACCGATTATTGGAATTGTTCCCATAACAGAACATCTCGCCGAGAAAAAACTAGCAAAAGTTTCTGGCAATAAAAAAGTGGGCATGATTCCACAGAAAGACTTAGAAAAAACCACAGGCTACATTCATGGCGCAAATAACCCCGTCGGCATTCGCCAAAAACATAATTATCCTATTTTTATTGATCAAAAAGCCTTGGATTTAGATAAAATGATTGTCTCCGCTGGGGAAGTCGGGCATAGTATCATCATACACCCTCGAGACTTGGCCAGCTTTGTAAAAGCGGATTTTGCTGATATCTTGGAGGAAAGTAAGTCATGAAACTCTATTTTGTTCGTCATGGTCGTACCCTCTGGAATCTGGAAGGACGTTTTCAAGGCGCTAGTGGCGACTCGCCCCTTCTTCCGGAATCCATTGACGTCCTACAACAACTGGGCCAGTATCTCAAGGAAGTTCCTTTTGATACGATTTATTCTAGTGATTTACCCAGAGCAGTTAAATCTGCTGAAATTATCCAAAGTCAACTCCAGACCCCCTGCCCTTTAAAAAGTATTCCAGACCTGCGTGAATGGCAACTGGGCAAACTAGAGGGATTAAAAATCGCTACGCTCAATGCCATCTACCCACAACAAATCCAGGCCTTTCGCTCCAATCTGGCTCAGTTTGATACGAAGATGTTTGAAGCAGAGTCCCTTTACAGTACTACCAAGCGGACTATTCATTTTATCAAATCTCTGAAAGAGAGCAAGGCTGAAAGAATCCTGATTGTGGGTCATGGCGCAAATCTCACTGCTAGCCTACGAACACTTCTAGGTTATAAAGAGGCTCACCTCCGCAAAGATGGGGGCTTGGCCAATGCTAGTTTGACAATTTTGGACACTGAGGATTTTGAATCCTTCACTCTAGAAAGATGGAATGACACTTCCTATCAAGGAAAATAATCGAACTTGGTCCCAATGGTCAAGTTCTTTTTAGTTTTCAAAGAATATCCGTGAATTTCTCTGCTATTTATGATAAAATGGGAGTATCGCAAAAAATGACTCATCGTATCAAATTTTGAGTAAAATTAGGAGGAACCCATGTCTACAGAACATATGGAAGAACTAAATGACCAGCAGATCGTTCGCCGTGAAAAAATGGCTGCGCTCCGTGAACAAGGAATCGATCCCTTCGGAAAACGTTTTGAACGTACTGCTAACTCTCAAGAACTAAAAGACAAATTTGCAGAACTTGATAAAGAACAATTACATGAATTAAATGAAACTGCCACTATCGCAGGGCGCTTGGTAACCAAACGTGGAAAAGGAAAAGTTGGCTTTGCCCATCTTCAAGACCGGGAAGGTCAAATCCAGATCTACGTTCGTAAAGATGAAGTTGGTGAAGAAAACTACGAAATCTTCAAAAAGGCTGACCTCGGTGACTTCCTTGGTGTCGAAGGTGAAGTCATGCGTACAGATATGGGAGAACTTTCTATCAAGGCAACTCACATCACTCACTTGTCTAAAGCACTTCGCCCTCTTCCTGAGAAATTCCACGGTTTGACAGACGTTGAAACAATTTATCGTAAACGTTACCTGGACTTGATTTCTAACCGTGAAAGTTTTGAACGCTTTGTCACTCGTTCAAAAATCATCTCTGAAATCCGTCGTTATCTTGATCAAAAAGGTTTCCTTGAAGTGGAAACACCTGTTCTTCATAATGAAGCCGGTGGTGCTGCTGCTCGTCCATTTATCACTCACCACAATGCACAGAACATTGACATGGTGCTTCGTATCGCGACCGAGCTTCACTTGAAACGTCTTATCGTTGGTGGTATGGAACGTGTCTATGAAATTGGCCGTATCTTCCGTAACGAAGGAATGGACGCTACTCACAACCCTGAATTCACTTCTATCGAAGTTTACCAAGCTTATGCAGACTTCCAAGATATCATGGACTTGACTGAAGGTATTATCCAACACGCTGCTAAGTCAGTTAAGGGTGATGGTCCAGTTAACTACCAAGGAACTGAAATCAAAATCAACGAACCATTTAAACGTGTTCACATGGTGGATGCTATCAAAGAAATTACTGGTGTTGATTTCTGGCAAGACATGACTTTCGAGGAAGCAAAAGCTATCGCTGCTGAGAAGAAAGTTCCAGTTGAGAAACACTACACTGAGGTTGGTCACATTATCAATGCTTTCTTTGAAGAATTTGTTGAAGAAACCTTGATTCAACCAACCTTTGTCTACGGACATCCAGTAGCTGTCTCTCCACTCGCGAAGAAAAATCCTGAAGACGAACGCTTTACTGACCGTTTTGAGCTCTTCATCATGACTAAGGAGTACGGGAATGCCTTTACCGAGTTGAACGACCCAATCGATCAGCTTAGCCGTTTTGAAGCACAAGCAAAAGCTAAAGAACTTGGGGACGATGAAGCAACTGGTATCGACTACGACTACATCGAGGCTCTTGAATACGGTATGCCACCAACAGGTGGTTTGGGTATCGGTATCGACCGTCTCTGCATGCTCCTCACTGATACAACCACTATCCGTGACGTATTGCTTTTCCCAACAATGAAATAAACTCTATCCTCTGGTACTTGCCAGAGGATTTTTCGATGTAAAAAGAGACTGAGGAAAAACTCAATCTCTTTTCTTATTCTTGATTTTTAACTTGACTGGTGGCTACATCTTCTCCAAACCATTTTTTACTAATTTCCTGGAACTTTCCTTCTTGGTATAGTGAGATAAAGGCTTGGTTCAATGCAGCTAGTAAAGTTTTATCAGCAGGTCTAACACCAACTGCAAAAGACTCACTTTCAAATCCAGCTGAAAAGACATTGTAGTCATTTAATATCCCTTCAGACTGAAGGTAGTAATTGGCATAGACACGGTCAATCAACAAGGCATCAGTTCGATCATTTTTCAAATCAATCAAGGCTTCATTGAAACTTTGGTATTGATTGGCTTTCTGGTCTTTCACTCGATTCTTGAGTAGTTCTGGTTGTCGTTCAAAATTTAAATAGCCAGAAGATCCTGCCTGGGCCCCTAAAGTTTTGTCAGTCATATCCTGAATTGAGTGGACATTTTGAGACTTTTTAGAGACCAAAACTTGTTGATTTTCCATGTAAGGGATGGTAAAAGAAACCTTCTCTTTCCGTTCATCGGTAGCTGTATAACCATTCCAGATGGCATCAATGGTACCGTTTTGTAGTTCGGTTTCTTTCATATCCCAGTCGATGGGTTGAAATTTAATCTGAATTCCTAGCTTCTCAGAAACAGCTTGGGCTAGGTCAATATCAAAGCCCGCATATTGGCCGTTCTTTTCCTCAAATCCCATGGGAACAAAGGTATTGTCAAAGCCAATAGTAATGCTACCCTGCTTTTGATATTTGGCCCAATTATCCTGCTTCGGATCACTGACCTTTTGCGTACAAGCAACCAGGAAGAAGCTAAAGAACAGAGCAAATACAAGAGCAATTTTCTTTCTCTTCATAGGCACCTCCTAGTCCTACTTTGGATCAACCTTAAGGATCTGATCAGCAATGTTTTCCGCAAACTGAAGATCGTGGGTTACAACAATCTGGGTCATGCCACGCTCTTTATTTTGAAGGATAAGTTTTTCCACTTCTAATCGTAGCTCAGGATCTAAAGCTGATGTCGGCTCATCATATCCGATAATTTCAGGTTCAATCATCATGGCACGCGCTAAAGCAACACGCTGTTTTTGCCCACCTGAAAGTGAGAAAGGGAAGGCATCTGCATGCCCATCTAACCCAAGTTGTTCTAACAAACCACGCGCCTTCTTCTCAGCAACTTCCTTCTCCATATTCATTGTTTTTATAGGCGACAGAGTTAAGTTATATAGAACTGACAAATGCGGAAAAAGTTGAAAATCTTGGAAGACAAATCCTAGTAGGTTGCGCTTTTCTAGTTCGTCTATAGCTAGCGATTCGCCGTTATAGTAGATTTCCCCAGAATCGATGGTTTCCAGTCCAGCTAGCATACGTAATAGGGTTGTCTTTCCGCCTCCTGATGGACCTACGATTGCGAGGATTTGCTTTTCAGGAATTGATAGGCTGAAATTGGTTAAGATTTGTTTGCCACCAAAGGCCTTGTTGATGTTTCGTAATTCTAACATAGCAATCCTCCTATCTGTAATAACTGTACTTCTTCTCAAGTTTTTTCGCTACGATGGTCACAAGACCAATCATGATCAAATATATCGCTCCAGCTAAAAACATAGGAACAAGACTAGCATCACGATTAGCTGCTGTCCGACTAGCCAAAATCAAATCTGAAATCCCAAGGGCATAAACCAATGAAGTATCCTTGACCAAACTCATGATTTCATTAAAAACACTCGGTAAGACAATCTTTGTAACCTGAGGAAGGATGATGTAGTGAACTGTGTCAAAGGGGCTAAATTTTAACACTTTTGCGGCTTCATACTGCCCTTTTGGAATGGTTTCGATCCCACCACGAAAGATTTCTGCAAAGTAGGCTGCATAGTTTAATACAAAAGCAATCACAGCAGCAGGCAAACGATCTAAACGTATCCCAATACTAGGGAGCACATAGTAAATAAAGATTAATTGCAAAAGCAAGGGAGTGCCTCGCATCACCCATATATAGATATTAATCAGATAATGGAGGGGTTTCCAATGGATTTGCAAGGCAAAAGCGATGATAATCCCTAAAGGAATTGAAAAGATTAAGACCAGAGCAAAGACTTGAAGAGTCATACTTGCACCGTTCAATAAACTTGGTAAAATCTCGAATATATAAGACATACTACACCTCCTAAAAAATAATTATTCTTATTATAGCATAAATAAACAATTTAGCAAGAGAAAATATATGAAAAACTCTATTGTTTTCAGAAAATATAAAACTGTATCTATCCAAAGTGATGAGATACAGTTTTATATTATAGGGAATTTTTAAAGCGTTTCTATGAGTTCTTGCATCTGAACATCATCTGGAATCAGTTTTAAATATGCTTCTGCTTGCATCTTAGCTTCTTCGAAATAACCCAATTCACGCAAAAGATAAGTATATTGCTCTAAAAACTCTGGATTGTCCTTGAGGTCAGATGACAATTCTTGATAGAACTCATAAGCCTTATCTAAATCCTCGATTTCCTGGTAAGAACGGGCAATCATCCACTTAGTAAGGAGATTTTCAGGTTCTTGACTTTGAAGAGCAATAATATCCTCAAATCGCTCTTGTTCCATATAAATGGTTGCGAGTCGAAGGAAAATCTCCTCAAGATCTTCTGCATCTTCTTTTGCAGTAAGGAGAAAGTCCTCCGCTGCCTTAGCATCATGTAATTCATAAGAAAACTGAGAAGCCGCTAACAAGAGCCGAGTTTCAAATGGATTTTTCTCCAAACCCTGTTTAACGATACGAAGGGCTTCCTCCACCTGATGTTCCTTATGCAAGGCTTGACTATAACCATACTCATATCCTTCAAAATCAGGTGAAATGGTATCAATCTGCTTAAAGCAAAGAACAGATTTTTGATACTCTTCTTGGTCAAAGTAAAGACTGGCCAGTTCAAAAGCAGTTTGA
Organism: Streptococcus sp. Z556; assembly: GCF_053010225.1. Taxonomy (NCBI): domain Bacteria; kingdom Bacillati; phylum Bacillota; class Bacilli; order Lactobacillales; family Streptococcaceae; genus Streptococcus; species Streptococcus sp. Z556. The sequence continues at coordinate 395,803 of NZ_JBRKNU010000002.1, forward strand.
TCATCGTATTCTAACTCTAGAGCCTTTTCTAAAAATTCTGTAGCGGCTTCAAACTTGCCTAACTGAGCATATGCGAAGCCGATTCGTTGGTAGGTTGATACGCCCGTTTGTTCGTAAATATAGCGGTTGTCCAACTGAGCGTAGCCTTGAATGGCTTCCTGATAGTTTCCTAACTCACTATCCAACTCAGCCAAACCAAAAACTAATAAGGCATCATCTGAGTAATTTAAGGCTTCCAGTAACTTTTCGCGTGCTACATCCGTCAAACCTTCCAGCTGATAGAGGTCTGCTTTCAATACCAAAGCCGATACATACCAATCACTATCTGGTGTGATTTCTTCCAGATAGGCAAAGGCTTCCTCAACATTGCCATCCTCGCTAGCAATGCTTGCTAGGTTCAGATTCACTTCTGGAAATTCTGTCACAATTTTTAGATAGATTTCCTTGACTTGTGGATAAAAGCCAATTCCCTCAAGATAATTTGCTAATTCATAGAGAACTTCGGTCGAATCAGTTTCAAGTGCTTTACGAAAATACTGATCCGCCTTGGTTAAATCCTGTTCATCCAAAGCCTGGAGCATGCGTTGACTATTGTTCACTCTTGATTTCCTCCCCTTCTTCTTCATACAAACCGCTGACCTTTTTGTACCAGTTAAAGACAGCAGAAATAACTACCTTGGCAGAAGCATAGACAGGAATTCCCAGCAAGACTCCCCAAATACCAAACATAGAACCTGAAGTTAGGAGAACAAAGAGAACATTGATGGGATGGATGTTTAGCTGACTCCCTAAAATAAGGGGTGAAACGAAGCGCCCTTCAATCGTTTGTTCTACGATAAAGACTATCACAACTTTCAATAGCATGACAGGTCCTGCTATTAAACCTAAAACAAGGGCAGGCAGCATGGCGAGAAAACTACCTAGATAAGGGACTAGATTTAGAATACCTGCCGTTACACCTAGAGTGACAGCGTAGCGTAGACCGATAATCTTAAAGAAGATAATAAACATGATGGCTACAATAATAGCTACTGTAACCTGTCCTCTAACATAGTTTGACAGCTGTTTATTGACATCTGATAGGACTTCACCCACAGGTTCTTTTAACTTGTTTGGGATGAATTTAGTCAGGTAATCTCGCAAGCCTTTCCCATCGCGCAAGAGATAAAAGAGCATGAAGGGTACGATAATAACCGCTACAATAACCTGAGAAGCTCCGCTGATAAAAGAACTGACCCAGTTAACAGCTTGAGAAGAGATTTTGCTGGCCCACATGGTTGCTTCACTAGAAACATTTGCAAGTACTTGCTCTAACTGCGGTCTAAAATCATCTGGCAAGCGTTTGGTTACAAGATCATTGATAACACGGTCAGCATCTTCGAGGTAGCTAGGCACATTCTTTGCAAAATTTAAGACCTGGCGTTGAAGATTTGGAATAGCGACTGCCAGCCCCCAAATGATAAAAATTCCAATAATGACAAAAACAATACTGATAGCAAGCACACGATTAATTTTGTGATTCTCCATCCAGTCAACAATCGGATTGAGGAGGTAATAAAGTAAACCAGATAAAATAACTGGCAACATGACAACCCCTAAAAAGTCTAAAACGGGTAAAAAAATAAAACTAATCTTACTTAGAATGAAAATGTTCAGCCCCAGTAACAAGGTTACTAAAAATACGGTGATAGCTTTGTTATCTAAAAACCACTTGAAGAACCAAGATAGGCTAAAATGTTTCTCTTTATGTTCCATAAATACATCCTTTCTGTCATTCTCTCATTATACCATTTTTAATCTAAAATAACTCTTTTTTAAAGTGCTTACATAAAGAAGACTGATGCATCATGGCAGTTATTTTGTGGTATAATGAACTTATCATTATTAAGAGGTATGGACATGAAAGAAACTGTTTATTTTGGAACTTACACTCGTCGCTTATCTAAAGGGATATACAAGGCAGACTTTGATACAGAAACAGGTCAGCTTACAAACCTTGAACTTTTTGCTGCTGAACCCAGTCCGACCTACCTTGCCTTTGACCAGAAACAACACTTATACACCGTAGGAAGTCAGGATGGCTTAGGTGGCATCGCTGCTTACAAGACCGATGGCACTTTGTTAAACCATGTAGTTGAAGATGGCGCTCCTCATTGTTATGTGGCAGTGGATGAAAAGCGTAGTCTCGTGTACGGTGCCAACTACCATAAAGGTCAGGTTCTAGTTTATAAACGTCAAGCGGATGGTAGGCTCATCCAAACGGATCTAGATCAGCATAGCGGACAAGGTCCTCATGAAAACCAAACTTCCCCACATGTACACTATACAGACCTAACACCTGACCAGTACCTCGTCACCTGTGATCTAGGAACAGATGAGGTAACAACCTATGATGTTAGTCCAGAAGGAAAACTAAATAAACTCTATACTTATCACAGCCAAGCTGGAGCAGGTGCACGCCACATCGTTTTCCACCACCACTATAAGATTGCCTATCTCATCTGCGAACTGAATAGCACTATTGAGGTCTTGATTTATGATGGTGTTGGTGAATTTGAACGCATGCAAGTTATTTCAACCTTGCCGGACGGGTATAGGGGCTTTAACGGTACTGCTGCTATACGTCTTTCAAAAGATGGTAAATACCTCTATGCTTCCAACCGAGGTCATGATTCCATTGCAGTCTATACAATCCTCGCTGATGGTAGTTTGGAATTATTAGAGATTGTTCCAAGTCACGGTAAAACACCACGTGATTTTGATATCACACCTGATCAGGAATTTTTGATTGCTGTTCACCAAGATTCTGATAATGCAACGATCTTTAAGCGCAATCCTGAAACTGGTCGTCTTGCAGAGCTTTCTAACGACTTCCATGTCCCAGAAGGAGTTTGCATCAGTTTTTCTAACTAAGATAAAAAAATGAACTTGAGTTTCAAGTTCATTTTTTATAGTTTATTTCTAACATTAATACGGTTAATGGCACGTTGAAGAGCAATCTTAGCACGTCGTTCTTGGTCTATTAAGTGCTTTTCATGGGCTTCTTCGATTTCTCGTTCGGCGCGAAGTTTGGCACGTTCCGCACGACTGATATCGATATCACGAGCACGCTCTGCTGAGTCGGCTACAATGGTAATGATGTCATTGGCAATCTCGATAATCCCTCCGTTCACTGCAATCCAGTTTACATGAGTATCATCATCGATTCGCTTTACCTTTACTTCATCAACCGCTAAAACCGCAATCATATTTTCATGTCGTGGCAAGATCCCCATCTCACCATCCAGAGTTCGAACCGATACAAAGCTGGCATGGTGATCATAGACGAGGCCATCTGGTGTCACGATCTGGACAGTTAACTGAGCCATAGGTCACCTCTTAAAATCCCATTTTCTCTGCCTTAGCAATGACGTCTTCGATTGAACCGACACCACGGAAGGCATCTTCTGGTAACTGGTCGTGTTTTCCTTCAAGGATTTCCTTAAAGCCACGAACTGTTTCCGCTACTGGCACATAAGAACCAGGTTGACCAGTAAATTGTTCTGCAACGTTGAAGTTTTGTGACAAGAAGAACTGGATACGACGGGCACGTGCAACCAAGGTCTTTTCTTCATCAGAAAGTTCATCCATACCAAGGATAGCAATGATATCTTGCAATTCATGGTAACGTTGAAGGACACGTTTGACTTCAGCAGCAACTGCATAGTGCTCCTCACCAACAATCTCAGGTGCCAAGGCACGAGAGCTTGAAGCAAGTGGGTCAACGGCTGGATAGATCCCCAACTGTACCAACTTACGTTCCAAGTTAGTCGTTGAATCCAAGTGAGCGAAGGCTGTTGCTGGCGCAGGGTCAGTATAGTCATCCGCAGGCACGTAGATAGCCTGGATTGAGGTTACAGAACCCTTCTTAGTTGACGTGATACGCTCTTGCAATTGACCCATCTCCGTTGCAAGTGTTGGTTGGTAACCAACGGCTGACGGCATCCGACCCAAAAGGGCAGATACTTCTGAACCAGCCTGAGTGAAACGGAAAATATTGTCAATAAAGAGAAGCACATCTTGGCCTTCTACATCACGGAAGTATTCGGCGATGGTCAAACCAGTAAGGGCAACACGCATACGGGCTCCTGGTGGCTCATTCATCTGACCAAATACCATGGCTGTTTTCTCGATAACGCCTGATTCTTTCATTTCCCAGTAGAGGTCGTTCCCTTCACGAGTACGTTCCCCAACACCGGTAAATACTGAAATACCACCATGTTCTTGGGCAATGTTGTGAATCAATTCTTGGATTAAGACGGTTTTACCAACTCCGGCACCACCGAAGAGTCCGACTTTCCCCCCTTTAAGGTAAGGGGCAAGAAGGTCGATAACCTTAATCCCTGTTTCCAAGATTTCAGATGAGGTAGACAATTCATCAAAAGTTGGAGCTTTTTTATGAATTGGCTGACGCTCAGCGTCTTCAGCAAAAGGAGCATCCAAGTCAATGGTATCTCCCAAAACATTGAAGACACGTCCCAAAGTTTCTTTACCTACTGGAACCGAGATTGGACGACCTGTGTCCAAAACTTCCATTCCACGAGTCAAACCATCAGTTGATTCCATGGCGATCGTACGGACCATACCATCTCCCAACTCCAAGGCTACTTCAAGGACGATTTTTGTTTTTCTTTCGTCATTTTTGTAGACGACAAGTGCATTGTTAATCTCAGGAAGTGTTTCCCCTGCTGCAAACAAGACGTCTACAACGGGTCCGATAACCTGAGCAATTTTACCTGAACTCATCTCCTTCTCCTATTCTATATAAGATACTATCGGTTCCTAGTTTATCTAGGTCCTAAGTTCATTTTGATACCTACAGGGTAAAGCCTTATTCTAAGGCGCTAGCACCTGCTACAATTTCTGTAATTTCTTGTGTAATCGCCGCCTGTCTGGCACGGTTATACTGGATGGTCAAATCATTGATAACTTTCTTGGCATTATCAGTCGCTGTCTGCATAGCTGTCATACCTGCGGCATTTTCAGCTGTCTTGGCATCGATAATAGCCCCGTAAATCATACTTTCAGCATACTGTGGCAACAATTGCTCCAAAATTTCTTCTCGGCTTGTTTCCAACTCAAATGTCAAGCTATACTCCTCGTCTGCTTCGTTCGGATCGAGGTCTACAATCGGAAGCATTTGCTCCACACGCATTTGGCTGGTGAGCGTATTAACGTGGTGATTGTAGCAGACATAGAGTTCGTCAAAAAGTTCATTTTGATACATTTCAATCGTTTTTGAAATAATTTTACGAACTTCATCAAAGCTAGGTTGGTCAGCCAAGCCTCGTAATTCATAGATTGGTTGAATGCCACGAGCCTTGAAAAAGTCAGCTCCCATACCACCAATACAAATGACTTCAAAGTCATCTCCATTTGGATGATATTCTTCTTTCAACTCCATAACAGTTTTAAGGATGGAAGCATTGTAACCTCCAACCAAACCACGATCCGAAGTGATGACAATATAGCCTGTCTTTTTAACTGGACGACTAATCAACATAGGATTGTTTGAACCACCAGCTCCATTTCCGTGAAGGATATCTGTCAAGAGTTTACGAACCTTTTGAGAGTATATTTGAAAGTTTCGGGCTGCTTCTTCAGAGCGACCTAACTTAGCAGCTGATACCATTTGCATGGCATTGGTGATTTGACTAGTATTCTTGGTTGAGGCGATTTTTGTTTTAATATCATTTAGAGATACTGCCATCTGACACCTCTATTCTTATTGGAAGCTGGATTGATTGAGAAACTCGGTAATCGCAGCATCCAAGACTGCTTCTTCTGGCAAGTCTTTTGTTTCACGAATGGTTTCCAAAATCTCTGGATGTTGTGCATCAAAGAATGCATGGAACTCTTCCTCAAAACGAACAATATCATTCACTGGAACTGTATCCAAGAATCCGTGTGTCAAAGCATACAGGATCGTCACTTGTTTCTCAACAGGCAAAGGCTTGTGAACAGGTTGTTTCAATACTTCTACCGTACGACGACCACGATTCAACTTAGCTTGAGTAGCCGCATCCAAGTCAGAACCAAACTTAGTGAAGGCTTCTAACTCACGATATGAAGCAAGGTCGATACGAAGAGTACCAGCAACCTTCTTCATGGCTTTAATCTGAGCGGAACCACCTACACGTGATACAGATGAACCCGCATCAATAGCTGGGCGAATACCTGCATTAAAGAGACCGTCTCCAAGGAAGATTTGTCCATCTGTGATTGAAATCACGTTGGTTGCGATATAGGCAGAGATATCTCCTGCTTGCGTCTCAATAAATGGTAGGGCTGTGATTGATCCACCACCAAGCTCGTCAGAAACTTTAGCTGAGCGCTCAAGCAAACGGCTGTGGAGGTAGAAAACATCCCCTGGGAAGGCTTCACGACCTGGTGGACGACGAAGCAAGAGAGAAAGTTCACGGTAAGCTACCGCTTGTTTTGAAAGATCATCATATACAATCAAAACATGCTTCCCTTGGTACATAAACTCTTCAGCCATAGCAACACCAGCATAAGGAGCTAGGAAGAGTAATGGAGAAGGTTGTGAAGCTGAGGCTGTCACAACGATGGTGTAATCCAAGGCACCGTACTGACGAAGTGTTTCTACTTGTGTACGAACTGTTGATTCTTTTTGACCAATGGCTACATAGATACAAATCATATCTTGACCTTTTTGGTTCAAGATGGTATCGATTGCAATGGTTGTTTTCCCTGTCTGACGGTCACCGATGATCAGCTCACGCTGACCACGACCAATCGGTACAAGGGCGTCAATAGCTTTCAAACCTGTTTGCAATGGTTCTGATACAGACTTACGCTCCATAACACCAGGAGCTGGTGCTTCTACTGGACGAGTCTTGTCAGTATGGATTTCTCCGAGACCATCAACGGGACGACCAAGTGGGTCCACAACACGTCCAATCAAGTTATCACCGACAGGAACTTCCATGATTTTACCCGTACGACGGATAGTGTCTCCTTCACGGATATCCGTGAAGTCACCGAGAATGATAATCCCAACGTCTGTTGATTCCAAGTTTTGCGCCATCCCATAAGAGCCGTTTTCAAAGATCAACAACTCTCCACTCATGGCATTTTCAAGACCGTGAGCACGCGCAATTCCATCCCCGATATAGGTTACAACACCCGTTTCAGACACATCAAAATTGGGTTTGAAATTTTCAATTTGTTGCTTAATTAAAGCGCTGATTTCTTGTGCGTTAATTGCCAAAAGAACACCACTTTCTATTTCAAATTTTCTTTAACAACTCGAAGTTGTTGTTTTATACTCACATCAATTGTCTTGTGATTAGCAAAAATGACAAAACCACCAATGAGTCCTTCATCAATTTGTTCTTTGATGCTCCGTACTTTCAGAGACATTTTTTTCTCTATCAATGGGAGCAGACGTTCCTTCTGTTCGTCCGTTAAAGGATGAGCTGAAGAAATCGTGACTACAAATTGATTGGTTTCTCTTTCAAGACGATTCAAACAATCAACAATGATACCATAAAAAAGATTTGCTCTGTGATTGTAAATCAGAACCTGAATAAAGTTTTGCATTAAAGGTGAAACAGAGTCTTGAAAGAAACCAACTGTTTTTTCCTTATCAGACTCATCAACTGCCACCTGAGCTAAAAAAGAAGGTAAGCCCGTTTCTTCTGCGACTTGCTTGATTTGATCCAAGTCTGAAAAAATCCGATCTTCTTCTCCTTTTTCAATCACTAATTGGACAAAAGGTATGCTGTACTTTTCAATTACCTTTGCTGTTTTCTTGTCCATTAGGCTTCTCCTAGCTGATCGATATACTGATCAATGAGTTCCTTATGAGCATGACTGTCAAGGTTTTTTGAGATGATTTTACCAGCTAGACTAATTGTCAAATCTGCCACCTCTCCCTTAACACTTTGCAAAGCTTCAGCTTTATTCTGAGCGATTTCTTGATTCGCCTTCTCTTTTAAGCGACCTGCTTCTACTTTAGCATCTGCCAGAATATCTGCTTTACTCTTCTCAGCAGTCTCTTTAGCATTTGCAATGATTGTTTTGGCTTCGGTACGGCTACCTGCCAACTCATCTTCGCGTTTTTGGGCAAGAGTTTCTGCTTTTTGACGAGCTTGTTCAGCCCCATCAATATCAGCAGCAATTTTATTTGCCCTTTCTTCGAAGACACTTGTCAAGTTTGACCACGCATATTTCTTAACTAAGACAATCAAAAGGATAAAAGAGCCAGCGATTAAAATAAAGTTACCAATTAATTCACCTACTGTTACGTGCATCTGTTACTCCTTTCTACTCTTCTCCATCATTTATCTTATTTCCTAGGTACATAGAAGACAACATGGTAAACACATAGGCTTGGATGCAGGAAATAAAGACAGAAAAGGCTGTCCAAGCCAAGTTAGCACCAAAAGCAACTGGATACCAATATAGAGCTTGATGAGATAGAGTGATTAGCAAACTAGCCATCACTTCTCCAGCAAAGATATTTCCGAACACCCGCAAGGCAAGTGATAAAAAGTTGGTAAACTCTTCTAAGATATTCATGGGAGTCATAAAACCAGGTGTGATATAGGCTTTTAGATATTTTTTAATCCCACGGCGACGAATCCCTTCAATATGGGTCATCAAGATAATTCCAAATGACAAAGCCAAGTCAAACTGGAGATTTGCAGTTGGCGATGTCCAAAGGTTTGTCCCATCTGTAGTTTGAAGTTTCGCCATCAAACCGAGGTTATTTGCCAGTACCATAAATAGAAATAGACAAAGGAAAAAGAGCGAGTAGTCTTTCATGTAGCTTTTACCAATGTTAGGTTCTGTAAATCCAATAACAAAGTCATAGAAATACTCAAGTACATTTTGCTTTCCTTTGGGTTTCAAAGTCATATTGCGACTTGCCCAATAGATAAAGCCAAAAACAACTCCCACAATCAACAAGGTCATGGCTAACATGGTTAAATCAAAGGTAACAGGACCAATATTGATGGTTGGATTGATACTTTCTTCCATCTAGAATCCTCCCTTTTCTTCTCGTTCCATTTGTCTATTTGATGACGAATGAAAAGACGAGGGTAACCAAGAACGTTCCTTCAATAAAGGCAATCCCCATAATCATCAAACTACGCAATTGTGGAATGATGTCTGGTTGGCGAGCAGCTGATTTGAACAAACCGTTCATCAACATACCTTCTGCAAGGGATACACCCATACAGGCAAGACAAAGACCGAAAAATGTTAAATTCATGATAAATTCTCCTTTTTTATTTAAATTTACTTACTTAGTTTAGTCCTAAAATTTTGATTTGTCAACTTTTTACTTACGTTGAAAGCGTTTCAGATAATATATTTCTATTTTTGCTATTTTTACACTATTTTATAGAAAGTTTTTCCATTTTAGATTGCGAGTTTTTCTTGATTTTACTATATTTTCTGAAACAAACTGAAAAATCCAAGTTTAGAACTTGAATAGATTCAGTTTATTTAAAATAGTAGGAATAGTGTTGTTTACAACCTGGATTAAATGGAGCACTGCAGTAAGGACAAGCTATCTGTTTTTGGTATTCTTGGAAAGTCATAGTCCTCTTACAAACCCCACATAAGATTGGTCGATCCTCAGAAAGCGCCAAGGGGTAGGGTGAAAAAACATGTGTCTCCATAGCATTGTGACACTGATAGCATGCGTAGTATTTTTTGCATTCATAACACTGGAGTGAAACAATATCCTTTTCACTATGATAATGAACACATCTGTTTTCATTATCTACCAATAAACCTTGAGCTTGTATCATTCCCTTTTCCTTATCTAGGCACGAACTGTAACACTTGTCCCGTCTTCCTTATAGAGGTTGATGAGCCCTTCTTTTAGAGCACGAACCATGTCACCTGCTTGAACAGGTTGTGGAACCTTGATTGTCAAGAGTTCCATTGGATTTGGAGCACGATCGATTTTATTTCCCTTTGCATCGTGAAGATCCTCAATATAGGTTTCAAAATGTCGGAAACCTGGTCCGTAAAACTCCACTTGGTCGCCTTCATTGATGACATTTCGTTGACGAATAGTTGCTGTCTGGGTTGCTTTATCATAAGAAACGACTTCTGCGACAAACTTGTACTCAGGAATCTTACGACGAGCGCCAAATAACTGTTCGTTTTCTGTAGGTGTACCATAGTAGAAACCTGTTGCCAATTCACGTTGAGCAACCTTCCACATCTCGTCCACCAAGTCTTGTTTGATAGCTTCAAATTTCTCAGGACTTTCAAGATAAGCATCTACAGCCGCCTTGTAACAGTTGGTCACAGTTGAAACATAGTGGATAGACTTCATACGACCTTCAATCTTGAGACTGTCTACACCGTTTTCGATCATATCTGGGATATGGTCAATCATGGACATGTCGACGGCTGACATTGAAAATTCTTCTGGGATTTCACCTTTAAGACTCTTACGTTCTTGACCAAAAGGCATATCGTAAAGATCGTATTTCCAACGGCAAGACTGTGAACAACCACCACGGTTGGCATCACGCATACTCATGTGGTTTGATAGCGTACAGCGACCTGAGTAAGAAATACACATGGCTCCATGGACAAAAGCCTCAATCTCAACATCTGTACGTTTGCGAATCTCTGCCAATTCTTCCATTGAAACTTCACGAGCCAAAACCACACGAGTTAGACCAAGTTCTTTCCAGAACTCTAGAGTTTCATAATTGGTCGCACTGGCTTGGGTTGAAAGGTGGATTTCAAGACCTGGTGCTTCGGTTGCTGCAATCATGATCAAGGCCGGATCTGACACGATAACTGCCGCAATCCCGATATCACGCAACTTACGGAACCATTCGCCTGCACCAGCTTCATTTCCTTCGTGCATAACCATGTTAGCAGCCACATAGACCTTGGCACCGTACTTAGCAGCGAACTGAACACCTTCTTCCATCTGCTCAAAGGTAAAGTTTCCAGCACGGCTACGAAGACCATAGGCCTGTCCACCGATGAAGACTGCGTCCGCACCATATTGAACAGCTACTTTCAGTTTTTCTAAAGTCCCAGCAGGTGAAAGAACCTCAGGACGTTTTAATGTTTTTGTCATTTTTTCTCCTATTTGCAATATAAAAGTTTGACGTTTTTCCTTCTCATTTTATAGTAAATAATGAATAAAATCAAGCCTAGGCAGATTGTTTTGACAATTCTAATCTTCTTAAAAACGAAAAACTAGTCTTCTAAGACTAGTTGTTTTCAAGATAAAATTCAAAACGTTCACCCACATACTGACTCTTGACATATTCAAAAGCTGTCCCATCATCGAGATAAGAAACCTGAGTCAAGGCTAAAATTGCATGCCCCTTTTCAACTTCTAGATAGTGAGCAATCTTTTCCTTAGCCAATCTCGCATAAATGGTCTGTTGGGATTTTCCAATTCGGTAACCATGTTCTTGCAAGGTCTGAAAGAAATGACTGGTTACTTCTTCTTTTTTAAAATTCTTAATAAATTTTTCAGGAATGGATGCGACTTCATAGACTAGTGGAACTTGATCGGCATACCGAACTCGCTCCATACGGATGATATTCTCAGTTGGTGAAATACCTAGCTTTGCCACTTCCTGCTCATTGGGAATGGTTCTCCTATAGGAAATCAGCTGACTAGAAGGAACTTTCCCTTGGGCTTTGACAATCTCCGTAAAACTAGTGGTGCCCCGCATTTTTTCTTGGACACGAGTGCTAGAGACAAAGGTCCCACTTCCTACACGACGCTCCAAAACTCCTTCCTCAACTAAGAGAGAGATAGCCTGGCGTAATGTCATCCGGCTCACTTGAAACTGTTCAGCTAAATCTCGCTCACTTGGAAGTCTCTCTCCGATTTTCCAATGATGCTCATCTATATCCTTCTTGATCTGATCGTGGATTTTCATATAAGCTGGTAACATGATTCTCACTTCTTTTCTTTATTTTCTCCATTGTACCGTATTTGCTAAGAAAAAGTCAAACTTTGCCTTGTTTAGTTGGTAATTCGCCCCTATTTGTGATAGAATATTGAAAAAGATATTTCTTTTGAGAAAGGAAAATGATGAGCAAGATTTCAACTGATTTGCAAGATGTCGAAAAAATCATCGTACTGGACTATGGTAGCCAATACAACCAGCTAATTTCACGCCGTATCCGTGAAATTGGTGTTTTTTCAGAGCTAAAAAGCCATAAGATTTCAGCAGCAGAGGTTCGTGCGATTAACCCGGTAGGGATCATTCTCTCAGGTGGACCAAACTCTGTTTACGAAGAAGGTTCATTTGATATTGACCCAGAAATTTTTGAACTTGGTATTCCAATTTTGGGAATCTGCTATGGTATGCAACTTCTTACCCACAAACTTGGAGGTAAGGTTGTCCCAGCAGGTGATGCTGGAAACCGCGAGTATGGTCAATCCCCACTTACTCACACTCCTTCTGCCCTCTTTGAAGGGACTCCTGAAGAACAGATAGTTTTGATGAGCCATGGCGATGCTGTAACAGAAATTCCTGCTGACTTTGTCCGTACTGGTACTTCTGCTGACTGTCCTTATGCAGCTATTGAAAACCCAGAAAAGCACATTTATGGTATTCAATTCCACCCAGAGGTTCGCCATTCTGTCTATGGAAATGATATCCTTCGCAACTTTGCCCTTAATATCTGTAAGGCAAAAGGCGACTGGTCAATGGATAACTTCATCGACATGCAGATTCAAAAAATACGTGAAACAGTCGGTGATAAACGTGTCCTTCTCGGTCTATCTGGTGGTGTTGACTCTTCTGTCGTTGGCGTTCTTCTCCAGAAAGCAATCGGCGATCAATTGATCTGTATCTTTGTAGACCACGGTCTTCTTCGTAAAGGGGAAGCAGACCAAGTTATGGAGATGCTTGGTGGTAAGTTTGGATTGAACATCGTCAAAGCAGATGCAGCCAAACGTTTCCTTGATAAACTTGCTGGTGTATCTGATCCTGAACAAAAACGGAAGATTATCGGTAATGAGTTTGTTTATGTCTTTGATGACGAAGCAAGTAAGCTAAAAGATGTAAAATTCCTTGCTCAAGGAACTCTTTATACTGACGTGATTGAGTCTGGTACAGATACTGCTCAAACCATCAAATCACACCACAACGTGGGTGGTCTTCCAGAAGACATGCAGTTTGAACTGATTGAACCATTGAACACTCTTTATAAAGACGAAGTTCGTGCCCTTGGTACAGAGCTTGGTATGCCAGACCACATCGTATGGCGTCAACCATTCCCAGGACCAGGTCTTGCCATCCGTGTCATGGGTGAAATCACTGAAGAAAAACTAGAAACTGTCCGTGAGTCTGATGCTATCCTTCGTGAAGAAATCGCTAAAGCTGGTCTTGACCGCGATATCTGGCAATATTTCACTGTCAACACAGGCGTTCGTTCAGTAGGTGTTATGGGAGATGGACGTACTTACGACTACACCATCGCTATCCGTGCTATCACTTCTATCGATGGTATGACAGCTGACTTTGCCAAAATTCCTTGGGATGTTCTTCAAAAGATCTCAGTACGTATCGTTAACGAAGTAGACCACGTTAACCGTATCGTCTACGATATTACAAGTAAACCACCTGCAACCGTTGAGTGGGAATGATTAATAAATATGATTTGAAGTGAAATGGTTGTTTTAACAGCACTTTCGGTTATTATAAAAGGTTAAAAATCAATCAAAATTGGTTGGTTCCCCACCAAAAGCCCCACCAGAAACTAATCTGATGGGGCTTTTAATAGCAAATTTTACATTCTTTTTATCCAAAGAATTATTTTTAATAACTTTCAATTTATTAGAACTCATCAAACACACAATATTTATATTTTAATGTTACATTCAATTTTATCATGGATTAAATTTTTTACTGAATAAAATAATTAAATTATTAGTGATTAACTGATTCTGATGCAATCTTTACCAAATCTAAAAATTCATACTGAGGTGTCTGAATAACCGGTGGAGTGTTGTAAATATAATTTATAAAATTATTAAATGATAAATCCTTTGTAGATTCTATTACATCGTCAATAATTTCTCTCTCCTGTTCATCCAAATATATTATGTCATTAAGATTTAAATCTTTTATTTGGAATGTGTACCTAGTTCCCCCATAATTAGAAAGCCCTTCATCAATTATAACATGTTCATCAGAAACTGCTTCTTTCATAACATCCGGAACATACGGACCATAATTATCAAAGTACCAGTTTATTCCTGAACTAACATTTTTTTGCTTTTGAGCCGTTTTCCAATCTATTAAATACACAAGTTTAGTCAATCTTGTCTTATTCAAATCAAAAGGATAAGGATATTTTATTAAAATATATCTTATGATATCTCTTAATTTCTCATTAACACTCATGTTTATTCTACTCCTTTATAGTAATGACGAAGATTTTTATGAATACTTTGTAAAATAAATTGAAACTTTTGATCAATCAAGTCACTTAATAAGCTATAATCTTCTTTGCTACTTAGTAATTTTTTTGAGCCATCTATCATAATTGATAAGTTTGGTTTTTTGCTCTCAATCATTAAAACCCCAATTGGATTTCTATCATATCCATATATTTTTTTACCAAAGTAACAACGTGATTTCATTGTAACTTTTTTTAGCTCCTCTTTATCAAAATTACTAAAGTCTTTGCTCATTACTTGACAATACCTATCAAAATTAGTATCAGGATCTGGAAGTGCAACTCTCATAAAAAAATCATCGTTTTCATTATGGAAACACTTAGAAATATAATTATCGTTTGGTTCAAAAGTATTACCAAATTGGGTCTTTACAAAGTGCGAATTGTTACTATGTCTAGCAATATTTATAAATTTATTTTCCTTATATAAATAAAATGTTATACGTTCTGAATTTTCTAATTTTAATATATCACTAAAATCATGTAATAGATCATATGGCAAAGATTGCAAAGCCTGTTTTAATTGTTCTAACTCATCACCAAGCTTTAAAAGCTTTTCATTCTTTTCCGCGATTTTATCATCACAGTCTGAACTAATGTCGTTAATTTCTACTGCACGATTTACCTCACTAATATAATTAAATAGCAATAAAATTAAAATGATAATTAGAAAAATTTTAAAATTCTCGTTTATATATTTAACCATTTCGTTGTGAACAACTACAAACGATAAAAGGGTTAGGAGAATAGAAGGAAGTATCTCCAATATATACTTTAATATTCCCTTTTCTTTCACAGACTTCAACCAAATTTTTATTGATTTCATCATTTAATCTCTTACTGCTCTCTTTCTATATAATGATCATTATATCATTTTTTATCTAATAATTATCTTATAAAATACTATCTTTTTCAGATAACTTAATTTGATTAGAATTTATACGCAAATAAAATAAATTGTTGGGGTTGAAATTTTATCTCAAAAGAATAACTTAACAAAGTAATTATTTTATATACTGATTACTACAATAGTTAACAAATTAAAAGTACTTAAATTATTTTTTAGTATTTGAGGTCAAGAATTAACTTGATCTCTTTTTCTATTCACTTCATGTTTTAAATACGAAAAACCTTTGTACAATTTCGTATGCTTCAATTACAATCAACTACTCTCCTACCCAAAATATTTATCCACCAATTCCTGAATCCTACCTTCTTTCGCAGCTAGAATGGTATCTTCTAAAACAAAATGTTATCTTTACCTATTCATAGTCTCTTAATTTACCTGTTTTATACTGTTCAACCAATTCCCATAGATTATGAGTAGTTAAATCTGGTACAAAAATAAATTACTTTTTTAATGCACTCATAAATTAGCCCTTCGTCACTTATCAATTTTCCTCCAGCTCTCTCAACCGTTCCTGTCCCATCTTCAACATCTCTTCCTCCACCTTACTCCATTTTCCGAAGAGGCATTCTTGTAAAACTTCTGCTGCTGAGATTTGATCTACTTCCGAATCATAAACACACGATTGATCTCTTTGAAAAATTTGAATTTGATTAAAAAGTTTATCCTTTTCCAACTCCCATAAGTTATCAACTAAATCTTCTACAATTCCATCATGGTGCTCTTTGGGAGTCGCTCTCGCTTGACTAGGGTCTATAGCATGGAGCTCTTCATAACGTATCAAGGTACTGAGATAGGACAATTCTGGTTTGGTCGCAATTAGTGCAAGTGAGACTTGATATCCTTTAGTTATCAATAATTGTGCCGTTTTTCTAGGAACTTCTGTTGTTCTCAAGGTGCCCTCGATTAACAAATGATAACCTTGTTTACTCAATTCATCTACTAGATATTCAACCATTTGGCCCGCAAATACTTTGGTATAATCCACACTATCTTTTCCATACTTTTCCTGTAAGCCAAGGTAGTTCGGATGAAAAGAGCGATAACTATCTCCATCAATGATAATGATATTGCCTTGAAATTCCCTTTGTTTCACACGATGAATCGTTGTCTTACCAGCACCACTCTGTCCACCGAGCAAAATAGCCTTAGGATGAGATGAGCTTGTTTTTCCACGAGTTAAAGAACGAACGAGTCGTTCGGATGCTCGTTCAAAATCATCTTGACTAAATTCTTCTAGTTTCATTAAGCCACCACTAGATGACTAGCTAGTTCTAGCATACGTTCAATGCCATCTAAATAGCCATTATACCGCTCCACATCCTCAAAAGTTGCAACAAGATAAATCTTCGTGTTAATCAAATCAGAAAGATCATCGCTCATTAGTACCCAAGGATTAGAAGTATCGTCAAATGCAATTCCTTGTACATCTTGAAAACGATAAAGTTGCGCTAAGATATTCGCCCCTCGTTCTTTAATCACTTCAATTTTCAGAGTTAACTGATAATCTTCTACTGGTGTGAGCATTTTTTCCTCCCCTACGATATCGATATAAGAAACATTAAATTTCTTGCAGATACGATCTATTAATTCTGTCGAAACTCGACTTGTCCCATTTTCATAACGACTCAGACTATTTCTAGAGATACCAATGATCTTTGCAAACTCAGGCTGCGTTAATTTATGTTTTTTGCGTAACGTTTTTATATTTTCTCCAATCATGTAACTCCTCCTTTTATTTATTTCTATTATAGCACAAAAAAGACAAATGCACCATTTTTGGTGCATTGTTGCCGATAGACAGAATTCCACATATTTAGTTATTGAAGAAAAAGTACTATGAAGCTGTTCAAAAAGTCTTTAAGAATATAAAAAAGTAAGAAAACTACAATCGAAAACATATTGGAGATATGAATCTATGGTATACTAGTGATAATAAATTGTTATCGGTAGGAGGTTTAAATGTGATTTTTCTATGTTTCAGTATAAAGGATAGAGAGACAATTGCCGAAAAAATATTAAATCATCTATTAAGTTTTGGATTTGAGGTTTGGTATGACAGAAAAGACATTTTTTTAGGTGACAATAGATTCGATGTCAACTTAAAGAATGGAGCAGGCGGCAGTAACATTAAATATGCTGTTATAATTATAAGTGAAAGTTTCCAAAAAGGAGATTACTGCAACAGAGAATTAAATATTCTATGGCAACGTAAATTAAAGAATGAGGTATCTATATTCCCAATATTTTACAATATGCCTATTAATCAAATCCCCAAAAACTTTCAATTTCTTTTAGAATTTGTATGTAAATTTATTTCTAATAGTGATGAAAGCATATTTACTGCATATCACATTGTTTCAAAAATCACAGATGATTTATTGACGAAAACATACGATAAGACATTCCAATATTATGCAAATAATTGTCAAGACAACTATATAACCGAAATAATTATTCTATATTTATCTATGGATAGAAGTAATTACAATTCTAAAATGACAATACTATATTTACTTTATACGTATATTAAATCGACGAAGGATTTCTCTCAAATTCCTAGTTACTATTATTTTGGCTTTGAAAAATTATATTCATTCACAAAGTTAAATATCAATACAGATTTAAGGGAACTACAAATTTTAGAAAATTTATCTCTTTTACTGCTAAATTCATTTTATAAATAAGAGGCTGGGCAAAAAGTCAATTTCCGCAGACAATGAAGTAAATCCTCCCACAATAAAACGCATAGTATCAACGTTTTTCAAGGCTTGATATTATGCGTTTTTCTGGTTTTAAAGACTTTTTGCCCAACCCCTTAGGGTTTTCTATTTATTTCTTTAAGAATCTCAATAACAGTAGAAGTAATGTCTTCTATATCATTACTATTTAGTTTATTCTCATATCGTTCCAAATAATAGGGGAGATTATTTTCCTTTAAAGTAGTAAAAATTTTTTCAGCTGAGAAACCTGTTGATACTAATGGAATCACATTGAGTCCATTATCTTGCGAAACTTGAAATTCTGTAAGCACACCTTCACTATGAGTTCCCTCTTCAGATTGACCATATAAAAATATACTAGTTGAACAATTAGATATCATTTTTTCAATAAGGGATACTCTTTCCTCGTCTTTAGCAGGTTTATGTTTAAATGTGTGATCAATGTATGGCATAATGGTAAGTTTGTTATGAATATATTGTTCGCTCAATCCCATTAATTTTCTTGCAGAATTGGAAATAATATAGGAACCTAATCTCTTACCATCTCCACTATAAATATTATAACCATTATCAAGTAGTTTCTCAACAAGCGCCTTGCAAAGCTTATTAGCATAATTTTCTTCTTCAGTAGAAAAATCTCTAAAAGATCCTGAAATAAAAATATTTTTTTCTTTATAAAGCTGATGTAAATGGTGTAGAAAATCATCAATTTCATTGAAATCATCTACATATATAGTCTTTATATTATAACTGTTTTCAAAATATCTCTTTTCAATTTTCTCAAATTCAGGATGTTCAGTATCTTTAACAGCTACACGATAATGGAAATTATTCAAATGTGGAAGACTTCTTTTTATCTCAGATAAACAATTCAATACTAAGTTATCAGAAAAGCTATAACCTATAAAAATAAACGAATTTAGTATTAGTTCACGTTTTAGCTGTTCAAATAATACTTGTTGCTCAACTAAATACTTATTATAGTCATTTTCTGTAATAACCATGGATTTTGTATCTGTCAAAGATCCATTCATTTTAAAGACTTTGTATTTTTTATTTTCATTTATTTTTACTAAATTTTCACTATTGTAGATAACTGACGGAATCAACTGTGTCTCGTTTTCAATCATAGATTCGATGACGGTATCAAAATTGGTAGTCCAAAATTCAGTTATTGGTAATTGCAATAATGCTTTAATATGTTTTGAATAATTTGTTGTTGTAACTTTTTTGGAGAAGGCGTTTGAAATATTGGTTTCTAAATAAGATCTACTCATATGGAGTTCGTAAAACTGGGCAAACTTATAAAAATTTGTTTCTTCTTTATCGTTAATTTCAAATTCTGATTCGAATAAATCTTTCCACGATTTACCTGTGAAATCATATGTGGCTCCTGCTCCACAAAATACAGCTATTTGATTTTTTCTTAATTTATCCACAATATTAGCTATTTCACTTTTATAGTCAGTAAAGTTCATTTTTTCTCCTACCGATAACAATTTATTATCACTATACAAAGCATCCAAATAAGTTTATAATAGCATGATTATTGATAAAGGAGTTATTCATGGATTATACACTTATTTCTACTTTCTTAGACCACTGCGAAACTCATAGACGCTTAAGTTCACATACGATTCGAGCCTACAAAAATGATCTTTTGCAATTTTACAATTCAAATTACAGCAGTGTGGAAACCTATGTTGAACATTTGACGAAATCCAATATTAAATCTAATACATTACGTCGCAAAATTGCTAGTTTGAAGGTGTTTTACAGCTACTTAAAATTTCATAATTTAGTTGATGAGAATCCTTTTAATCAATTACGTTTTCAATTTAGAACGGAAAAAATATTACCTAAAACGATTCCTTATGATATTTTGAAAAGTATTTTTTCACATCTAGAACAGAAAGTTGCCTGTTCAAAAACTAAATATCAAAAACAAAAAGCTGAAAGAAATTTGCTGATCATTTCCCTATTGCTTTCAACTGGTATTAGGATTTCCGAACTTTGTCATATTCATCTTAAAAATATTAATCTTTCAAATAGGACTCTCCATATTATGGGAAAAGGTAAGAAAGAACGTATCCTATTTTTAGGAGATCAAATAACATTTAGCTTACTAGAAACATATATAAATAACTACTGCTTTCAATCCAGTGACTACCTATTCTCTGGAAAATATTCTTTCAAACCATTGTCAGAGCAAAGTGTACGTTTAATTCTAAATACCCTTGTTAAACAACATAACTTAACTACACCTATTACCCCCCATATGTTTAGACATAGTTTCGCAACAATGCTTCTAGATAATGATGTAGATATTCGATACATTCAACAAATTCTTGGACATAGTTCTATCTCAGTCACACAAATCTATACTCATGTATCTCAGTCAAAGCAAAAAGAAATTCTAACTCTGTGTAATCCCATCACTTCAATTCATTCACAGTCAAAAAAATAGGGATACCTTCATAGAGGTAACCCTATCTTGAATAGTCAAGTCCAGTATCGTCGCGAGCTTCGCCGTTATAGGCAAAGGGATGACCTATCGTGTCTGTCCTTGTCTTTCTTGCTCCATAGAGATGATAGCTAGTTGAGGCGACGGCTTGTCCATCCTTGGTCAAGCCTGTCACAGAGTCTGATTGGTTAGTCAAGTAGTTGTAGCTGTGATCTGTTTGGTTGTTGAGGTAGCTAGCTTTTCTGAGTTCTTCTCAGAAGCGATGTTGGTATCAATATAGTCAGCTAGAAGTAAACTTTATAGTGAGCCATAAGTAAAATCTCCTGAAGAAATTCTTCAAGAGATTTTTTAATGTTAATTAATAGTCGAGAATATCCATATTCAATGAAATGATATTTAATCTATTTCAGATTTTCCGAATAAATCTTTAGTAATTAAGGGCAATCTTCCAAATCCTATAAAACCTGTGTTCCTATCGTCAAAGTATCCTTCACGGAATAACACTATTCCACCACTACTGACCACATTCTCAATATACTCGCTATTTTCAGCTATTGTCTTTGAAAAACCTGACTGTAAAAAAGTTGTAATTTTAAGTCCCTCTGGTAACAATAATAAATGAGCTGTTAGTTTTGCTATCAAGATTGAAACAATGTCTGGAACAGATTCTCTATCTAATATTTGAATTCCACCAAAAAATTTTACTTTATTATTCTTCGTGATCATAATCTCATCAGAATAAATTGCATTCCTAACCTCTAGGTGTTGGTTTTTTAGCAATTTCCAAAGTTTATAATATTGGATTATCCTACTATTATCATTAAAGCAATCATCCCCTAATACTAAGTATAGATCAAAATTATTTTTAGTTGAATAGTCATATAATTGCGAAATCAAATGTTGTAAATACTCCTCCCTTCTTCTATAGTCACCAACAATCTCCCAACGTATAGCATTTATCCTTTGATTTGTCATCAAATCAAAAGGTAAAGTTTTTACATCAATTTCTTTCCTAATAATCATAGTGATTCCCTTCCATATCATTAAAGTGAGGTCCTCTGTTCTGATACGGGTCATCCAGATAAATATGTTCTCCAGCATCATCTCTGATAGTTATAGTATTCTTTCTACCATTTTGAATTTGATCAAATTCATAAGTTCTACCCGGCTGTCTACGACCTCTTCTATCAAAATTCGGTTCTACCCTGTCAGGACTTTGACTAGTGGGAATCCCACTATGTCTTTTTGCCTCATTAAAAGCACCTTTTCTTCCAGCCCCTTCTGGTGATAAATTAGGTGGTCGTGTACCTGTAGCCCAGCTTTTATTTCCTTGAACAATATCAGAAGACTTAGCCTTAGGCTTCTCCGCAAACATTTGGAGATTCTCTACTGTCATTGGTATACGTCCATCCGTAGGCTTCGTCGTCACCACATCAGCCTTAGGAGCCTTCTTAGGAGACACACTACCTGCTCCGTTGGTAAAGGTGTTAAAGGCAAAGTTCATGGCGACTGTTTGGCCAGTAATCTTATTTCCTGTGGCCAAATCAATACCTGTGTCAATCGCAGTCTCAACCGCAGATTCCACTCCAATCTTGGCAACTTGTCGAACTGCTTGATTGCCAATATTTTGGGTCACATTGGTTGCTAGACCAGCTCCTGCTCCCATCAATTGGCCACCAATAAGACCTGAGATTGCACCTGTTCCTGCTCCTTTGGCAATCGAACCAACCAATTCCCAACCACGTTGACCAGAACTATAGGCATCATATCCTGAGATGATTGCTCCAGAGGCTGCACCACCGATAGCCATCGCTACAGGGGCTCCAAGACCTCCAGTCGCTACGGTAAGAGCAATACCGACACCGATAGCTCCCGCAGTTACGGCAACCTTCTTCCAGTCGACATTTTTCACGAAATCAACGACTTGATTCTTGACTCGTTCAGCTGTTGTACAGACATGTTTTAAGGTGTTCTGCAAGGCTGTACCCCAGTTTCGAAGGAGATTCATACCTTCTCGGATGGTTGGGGAAGAGCTCAAGCCTGTTGCCAGCGCATAGGCAGACCGAACCACTTGTTGGCGCTTAGCCTCTATCTGTGCTGCCGCTTGTTGGTATTTCTGTTGTACATAGTCACTGGCACTATTGTAGGCTGTTTGAACCTTATTCCACTGTCTGCCAACCCAGTTAACACCTCTATCAATCTGTCTACCAACCCAGTTAATGCCTCTATCAATCTGTCTGCCAACCCAGTTAACGCCTCTACTAATCTGTCTGCCAACCCAATTAACGCCTCTACTAATTTGTCTGCCAGCCCAACTAACGCCTCTACTAATTTGTCTGCCAGCCCAATTAAGACCTGACTTAACATAGTTCCAGCCTTTTTTGATACTGTTCCAGAAGTTCCCACTTGGGTCGGTATAGTTAACGGGGTTGTTCTGCACATAGCTGTAGCGGTTCTGGCTGAGAGGATCCGTCGCCTCACCTGGGTAGCTATCCTCGCTTAAGAAAGTACCTCCCTGACTATCATAATACCTTGCGCGTAAATAGTCAAGTCCGGTATCGTCGCGAGCTTCACCGTTATAGGCGAATGGATTCCCTGTCGTGTCTGTGCTTGTCTTTCTTGCTCCATAGAGGTTATAGTGACTGGACGCGACGGCTTGTCCATCCTTGGTCAAGCCTGTCACAGAGCCTGACTGGTTAGTCAAGTAGTTATAGCTGTCACCTGTTTGGTTGTTGAGATAGCTAGCTCGACCCTGACCATAGCTATAG